>CAZUBG010000239.1:0-8158 GCA_964618545.1 uncultured Bifidobacteriaceae bacterium | reverse complement strand
GCATCGGCCTGCCGCTGCTGGATTTGATCAGCGAGGGCAACATCGGCCTGATGAAAGCCGTCGAGCGGTTTGACCCGTCCAAAGGCGGCAAGCTGTCCACCTACGGGTCGTGGTGGATCAAGCAATCCATCAAGCGCGCCCTGGCCAACCAGTCCAAAACCATCCGGCTGCCGGTGCATTTGGTGGACAAGATATCCAAGATGCGGCGGCTGTCCATGAAGATGACGGAGGAGTTCGGCCGGGAACCCACGGACGAGGAACTGGCCGGGGAACTGGGGATCACCACCGCGCGGGTCACGCAAATGCGCCAGGCCGCGCTGCGGCCCACCTCGCTGGACGCGCCGATAGGCGACGAGGATTCCAATTTGTTTTCCGACATTGTGGAGGACGAAAACGCCCATTCCCCCTACGACAACCTGGAGGACAAAACCGTCACCGACATGCTGCAGGACATGGTCAAACACCTCGCCCCACGGGAGGCGACCATTCTGCAATACCGCTTTGGCCTGGACGGCGGCACGGAAAAAACGCTGGAGGAGGTCGGCGCAAAATTTGAGGTGACGCGGGAACGCGTCCGGCAAATACAAAATCTGGCGCTGCGCAAACTGCGCCGCATGATCGAAAAACTTGAACACAGCAAGAGAGAAGAATAACAAAACTATGTCATCAGCCACCGCCCGGGAAATCGAAGCCGCCATCCGCAACGTCCCGGACTTTCCGAAACCGGGCATTCAGTTCAAGGACATCACCCCCGTCCTGGCGGATGCGCGGCTCTTTGCCGGCGCGATTGATCTGTTGACGGATGGTTTTAAACCCGGCGACGTGGACGCCGTGGTGGGCATTGACGCGCGGGGCTTCATTTTTGCCGCCGCCGCCGCGCTGAAACTGGAGGCCGGTTTTGTGCCCGTCCGCAAAAAAGGCAAGCTGCCCCACCAGACCATTGAACAGGAGTACGCCCTGGAATACGGCACCTCGACGGTGGCCATGCATGTGGACGCCCTGAAACCGGGAGCGCGGGTGTTGCTGGTGGATGACCTGCTCGCCACGGGGGGCACGGCGGCGGCGGCCGTCGCACTGATGCAAAAGCTCGGCGCGCACATCCTGGAGGTTGGCTTTCTGATTGAATTGAAATTCCTCGGCGGCCGCGCAAAACTCCCGGGCCTGCCCTTGCGTTCCATCGTGGTTTATTGAAGGCCAGCGGCATCGCGTAATTAGTTTTTCAAGACGGCGGTTCCCATTACACTACCGGCGATGCATTGGCCGCAAACAATTGACACCGCCCTGTTTCACTTCATCAACCGCTCGCTGGGCAATCCGGTTTTTGACTGGTTGATGCCCCTGCTGAGCGGCAGCGGCGTGTCCTGGTTCATCCCCCTGGCCGTGGCCGTGGTGCTGGGGACGCTGGTGTTTGGCGGCGCGCGCGCCCGGCTGTGCGCCCTGCTGGTGGTCCTGGTGGTGGCGCTGGGCGACCCCCTGGTGATCAACACCATCAAACACGCCGTGGCGCGCCCGCGCCCCTGCATCGCCCTGTCCGACGCGGTGGGGCGGCTGGGTTGCACGGAGAGCGGCTCCATGCCTTCCGCCCACGCCGCCAACTGGTTTGCCATGACAATGGTGATGTTTCTGTTTTACCGGCGGAGCTGGCGGTTCATGCTGCCCATGGCACTGGGGGTTTCGTTTTCGCGCGTTTATTGCGGGGTGCATTATCCCAGTGACGTGCTGGCGGGGGCCATTTTGGGGGCGGGTTACGCCGCCGCCCTGGCGTGGGTTTTGGAACGGGCCTGGCAAGGCCCGGGAAAAAAGTGGTTCCCGGCCTGGCATGCACGGATGCCTTCGTTGATCAATCCGCCAATGGATCCCCAGCTCCGTCAACCGGCGACGGACTCCACTGAGTGGGACAGGCTTCCAGCCTGTTCCACGGGACAGACAGGCTGGAAGCCCGTCCCACTCTCGGCAGCCCCACGGCAAGGCCGGGATTCCGGCATTGAATGGCTGCGGCTGGGTTATTGCTTCCTGGTCGTCATGCTGGTGGCTCGTTGGATTTACGTTGGCTCGGGCCTCATTGGCCTGAGCGAGGATGAAGCCTACCAATGGCTGTGGTCCAAGCATCTGGCGCTCTCCTACTACAGCAAACCGCCGGGGATTGCGTTCGTCCAGCACTTTGGCACCGCCCTTTGGGGGGACACGAATTTTGGAGTGCGTTTCTGCTCGCCCTTGTGCGCCGCCCTGACCGGGCTGCTGCTGCTGCGTTTCATGGCGCGGGAGGTGGGAGCGCAACCGGCCTTCTGGCTGTTGCTCATCCTCACCGCGACCCCCCTGCTCGACGTGGGGGCCGTGCTGATGACCATTGACCCGCCGCTGGTTTTGTTTTGGACCGCCGCGATGGTCGCGGGCTGGCGCGCGCTGCAACCGGACGGAAAAACGAGCCACTGGCTGCTGGCGGGCCTGGCGCTGGGCCTGAGCTTTCTCTTCAAATACACCGCGATGCTGCAGGTGATCTGCTGGGTGATTTATTTTGCGGCGGCACCGGCCTCCCGCAAACACTTGCGCCAGCCCGGACCGTGGCTGGCACTGCTGGTTTTTCTGGCCTGCACCACGCCGGTGCTCGTCTGGAACGCGCAACATCATTGGATTACGGTCCATCATGTGGCGGGCAACGCGGGGATGAACTCGGCGTGGCATCCCACGCTGAATTACTTCTGGGATTTCTGCGGGCAGGAAGGCGGACTGTTGAATCCGTTCTTTTTCGTCGGAGCCTTGTGGGCGGCCATCGGTTTTTGGAAATTGCGTCCGCAACCTCCCTTGCACCTCTTTCTTTTTTGCATGGGCATGCCGGTGTTTTTGGGGCACTGGCTGTTCACCTTCCATTCCCGGGTGCTGCCCAATTGGATCGCGGTCAGCGTGCTGCCCATGTTTTGCCTGATGGTGGCGTACGGCACTCACCATCGGCGGCTGGCGAGAGTCTTCCTGACCGGAGGGCTGGCCGTGGGTTTGGTGGCGGCGGTTTTCCTGCATGACACCGATCTGATCGGCCGGCTCGCCTCGCCGTTGCCGGCGGAAATGGACCCTTCGCACCGCCTGCGGGCCTGGTCGGAAACCGCCCGGTTGGTGGAAAGCGAACGGGCGGCACTGGCCGCGACGAACGGACCGGCCTTCATCATTGCCAGCCATTACGGACTGACCGGCACCCTGTCGTTTTATTCATCCGCCGCCCGGGAGTCGCTGGCCACACAGCCGCTGGTCTATTGCGTGGTCTCGCCCGAACCGGCCAACCAGTTTTATTTCTGGCCGGAGTATGACTACCGGACCACCCGCCAAGGACAAAACGCCATTTACGTGAGCCTGGTCAATTCGTCCCCCTACGAATCAGGCTGGTTTTGGCACTGGCTCAAACGGGAACCCCTGACCGCCCGGCCCGCCCCCGCCGAACCCATTCCCCCCGTGGTGGCGGAAGAGTTTGAAACGGTCACCGATCTGGGCGTGCGGGAAGTAAGGATGAACAATCGGGTGTTCCACCGGGTACACTTATGGGCATGTCACCAGCTTCGCTAACGTAAAAATGTCCGCGCGTGAAACTTTAATCCCGGTTTGCGATTACGATCTGGCGGCCACTTTGGATTCCGGTCAGGCCTTTCGCTGGCAACGCCGGGGGAAAGCCTGGGCCGGAGTGATTGGCCGGCGCTGGGTGCGGCTGGAAGCAGTACACGCGGGCATCCGGGCGGAAACGACCGAGCCGGTGGCGGACTGGCACTGGCTGACGGATTATCTGCAAAGCGACGTGGATTTAACCGCCGTGATCCAGGCATTCCCGGATGATCC
Source organism: uncultured Bifidobacteriaceae bacterium (assembly GCA_964618545.1). Taxonomy (GTDB): domain Bacteria; phylum Verrucomicrobiota; class Verrucomicrobiia; order Limisphaerales; family UBA11358; genus UBA11358. The sequence goes on along the minus strand of CAZUBG010000239.1, from coordinate 4,339 downwards.
CCCCCTGCAACAGGCGGTGACGGCGTGCCGGGGTCTGCGCCTGTTGCGGCAGGAGCCGTGGGAATGTCTCGCTTCGTTCATGTTGTCCTCCACCAAACAAATCGTGCAGATCCGGCAGATTATCGCCACGTTATGCGAACAGCACGGCACGACGCTGGCCGTGCCCGGAGGCGAACCGCCGGCCTTTGCCTTTCCCACGCCCGCTCAAATCGCCGGCTTAAGTGAAGTCCAGCTAAGAGCCTGCAAAATGGGCTTCCGTGCCCCCAACCTGCTCGCGGCCGCCCGGATGGTCGCTGAAGGCGCGTTTGATCCGGAACGCTGGCGGACGCGGCCGCTGGCGGAAGCCCGGGCGGAACTGATGCAACTGCGGGGGGTGGGCGGCAAGATTGCGGATTGTGTACTGCTGTTTGCGGGCGGCTTCAACGAGGCGTTTCCGGTGGATGTCTGGATTAAAAAGGCGTTGCAGGAACTGTATTTTCCACGCCGACGGGCTTCAGAAAAGCGCCTGCAACAGTTTGCGGCGACGCACTTTGGCCCGCAGGGGGGGTATGCACAGCAATACTTGTTTCATTACCGGCGGACGATGAAGTAAACTGACAGAGGTATGCGTGCCATCATTGCGGGAATGATCGGAGCGGTGATCACCTCTTTATTGCAGATTATTTTGCTGCGAACGGTCGGGCTGACCGCCCGGCAACATGTCAATCGTTACATCCTTGAGTATGGAACCGGCATGCGCTGTCTGGGTATTGCGATGCTGCTCCTTGGAGGCTTGCTGATCTATGGAGCCGCCCATGCATCCGCAAATCAGCACCTGGCCGCCTTACTGGTCTCCGGCAGTGGTGTTATCGGAATTCTTTGCTTATTCTTGGAGGTTTTTTTGTCCGCATCGAGTTCGACGAGTCTTTCATTTATCCATTTTCTCCCTGGCGGGGCCGGCGACAGATTCCGTGGTCAGAAGTCATATCCCATGATTATTCCCGCGTGAACCAATGGCTCGTCATTCAGACGCGCCACGGTGGCAGGGCGCGGGTCTCGCGCTATTTATCGGGCATTCACAGCTTTGTTGGTAAGTTGCAGGAGACCACCCGGGTCTGACGCACGAACAGAAACGGAGCGGGGTTGCATTACAAAAACGGCCGAAGCAAATTTCGTGCATAGTTTGGTAAAGGACGGTTAGTCGAACACGGGTCAACTCGCTGATATTCATTGTCCGAGACGGGTAATAAATGTCGAGCCGAGCAGCACAACCGCAATCCCCGCCCACCGGTGCCCAACGCATCGCCGGCGGATGCTTTCATTGCGGGGAACCCTGCCCGGATCCGGCCTTTAGTGTGGACGGCAAAGATTTTTGCTGCCTCGGCTGCCAGACGGTTTTCACCCTGTTGCATGAGAACGGCCTGGGCCGGTATTACACGCTGGAAACCGCCCCCGGGGCCCGGGTGCGGACGACGGGCGTCTTGAAATGGGCGTTTCTGGATGATCCGGTCGTGGCGGAGAAGCTTCTTGATTTCGCGGACGGCACCCAGGCCCGGGTCACCCTGCACCTGCCAATGATTCACTGTGTCGCCTGCGTGTGGCTGCTGGAAAACCTGTTCAAACTGCACCCGGGAGTGGGCCGTTCGCAGGTGAATTTCTCGAGGCGCGAAGTCTCGATCGCCTTTGACCGGAGCCGGATCAAATTCAGCGAACTGGCGGCGCTGCTGACGGCCATTGGATACGAACCCCGGTTCACCCTGGGCGAGGCCAAAGCGACCGCCCCGGTGGCCGGTCGGAAAAAAGCGTGGCTGCAAATCGGTTTGGCCGCGTTCGGATTTGGCAACATCATGCTGATGTCGCTGCCGTTTTATCTGGGCCTGGACACGGTGAACGGCCCCTGGTTCCGGTGGCTGGCGGGCTGGTTGAGCCTGGCCATGGCGCTGCCGGTGGTGGTGTACAGCGCGTCGGATTTCTGGCGCGCGGCCTGGGCGGGACTCCGTCAGCGGGCGTTGACGCTGGAAGTCCCCATTGCGCTGGGGCTGGCAGGGATTTATGGCACCAGTATTTTTGACGTGGTTTCGCACCGCGGGCCGGGCTATTGCGATTCGCTGTGCGGCCTGGTGTTTTTTCTGCTGTGCGGACGCCTGTTTCAAAAAATGACGCATGACCGCCTGACCTTTGACCGGGATTACCAGGGTTTCTTCCCGCTCTCGGTGATGCGAAGCACCGCCGCAGGCGAGGAAAGCGTGGCGATTTCACGGCTGCAAACCGGTGACCGGCTCGTGCTGCGCAACGGGGAATTGCTGCCGGCCGACGCCCGGTTGGTGGCCGGGGAGGCGTGCCTGGATTACAGCTTTGTGACGGGGGAATCCGATCCGGTGAAACGCCAGGCGGGGGATCATCTGTACGCCGGCGGGCGCCAGGTGGGCGGCACGATCACGGTGGAGACGATCAAACCGGTCGCGCAAAGTTATCTGGCCACGCTCTGGGACAACGAGGCGTTTCGCAAACCGCGCGATCACGATTTAAATTCACTGACGAACCGTTACAGCCGGCGCTTCACCAAACTGGTGGTCGGGGTGGCGCTGGCGGCGGCGGTTTTCTGGTGTTTCAAGGATGCCGCAAAAGCCGAGAACGTTTTCACCGCAGTGCTGATCGTTGCTTGTCCGTGCGCTCTGGCACTGGCGGCGCCGCTGACGCAGGGCACCGCCCAACGGCTGCTGGCGCGGCTGAATATTTTTCTGAAAAGCGGACTGGTCCTGGAACGGCTGGCGGAGGTGGACACGGTGGTGCTGGACAAGACCGGCACGCTCACCACGACTGATGGGCGCGGCGTGACATTTCAAGGGCCGAACCCGGCCGGGCTGACGCCGGACGAGGCGCAGTGGATCGGCTCGCTGACCTGCGGTTCCACACATCCCAACTCAGTGCGGATCACGCACCATCTGACGGCGGCCCCTTTGCCGGTGCGGGGCTTCGAAGAGACCCCCGGCGGCGGCATTGCCGGCGACGTGGCCGGACACCGGATTTTGCTTGGCTCGCCCGCATGGCTGCAACTGCACCGGGTCAGTCTGGAGCCCCTGCCCCCCAGCGGCGCTCCGGGACAGTGTCAGGTGGCGATTGACGGCGAATGGCGCGGCGGCTTTGCCGTGGAAAACTCGCTGCGGCCCGAGGCCGCCCGGCTGATTGCGCAACTCGGGGATCGCTATGAACTGGCGCTCCTGAGCGGCGACAATGACCGCGAGGCAGAGCGCTTCCAAAAACTGTTCGGCCCACGCGCCACCCTGCGGTTCAACCAAAGCCCGATGGACAAGCTGAATTTCATCCGCGAGCTGCAACAACGCGGGCGCACGGTCATGATGGTGGGCGACGGCTTGAATGACGCCGGGGCGCTCAAACAGTCCGATGTCGGGGTGGCGGTGGTGGAACAAATCGGCGTGTTTTCCCCCGCCAGCGATGTGATTTTGGACGCGGACCAGTTGCCGCAACTGGCGCGGGTGCTGGCGTTTTCCCGGTCGGCGGCGCGGGTGGTGCGCACGGGCTTTGTCATTTCCGCCCTGTACAACCTGGCCGGGGTGAGCATTGCGGCGGCCGGCCTGCTGGCCCCGATCGTGTGCGCCATTTTGATGCCCATCAGTTCCGTGAGCGTGGTGGTCTTTGCCACCGGCGCCACGGCGTGGCTGGGGGCGAGGATGTTTCACCCCCGGCAAGGCTGCGGAACGAACCCCCAGGCGACCGGATTGGTGGTTCCGGTCACCCCAACATTGGAGGTGGCATGAGTGTTCTGATCATTCTCATGCTGGTCAGCCTCGCGGTGGGACTGACGTTTCTGGGCGCATTCATCTGGTCTGTGCGCAGCGGACAATACGAAGACACCCTGACCCCCGCCCTGCGCGTGCTGTTGGATGACCCCGCTCCGCCCCAACCAGGAGAGTCTGGCGGAGCGCGGCCGGTGCGATTCCCAAAAGCCGGTACAAAACCTCTGCCAACGCCGGCCGCCCTTGAACCCGTTGCCGCACCCGGGGACCGGCACACTTCCTTGACCGAAAACGAGGCGGATTCCCTTCCACCCACGAACAACCAACAACCAAACTGTGATTAACCCCTCATAAAATAATCGAACAAACTATGAACGTGGAAACCTTCAAATACGACAACCGGATCGTGCGCGCCTTTGCCATTGCGACGGTGGTCTGGGGCATCGTCGGCATGTTGGTCGGGCTGCTGGCCGCCGTGGAACTGTTTTACCCCGGCGCGAACCTGAACCTGCAATTCATCACCTTCGGCCGCATCCGCCCGCTGCACACCAACGCGGTGATCTTCGCCTTCGTGGGCAACGGCATGTTCGTGGGCATTTATT
>CAZUBG010000238.1:0-8163 GCA_964618545.1 uncultured Bifidobacteriaceae bacterium | reverse complement strand
TTCATCCGCGATGATGACGGCCAGAAGGCGTTCTCCAAGCTGCGCAGTTCCATCGCCGGCATTTACGCCTGGCGCTGTTTCCCCAAGGCCCCGGGGCGGCCGGACGGGTGTCCGCCGGAATACCTGCAAAAAACCGCGGCCAGCCAGGAGGCGTTGCTCCGGGAGACGGATTTTGCCTTCAAGCAGGCCTTTGCCTTCTGTCCCTACAGCCCGGAGGCGGTGTATCGCTATGTGAACTTCCTGCTTCAACAGAACCGGCTGGATGACGCGCTGATTGTGGCCCAAACCTGCCAGAAATTGGATCCGTTTAACGATTCCATCGTGGGTCTGGTGGACCAGTTGAAAAGGTTCAAGCAGGATGCCTCCCAGCGTTCGCAAGGCTTGAATCAATTGCAACAAATGGAGACCATGGTCCAGACCAACCCCGGCAACCTGCCCAACGTGCTGACCCTTGCCAGCGCCTACATGCAGATGCAAAACACCGGCCGGGCGTTTGAACTCTTCGATCTGGCCCTGAGCAATGCCAGCATCTCCGCTTCGGATGTGGCGCAAATCGCCCAGGTTTATTCCCAGATGGCCAACCTGCCCAAATTGGAAGTCGCCCTGCAAAAGCTCGTTTCACTCCAGCCCACCGTACCCGAGCCGCGTTATGATCTGGCCCGGCTGGAAGCCACCCTGGGACACACGGATCCGGCGCTCAAAGACCTGAAAACCGCCTTGGAACTGAGCAAAGCGCGTCTTAAGTCCAATCCCACCGCCCGCGATTTGCTGGCGGAGGCCCGCAAAGACGCCACGCTGAATTCATTGCGCGGCCTGCCCGCCTTTCAAGCGCTCGTCCCGGCCAAATAATTGAAACCCGCCGGCAACCCGTCGGAGCGCCGGTCTGTGACCGGCTTATGACTCCCTTGTTTTGCCCGCCACCAACGGCGGAATATCTTCACAGATTCAAAACCGGCTGCCACCCGGCGGTGCATCCCGATGTGGTGGGCGGTTTTCAGGCACGAAGGCCATTTTGGAGTGCGGTGACAAGTCGCCGCTTTTGGACGGGACGACACGTCGTCGAGTTCAAAAAGGCATGCTTATCCGGCCTCATCAACAACTTCGGGATGCGCCCCGTTCCCGCACAGAGCCCAACCGGTGCTTGCTGCCCCGCCGCCAATGGGATAATGTATCCGCCTTGAATTTTTTCGTGCCAAAAAACCGAATGAAACCAACGAACGATACCAACGCCGCCGCCGCCGCCCCGGCGGAACCGGCCAGCGCGCCGGCCAGCGCGCCGGTCAGCGCGCCGATGGCCCCCGCCTATACTCCGGAACAAATCGAGGAATTCAAAAGCCGCGCCGCCTCCGCCCAGGAGAATTGGGACCGGCTGCTCCGCACGACGGCTGACTTTGACAATTTCAAAAAACGGGCCGCCCGCGAACGCACCGAGGCCGCCCAAAACGCCAGTCTGGCGCTGATTCAAAAATTGCTGCCCATCCTGGACGGCTTTGACATGGCCCAGACCGCCGCGCAATCCTCCCAAGGCGACAAACTGGCCGCGCTGCAAACGGGCGTGTCCATGATCCAGGCCCAACTCAAAAGTTTTGTCAGCGAGGCCGGGGTGGAGGAAGTGGATGCCACGGGCAAGACGTTTGATCCCGCCGTGCATGAAGCCATCTCCCAACAGGAGTCCCGTGAGGTGCCGGAGGGCAGCGTCCTCCAGCAGTTGCGCAAAGGCTATAAATCGCGGGACCGCCTGCTGCGTCCCGCCACCGTCATTGTCGCCAAAAAGCCCGAAACCAAGTCCTGACATCCCATTCAGCATCAACCATGGCCAAGCGTGATTATTATGAGGTCCTCGGGGTCAGCCGGGAGGCCGACCAGGAGGAAATAAAAAAAGCGTACCGCAAACTGGCGGTCAAACTTCATCCGGACAAGAACCCCGGCGACAAATCCGCCGAGGATAATTTCAAGGAATTGGGGGAAGCCTATGAAGCCCTGAGCGATCCCGAGCGGCGTGCGGCTTACGACCAGTACGGCCATGCCGCCTTTGACCCGCGTCAGCGCGCCAGCCGGGGCGGCGGCGGCGGTTTCCACGATCCCTTTGATATTTTTCGCGAAGTATTCGGCGGCAACAGCGGTATTTTTGAAGGCTTCTTCGGCGGCGGCGGCGACCCATCCCAGGGCCGCCGGGGTGAGGATTTGCGTTACGATCTGGAACTCACGCTGGAAGAGGCGGCCCATGGTTGTGAGAAGGAAATCTCCGTGACCAAACAGGATGCCTGTGAAACCTGCGGCGGGGCCGGCATGGAACACGGATCGAGAATGCAGACCTGCCCCACCTGCGGGGGGCGCGGCCAGGTGCTGATGGCGCGCGGCATTTTCAGCATCGCCCAAACCTGTCCCCATTGCAAAGGCGGCGGTAAAATTCTGGACAAACCCTGCAAAGCCTGTCAGGGCGAAGGCCGGCGCAACCGAAATTCCAAAATCAATCTGCGGATTCCCCCCGGAGTGGACACCGGTTCCCGCCTGCGCTCCTCCGGCAACGGTGAAGCCGGTTTTCGCGGCGGACCCTCCGGCGACTTGTACGTCATGTTGCACGTCCAGGAACACGAGATTTTTCAACGCGACGGCGATGATTTGCTTTGTGAAGTCCCCGTCAGCTTTGTCCACGCGGCGCTCGGCGCGGAAATTGAAGTCCCCACGCTTGAGGGTCAGGCGACCATCAAGATCCCGGCGGGAACCCAGCCCGCCACCACCTTCCGCGTCAAGGGCCGGGGCTTGAAAAACCTCCAGGGTTACGGCCATGGTGATTTGCGCGTCCGCATCCAAGTGGAGGTCCCGACGCGGCTGAACTCCGAACAGAAAGCCAAACTGGCTGAGTTTTCCGCCCTGTGCGACGGCAAGGAAGCGCCCTTGACCCAGGGATTCTTTGACAAGGCCAAAAAGTTTTTCCGCTAGGTTTTTATGCACCGGTTTTATCTGCCGCCCGAACACTGTGCCGGGCGGCCATTACGACTCGAAGGCCGCGAGGCGCATCACGCGCTGAACGTCCTCCGCCTTCGGAACGGTGAGACCGTCACCGTGCTGGACGGGGCCGGGCACGAATACTTGTGCGCGGCGGACCACCCGGCGCGCCAGGGAATTTCCCTGCTGGTTCGCAGCGAAAAGGTGGTCCCGCCCCTGGCTTGTCAAATCACCCTCATCCAGGCCCTGCCGAAAGGGAAGATCATGGATGCCATCGTGCAGAAAGCCGTCGAACTGGGCGCCCACCGGGTGGTCCCCCTTCTGTCCGAACGGGTCGTCAGCCAATTGGATGACGACGGCGCGGAACAGAAACGCGAGAAGTGGCAGCAGGTGGCCGTGGAAGCCATCAAACAAAGCGGAGCCGCCTGGCTGCCCATCGTGGACGCCCCCTTGACCGTGGAACAATTCCTCGCCCGCCGGGAACCGTTTGAGTTGATGTTGGTCGGCTCGCTCCAATCTGAACGGCGGCCTCCACGCCAATGTCTGGCGGAATTTCAGGCCGGCCACGGCCGCCCCCCCAAAAGCGTCGGCGTTTGGGTGGGTCCCGAGGGCGATTTCTCCGCCGTTGAACTGGCCCGCATTCAGGACGCCGGCGCCCAACCCATCTCGCTGGGACGGCTGGTGCTGCGGGTGGAAACGGCGGCGATCTATTCCCTCTCCATTTTAAATTACGAGTTGAACGCCACGCCATAACCGGCGAAACTGCCGCCAAATCAATCCCATGAAAATCGTCCCCAAATCCGCTTTCACCCGCCGGTTGGGCGCAATGTTGCCGGTCCTGCTTCTCTGCTTCATGCTCGCCGGAGTGGGCGCGCGCGCGGCAAGTTTGCCCGGGCTCAAGAACGTTCACCGCCTGCTCTTCCTCGGCGACAGCATCACCTACGCCGGTTTGTATGTGAATGACATCCATGCCTATGTTGTCAGTCAGGACCCCGATTCCCCCGTGGTTTTTCTGAACCTCGGCCTGTCCAGCGAAACGGTTTCCGGTCTGACCGAACCGGGTCATGCCGGTGGCAAATTCCCCCGGCCGGACTTGCATGAACGGCTGGCGCGCATCCTCGCCCAGACCAAACCCGACCTGGTCCTCGCCTGTTACGGGATGAACGACGGCATTTACCAACCTTTGGATGGGGCGCGATTCCAGAAATTCAGGGAGGGCATGAACTGGTTGCACGAACAGGTTTTGCACTCTGGTGCCAAAATCATCCACCTCACCCCGCCCACGTATGACCCTCTGGCCGGCCATGCGACGCCGTTTGCCGATGGCACCGACTATAATACCGTGCTCAATCACTATGCCGCCTGGCTGCTGGACCAGCGCACCAATCATTGGGAGGTGATTGACCTTCATTTCCCCATGAACCAATTCCTGGCCCGGGAGCGGAAGAGCGACCCTACCTACCCCCTGACCAAGGACGGCATCCATCCCGGGCCACTCGGGCACTGGCTCATGGCCCGGGAAATTTTGGTGCATTTGGGCGCCCCGGCGGCGGTCGGTTCCGCTGAGAGTGTGGACCAGGCCCTCCCGGCGGGATTGCACTCCACGGACTTTTTGAAAACCGTCACTGAATGCGACACCGTGCTGCGCAACGCCTGGCTGACCAAAACCAAAGTCACGCGTCCGGGTGTCAAGCCCGGTTTGCCCCTGCCGGAGGCCGAGGCCAAAGCCGCCCAATTGAGTGCCACCATCCGCTCGCTGGCACGCTTACCGACCACCCCGTGAAAAACGCGGCCAAATTCTCAGTCGTCCTAGTCACGGCCCCGGATCTGAAAACCGCCCGGTCGCTGGCCCGGGCGGCCCTCTCCGCCCGCTTGATTGCCTGTGCAAATCTGCTTCCAAAATTGGAATCCCACTATTGGTGGCGGGGGAAAATCGAATCCGGCCGGGAAGTGTTGCTGATCCTAAAAACTGAAAAATCCAAACTGCCCGCCCTCGAAAAACTGCTGATGGAAAAGCATCCCTACGACACCCCGGAATTCCTGGCACTGCCGGTGGGCCGGGGCAGCGCCCGTTACCTCCGATGGCTGGCGGCATCGGTCCATTCGGAGTAATCGTCTATGTCACCGGAAATCTGCCCCAACTGCGGCGCGGAACTTCCCCGCCAAGCCAAGGCCTGCCCGGAATGCGGCGCCGATGAGCGCACCGGCTGGGCGGAATCCGCCGGCACTGAACATTTGGCCTTGCCGGAGGAAGAGTTTGATTACCAGAAATTCGCCGAGGGTGAATTCGGCTCCCCATCACCCAAGCCCACGGGCATCCACTGGTTTTGGTGGCTTGTCGGACTGTTCGTCCTGGCCGCGATGGTCTTCTTTTGGGTGCTCTAAATCAGACAATTCAAGGATTCACGCCGCCTGCGACAGCGACCGGTGTTCCAGGTTCACCAGCGCATTCACATCCAGGATCAGCCCCACCTGGCCGTCCCCCAGAATCGCCGCCCCCGCCAGCACCGGATTCTTGTGCACCATCATGTCATTGAGATTCTTGATCACCACTTCCTGCTTGTGCAGCAGGCTGTCCACCCGCAGACAACGCAGATTTGTCCCAGACTCCACCACCACGATGATCCCTTCCGTCGGGTCCGTGGATTTGGGCCGCACCCGGAACAACTCGTGCAGTTGCAGCAGCGGAATCAGCCGGCCCCGCACATTCACCACCTCCGCCCGGCCCTGCACCCGTGAAATCATGTCCGCCCGCGGCCGGAACGACTCCCGCACCGACAGCGTCGGGATGATATACCGCTCCTCGCCCACCTTCACAATCAATCCGTCAATGATCGCCAGCGTCAGCGGCAGCGTGATCTTGAACAGCGTCCCCTGGCCCTGCTTCGAGGAAATATCCACCCGCCCGCGCAGCCGTTCGATGTTGCGGCGCACCACATCCAATCCCACGCCCCGCCCCGAAAGGTCCGTCACCTTTTCCGCCGTCGAAAAACCCGCCGCAAAAATAAAACTGAAAATCTCCTCATCCGTGTGGGTCTGCGCGGCCGTGGTCACCCCCCGCTCGATCGCTTTTTGCAAAATGCGCTCCCGGTTCAGCCCCGCCCCGTCGTCCTCGATTTCCACCACAATGTTGCCGCCCTGGTGATACGCCCGCAATTGCAGCGTTCCCAGCGCCGGTTTTCCTGCGGCGATCCGTTTTTCCGCCGTTTCGATCCCATGATCCATCGAGTTGCGGATCATGTGCAGCAGCGGGTCGTTCAACTCCTCCACCACCCCGCGGTCCAGTTCCGTGTCGTCCCCGCTCGTCAGGTAGCGCACCTTTTTGTTCTGCCTCACCCCCAGATCCCGCGTCACCCGCGCCATTTTGTGGAACACCCCCCGGATCGGCACCATCCGCAGCGACATGCTCACCCGCTGCAATTCCTTCGTGATCCGGCTTAATTGCGCCGTATTCCGCGCCAGTTGCGGATCCACCCCCGCCAACTGGCTTAAATTCTGACCCACCAGGGATTGGGCAATCACCATTTCACCCACCAAATCCAACAGCCCGTCCAGCTTGCCCGTGTCCACCTTCACCATCGCATGCGGCCCGCCCGTCCGGGCATCGTCCGACGTTTCGCCCGTCGCTGCGGCCGGCTGCGGGGACCCCGCTTCGCTTGGCGCGCCTGCCGCCGGGGCCGCCCCGGCTTCCGCGCCCGTTTCCGTCCGGGGTGACGGCGCTGGCAGCGGCAGCGTGTTGTCTTCGGGCTTTGCTCCCGCAGCGGTTCCCGCCGTCGCCGTCCCGGCATTGGCCGGGGTCGGCAGGGGGATTCCCGCCACCACCGCATCAATCATCCCCTGCGCCTCCGCCTTGATCCGGACCGTCGAAATCTCGATCGGGGCCACCGTTCGCAGCCCGTTGATCTGCCCGTCAATTTCATCCAGAAACTGCTTGAGCACATCCCGCCCCCGCAAAATCAGTTCGATCACCGGCGCATCCATTGCCAGCCGGCCTTGCCGCGCCAGATCCAGCAGTGATTCCAGCACATGCGCCAGCCGGTTGATCGGGAGCAGATTCAAAAACCCCGCTCCGCCCTTGAACGTGTGAAACGCCCGGAAAATCGTGTTTAACGTCTCCGCGTCCGCCGGTTGGTTTTCCAGCACCAGCACACCCTGCTCGATATTGTCCAGATGCTCCCGCGATTCCGTGATGAATTCCCTCAGCAAATCGCCATCCCCGGCGATGTCCAGATGCAACGCCTCCTCCACCACTGGCGCCGCCGCCGCCGGTGCTTCGGCTGGGGGCGCCTGGGGTGCCGGGGCCGCCTCGGGGACGGCGGGTTTTGCGACCGGCGCTGCTGCGGCCGGCGTTCCCGCCGGGCGCCGGAACTCCGTCAGCAAATCGTTCAGCCAACTGATGTCCTCCATGGCAAAGGGATTGCCCGATTCCACGATCTTAACCACCCGTTCCCACGCCTCCGCGCAAATCTTGTGGCGTTCACTCAACTCCGGATGGCCCGCGAATTCATCGCGCAAATTGCCCAGCAGGTCCAAAATCGGAAATTGGCCCTGGCTGGAGCCCGCCTGGGCCAGGCCGATCTCATGATCGAGTGAGGCGATGAGTTTGGTAAGTCGTTCCTGGGGATTCATGATTCGATACGGTTGGCCATTTTTTCTGAGGCACCACCCGACGGGCCGGAGCGCGGCATGAAATCATGCCGCTTCCCGGAAAAAATCAGTTTCATTTTCCCGATCTTCATTAGTTCGTCTGTGCCTTTATCCGTTTCCTTATCGGTCGAATCCAAACTAACTAAAGCAAAGAATGCCATTTCCCAACCCGCAAGTCGGCTGGAGCGCGCCGTTCACGGCGCTTCCCCGTCCATATGTCCGCCGGGCCGCCCGTCCCTCGTCGTGCCCGGCAGCCGTCCCCCTCTCCGGGCGCGCGCCCCCGGGGAAGGCCAGCGTTCGGCTGCGCCCCGTGCCGACCCCCGGCCGGGATCCTCCCCGCACCGCATTTTCCCGGCTTTTTCATTTTTCGCTCAGACTCTCAAGTTTTTTCCGCGTTCTCCGATTAAGGTAATTGTTGAAACCGGCCGTCAGCCGCCACCAAGGCTGGCAGGGATAAACCAAAGGTGGACCACCCTTTAACTGGTTCGCCCATGGCAGGGATGCCGTGAAATAAAAAACTCCCCGCAAGGGGTGACTCATGGAAGGAGTCGCAGTATGGGATTAGTC
>CAZUBG010000237.1:0-8185 GCA_964618545.1 uncultured Bifidobacteriaceae bacterium | reverse complement strand
CCCAGGTACAACTTGACGGCTTTGACCAGCACGCGGGCCTCGAGCTTCTGGCCGGCGGCGATTAATTGCTTGAGCGCCATGTGCGGGCGGATGGCAAACGAGCCCTGGGCGATGATCGGGCCTTCATCCAGGCGCATGGAGACGAAATGGGAGGTCACCCCGGCGATTTTCACGCCGCTCTCATAGGCCTGCCGGTACGCCTGGGGGCCGGGAAAACTAGGGAGGAGCGAGGGATGGATGTTGATGATCTTGTTTTTGTAGCGCCAGACGAAGTTCGGGGAGAGGATTTTCATGAAGCGCGCGAGGACGACAAAATCAATCGCGTGATCTTCGAGCAGGCGCAGGGTCTGAGTCTCGGCGGTGACGCGGTCATTCCAGTTGATGTGGAAAAACGGGAGTTTGTGCTGTTTGGCGCGGGGGGCGAAGTCCGCGTGGTTGCCGATGACCAGGGCGGGCTGGGCCGCGAGTCTGGCCGCGAGCAGGGCGTCAAAACAATGGGTTTCCTTGGTCACCAGGATGGCAAAACGCTGGCGCCGGCCGGGCTCGGCGAGGCGGACCTTGATTTCCATGCCGAGGCTTTTGGCCAGGGTGTCGAGTCCGGCGCGGAGGCGGGCGGGGTTGAAGACGGCCTTAAACCAGGAGGCCTGGAGGGTCATGCTGAACTGGCCGCGGGTGACCTGTTCTTCGAGGGCTTCAATGTTGGCGTGGTGTTCAAAGAGAAAGGAGGTCACGCGGGCGATCACCCCGGTTTTGTCCCGTCCGATCACCGTAATGGTGGCGAATATCTTCATTTTAATGAGCGCCCCATTGTCAGGCCAAGGCGTCCGGGGGGTCAAGCGGGATGTCCGAGGGGGCAAACCAACAAAATTCTGGGAAAATTATCCGGTCTTTATCGTGTTTTACGGTGTTTTTCCGTGCTTTTCCGAAGGAACGGAGGATCCGCACGGGAAGCATCCGGCTTCCGACCGCACCCCCATCCGGGGCCGCATCGGCCGCCGACAAAGACTTCATCCTCCTCACACCGGAAGGTTTACACCCACACATGAGACATGGCAAGTCTAATGACAAACTTTTTTCCAGACCCCGTTGACTCAAATAAAAAGACAACGGGGGAGGCGAACCGGGTGGGAAGATGGTTCCTCGACGTTTAAAGTGGGTGTCGCCGGGGGACTGAGCAACCAAGGCGTGACGACCGCGCGTTTTCGTCCCGCAAGGGACATCGGAATAGCACCACTCCAATACGGGCGAGGGGCCAGCAGGCGTTTTCCGGCGTCCCTTGCGGACACGTTGATTTTTGAATGACCGTGTTACCTGCCACTGCGTAGCCGGCCATTTTCCAGAGTCCCTGCGGGACAAAAACGCACAACCGTCCGCCTGCTTTCTGTGGGCTTTCCCCGTTCCCAACGTCGAAAAAGTCTTCGCCTTCTGCGGAGGGAAGGGGGTGGAAACAAAAAACGCGGACGATGGCGTCCGCGTTTTCTGAAGGCGTTTAGAATTCAGGAGCGACGGCGGGCGAATTTCAACAGGCCCAGCGCTCCGATGCCCAGCAGCGCCAGCGAGGCGGGTTCCGGGACGGGCGCGTCGGTGATCACCAGATTGTCAATATACGCGGCATCGCTGGCGCTGGAGAAACCACCGCCAATTTGGAGGTTCAACGAGGTGGGCAGCGTGGGATTGTCCGCCAAAATCGTTTGATCCGCCGCCGGAATGGTCCAGGTGAGGGTTGATTCCGATCCGATCGGGGTGGCGGTATAGGAATAACCGTCAACCGACTGGTAGCCCAGCCCGCCCGTGCCATTTTGGTTGAGGGTGAGATCCCATTGCAGATACCCGCCGAAGTCGCCGGAAGGCACGTAAACGTTGAGTGAAACCGAGACGGCATTGGCAAGATCCAGCGTCAGGGCGGTGCTGGCCGCGGAGCCGATCTGGCCGGAATAATTCGGGCCGCCGGAGGCGGGTCCATCCAAAATCAAGCTGTAGCTTCCCTGGGTCACGCCCAGGGTGGTGCTGAACCCGCCGAGGGTCATGTTTCCGCCGATGGTGGCCCAACCGTCCAGGGTGTTTTCCCAGGATTCGTCGTACACGATGTTTTGAGCGGAAGCGCATTGGGAGAACACCGCCGCCAGGCCCACGGAGAGAAACAGGATTTTTTTCATAATGGCTTTGTGCCGTTTTTTCCATTATGACAGCAAATGAGGCAAAGGTCTTGTCCTTAAAATTAGGGACGCCGGCGGGCGGGGAGTTCAGGAACGGGACGGTCACGGGCGTCCCACCTCCAACCGGTCCCCGAGATGGGCGACCCGGTCACGGGACTTTTAACCAACTGAGCGGGGACGCCCTGCGGGTGCTGATTTAGGAAGGAACCTGGGCGGACGCTCCCCTCAAGGCTGGGCGGATCTGGCACGCCCTCCGGGGTGCCGCGCGTATTGGCAAGAAGACCGGAGGTCTACGCATGGCTCCGACCTCCGGCTACTGTCTGGCAACCCTCCGGGTTGACGGGAGGCGCTGGCGACATCGTCTGGTGGAACCATGGGATATGGCGCTCCTACGGAGCTTGATTTCGCGTTGGATGGCGATGCTACAAATATGTCAGCCCTACGGGCTTAACAATGATCATCCTCCCCGGTTTCGTTTGATGGCACGATACAGCCAGGTGCGGGTGAAGGCACAGTGGTGGGGTGTGTTCAGGGAAGAAACTTTTTTGGGCGCGGCGCAGCGAAGGCGGTGCGGCTGAATGGTTCGGAAGTTGGACCGCAAACGCGGTGGAGGGCCACCGCACTACAGAACGCTGCGCGCCTTCCTGAACCGATACACAAGTAGCTTTGCCATAATGGGTTATGCCGCCAGTTTCTTAAGAGGCCCTGAGGACACAGTGGCTGGGAAACAGGGATTTCACAACCAAAGCGCGCGGAGGCAACGAAGAAAGGCGGGGGATTTTTAAACCGCGAAATACTCGAAAGACACGAACAAAGACAGCCGTTTTGCACCGCATTTGGACGCAGACCAACGCAGATGTGGAAAAACCCAACCATGCCGGGGTGGTGAGGGCTCGTCGCCACGAACCCGCCTCGCGGTCCGGTCCCGCTTTCCGCCGGTGTGCTTTTCCCATCCGTGTCCATACCCGAAATCCGTGGTCACTCTTCCCTGGCTGCGTTTGCTGTTAAGACACATTCAGAGCCTCCTCACGGGTGTGCTGCCCAAGACAAGAACGAGGGAAACCTTGCCTTTGGGAGCCGGAGAAAGCCGGATAATCCTTCACTTTTCAAAGTGCTGCGGCTCACAGAGCCGCGCTCCGGGGCTTGGGCAACACGCCCTCACGCCGGCTGCTACGGTTTGATGGCTGGGCAAAACAAGTCATTGCGCCCCAACGACTTGAAAACCGGGGCGGGCCGGGGGCGCTCATGGTGGGTGAACTCAACCGGGCAGGTCGTTGGACGCGATAAGCCGGTCACAGACCGGCGCTCCGGCGGGCAACATCGTCTGGTGGAGTCAGGGGATATGGCGCTCCGACGGAGCTTGAATTGGTTTTGGGAGGGTGTGGCTACAAATATACCAGCCCTGCGGGCTTGAAACGGATTCCCCCGTGGGTGATTCCCCCCGTGGGAAAAGGATGAATTATGAAAGATGAGGGATGAATCTGGGACCCCGCCGGGTTTGGGAGAGCAAAGGCGGCAAGGCGCTGTCCGGCGTCCCTTGCGGGACGTGTTGGTTTTTGAATGACGCCATTACCAGCCACTGCGTAGCTGGCTAATTTCCGGGGTCCCTGCGGGACGATGGCGTGCGACCCGCCACCGGCGGTTCGGAGGTTTTGCCCAACCGGCGTCAGACCTCCAGGCGGTCGCCGGGACGGGCGACCAGGGCGTAGAGAACGGGCATGAGGAAGATGCTGATCAGCAGGCGGGTGAAGAGGCCGCTGACGATGACGAGGGCGAACGGGCGCTGGGTGTCGGTGCCCACACCGGTGGCCAGGGCGGCGGGGAGCAAGCCCAGCGCGGCCACCAGGGCGGTCATCATGATGGGGCGCAACCGCAGGATGGCGCCTTCCCGAACGGCCCCGTCGAGGCTGGCACCGCTGCGGCGCAGTTTGTTGACATAAGAGATGTAAACGACGGCGGTCTGCACGGAGACGCCAAACAGGGCCAGGAAGCCGATGCCCGAAGAAACGGAAAACGGCGTGCCGGTGAGCCAGAGGGCGGCGAGGCCGCCCGCCGGGGCGGACAGCACCACGCCAAGGACGGTGATGAACGGGAATTTGAAGTTGCTGTAGAGGGCAAACAACAGGAAAAAAATCAGGCACAGGGTCAGCGGCAGAATGACGCCGAGCTGCCGGCGCGACGCCGTATATTCAGAGTATTCGCCGCCCCAATCGAGCCGGTAGCCCTCCGGCAGGACGACCCTGGCGTTGATCTGGCGCATGGCATCCTCCACGGCCCCGGCCAGATCGCGTCCGGCGACGGAGAACTGCACGCCGATGTAGCGGGAGTTGTCCTGGCGGTAAATGAAGGAGGCTCCGTTGGCGACGCGGATGTCGGCGAATTCGCGGAGCGGAATCTGGGGCCCGGCGGGGGTGGGCACGAGAATATTGCCGATGGCCTCCGGGTTGTCGCGGTATTGCGGTTCGAGGCGGACGATCAGATCGAACTGTTTTTCCCCCTGCACGACCTGGGTGGCCACGTCCCCGCCGATGGCGGTGGTGATCAAGCCGTTGATGTCGGCGACGTTCACGCCGTAACGGGCGATCAGGGCGCGGTTGATCCTGATGGTCAGGCTGGGCTGGCCGAGTTCCTGGACGAGCGTCACGTCACGAATGCCGCGCACCTGTTCGAGGACCTGTTTGATGGCCCTGCCCTTTTGCTGGAGGGTCTCCAGATCGGAGCCGAAGACTTTGACGGCCAGGGCGCTTTTCAAGCCGGATTCCGCCTCGTCCACGGCATCCTCCGCCGGCTGGGTGTAATTGAAAATGACTCCGGGAAAGGACTGGAGCTGCTGGTTGATGGCCTCAATCAGGGCGGTTTTGGTGCGGTACGGGCCGGTCCATTCGGAGTAGGGTTTCAGCCCGACGTAGAACTCGACGTTGAAAAAGCCGGTTGGGTCGGTGCCGTCGTCGGGCCGGCCCAGTTCGGAGGCGACGGTGGTGACCTGGGGGAAGGATTTCAACACCTGCCGGATTTGGGGGGTGAGTCTGGCCGATTCGTCGAACGAAATGGTGTAGGGCATGGTGGCGCGCACCCAGAGGGCGCCTTCATCGAGTTGGGGCATGAATTCGGCGCCGATGCGGGGGATGAGCAGCAGGGAAGCGGCCAGCAGGAGGGCGGAGGCGGCGGTGGCCGCCCAGGGATGGGCGAGGCAAGCATCGAGGCCCCGGACATAAACCGATTTGATGGCTTCAAACGCGGGGTTGCGCCGCTCGCGCACGCCGCGGCGCATGAACCACGAGCACAGCACCGGCAGCAGCGTGAGGGTGACCAGCAGGGAGCCGACGAGCGCGAACACCATCGTGTCCGCCATCGGTTTGAAGAGCGTGCCGGAAGGGCCGGCGAGGACGTAGATCGGGAGGAAGCCGGCCACAATGACGGCGACGGCATAGAAGATCGGGCGGTCCACCTCGGCGGCGGCGGCCTTGATGATTTCGGTGACATTGAGCGGGCTCCCCCGGCGGGCGGCGAGCTGGCGGAAAATATTCTCCACCATCACCACGGCGCCATCCACCAGGATGCCAAAATCCACCGCGCCGATGGAGAGCAGGTTGGCGGAGGCGTTTTGGAGATCGAGACAAATAAACGCGAACAGCAGCGCCAGCGGAATGGTGGTGGCGACAATCAGGCCCGCCCGGAAATCCCAGAGGAAAAAGACCAGCACCACGACGACGAGCAGCATGCCGCGCCACAAATTCCGCTCCACGACCTGCGTGGTGAGGGCGATCAAATCGGTCCGGTCGTAGAACGGCAGGATTTGGACATCCCTGGGCAGAATGTGCCGGTTGAGTTCCCGGGTCTTGGCCTCCACGCGCTTGAGGACGTCCTGGGTCTTGTCACCGGTGCGCAGCAGGATGACGCCCTCGACGGCATCGTCCTGTTTTTCGTAACCGAACTCGCCCAGGCGCGGGGCAATGCCGATGACCACGCGGCCGACATCCTTGAGCAGGACGGGGGTGCCATCATGCACGGCCAGCACGACGTTGCCGATGTCCTCCAGCGTTTCCAGACGCCCGAGGCCGCGGACGTAATAGAACTGGCCGCCCTGCGAGTAAAACCCGCCGCCGGCATTGCCGTTGTTGGCCGTCAGAGCGCCTTCGACCTGCAACACGGACAGGCCGACCCCGGCGATCTTCACGGGGTCCAACAGCACTTGGTATTGCATGGTTCCCCCGCCAAAGCCGGAGTCATCCGCCACGCCGGGAATGGATTTGTACTGGGGCTCGATGATCCAGTCCTCGAAGGTCTTGAGTTCCATGGGGGAGCGGTCGGGGCTTTGCAGCACATAACGATAGATCAGGCCCGAAGGCGAGGACAGCGGGGACACGGAAGGGGTGACGCCGTTCGGCAGGTTGAGGCTGGAGAGCCGGTTGAAAACCTCCTGGCGGGCGAAATTGTTGTCGGTACCGTCGTGATAGGTGAGGAGCACATCGGACAATCCGTAGAGCGAGATGGAGCGCTGCGTGGTCATCTGCGGAATGCCGTTCATCCCGACTTCGACGGGGACGGTGATCAACCGCTCGACCTCCTCGGCGGCGTGGCCGGGCCATTGGGTGATGATCTCGACGATGGGCGGGGAAAGATCGGGATAGGCATCCACCGGCAGACGCTCCAATGACCGGGCCCCGGCGCCGATGAGCACGAGGGTCAGGAGAACCACCAGAAAGCGCTGCCGCAGGGACGAAGCCACGAGCCGGTTCATGGCCGAGGCCGGGCGCGGGGAGGGTTCGGATGGGAGTTCTGGATCGCTCATTGATTTTGCATGAATTGAACGAAGATCGCGCCCGCCACCACAATCCGGGCGCCGGCGGGAAGTCCTTCGGTGATCTCGTACTGGTCCCCGGAACGATACCCCAGGGTCACCGATTGCCGCGCAAAGCCGCCGTCGGGCTGGACGACATAGACAAAGGGCAGGTTTTCATCATCGCGCAGGATTGCGGAAACCGGAACGCGCAGGCCGGTGCTTTCCCGGCGGGCCTGGAGGCGCACGCGGACGTACATCTGTTTTTTCAGAAAGTCCCCGGGATTCTCCACGACCACGCGCACCAAGACGGCGCGGGTGTCCGGATTCACGAGCGCGGAGATGTTGTCCACGGTGCCGGAAAAAACATTGGTTGCAATGCCGGTCCCGACTTCGGCGGCGTCGCCGAGGCTGAGGGCGGCGAGGTCGGAGCCAAACAATTGCGCCATGACCCAGACGCGGGAGAGGTTGGCCACGGTAAAACAGGGCGTGGTGCCGGCGGACAAGAGTTCGCCGGGAGTGATGAGTTTTTCGACGACGGTGCCGGCGATGGGCGACCGGATGAGGCCCCCGGGGCGCGTGATCGGGCGGCTTTCCTGAAGATCCTTGATGGCCTGGGGGTCCAGGTTCAGGGAGACGAGGGTTTGCAGGGCGGCATCGCGGTCGGCCTCGGCGTTGGCGGCGTCGGTTTGGGCCTGGTCCGCCTCGCGGCGGGCCACGCCGTTGTGCTGGACGAGATCCTTGTCCATGTCGGCAATACGGCGGGTGGTCTGGGCGGTAGCGAGGGCCTTGCGGTAGGCGCTGATGGCGGTCGCAAAGTCAGGGGAATCCACCTCGGCCAGCGGGTCGCCGGCGCGGACATGGTCGCCGGGGGAAACGAGCAGTCGCGACACGGGCCCCCCGAAGGGCGCCAGCACGCTGGTGGCCTGGTCATTGTCGAAATCAACCACCCCGGTGACGTCAATCTCCCGATGATATTGGGAGGGAGCGACCGTATAAAGCTGGATCTTTTGGAGCTGGGCGGCAGTCAGGACCACATTGCTGGCGGTCAGGGAGCCGGCGGGCCCGGGTTGGTCCACTTTGGAGGAGCAACCGGTGAATGCCAAGAGGGCGGCGGCGAGGACGACAACGGCCAGTGACTGCGAGCAGACGGAACGACGGGCCAAGGCCCGGGCATCCCGAGGGTGTTGGCAGGGTTGGGCGGGCGCGCCCGGTTGACGGACGGCCTGCGGGTTGGGAAACCCGCGAT
>CAZUBG010000236.1:0-8194 GCA_964618545.1 uncultured Bifidobacteriaceae bacterium | reverse complement strand
CGTGGCGGGTGGCGCTGCCGTTGGCGGCGGTTTTGCTGGTGTTGCTGAGGATTGGGACTGTGGAAGCACCACGAGTCGGGGGGGCGGACCGTGTCAATGTCCCGGCGGTGGCGGCGGAGGCCGGTTTTGATCTGACCCCGAGCATTGCCAATTATCAGCAGGCGATTAGCCAGTCCCCGGACCAACTGGATGCGCTGCTGGCCCGGCAGGAGAAGCCGGTGGTGAATCCCGCGCCGGTTTACACGGCGGCGGCCCGATCCCTGGAGTTTTAGGATGGAGGGGCCCATTCAACTGCCGATTGACGGGGTGCTGGACCTGCACACGTTCCGACCGGGCGAGGTGTCGGAATTGGTGCGGGATTATCTGACCGCGTGCCGGGCCAAGGGGATCCTGCAGGTGCGGCTGATCCACGGCAAGGGGGTGGGCCACCTCCGCCGGACGGTGCATTCCGTTTTGGCGAAGCATCCGGACGTGGTTTCGTTCACGCTGGATCATCCGCAGTACGGCGGCTGGGGCGCCACGCTGGTGAGGTTGCGCGGACTTTCTCCCGCCGGGCTGGCCTGAGGTTTTATGCGGCGGTTGACAGTTGAGAAAAATGCGCGAGGTTGGAGTATGAACCAGGCAAGCCTGACTGATGATTTAAGGAATGCGGTACCCTCCCGGACACCGGCTGGCGTCTGCCATTTTCAGTCAGCCCCGGAAAGGCGGGCATTATGAAAACGAATCGGGTCAAACAATTCATGGTCGCGCTGGCCGCCAGCCTGCTGCTTCCGGCGACCACTGCGGGGGCGCAGGATGCCTCCATTTCCAACACGGTGCCAGTGGTGATCAGCAGTGCGCCCGCGCCGCAACTCCCGTTCGGCGTGCCGCAAATCCTGCAACTCACCCAGGCGAAGGTCGGCGATGAAATGATCATCGCCTACATCAAAAACGCGGGGAACAGCTACGGGTTGAGCGCGGATCAAATCATTTATCTGCGGCAACAAGGTGTTTCCGACGCGGTGGTTCTGGCCATGTTGAGCCAGCCCAAAGCCGCGTTGACGACGGCGCAAACGTCCGCCCCGGTGCCGCCGCCAGCCGTTGCCCCGGCCTACCCGGTGCCGCTTCCGACCAGTCCGGCTCCAATGCCGGAGTCCGATGTCCAAGTCATTCCGGATAACGCCGATTATTACCAGCCTGATTATTATCCCCCGGTTTATTACCCGTCGGTTTATGCCTGGTATCCCCCGGTGGTCATTTACTCCGGGCGGGGAGGGGGTTGGGGAGGCGGCTTTCACGGCGTGACGCGTGGCGGCGGAGGCGGTCCCATTTTCCGTGGCGGCGGGACCGTCCGAGGCGGCACCGGTGACCGGCATCGCTGACGGCACCGGGATTTTTCATCAGCATTAGTTGCTGTCAATCTTTGGCCGGGTTGCATAAAAACAAACACTGTCAGCGGGGTTGTTGGACCGAAAAACGGGGCGAAATTTATTTTCCAATTTTGGTTGATTTATGGGAGCAATTCTCATTCCAATCCATTGGTTAAAGGTTTTTGACGTCCGGCCGATGAATTCATTGACCACGGCCTGGGGAGGCGCTTTTTTGGCATATCCCTTGCGTGTAAGGCTTTGTGAGAAAATTGTTGGATGAATGTCCGCCGGGATGCCCCGGCATTGAGAACCACAGCGCCAGTCCTTCCGGGGCGCCCGCTTCGTCGGAAGGCTGCCGGGTGGTGGATGAATTCAGCCTGCTCTTCGACATTTCCTACACGCTGGAAAGCAGCATTGAACTGCGGGAGGTCATCCGGCCGGTGTTGTTGAAAATGTCCGAGGTGTTGGGGATGAAGCGCGGCACCATCACCATTCTCAACCGGGAGCGCGGCACGGCCAGCATCAGCGAAGCCGTTGGTTTGCCCGCCGGTCAAAACCAGCAGGATTATTTGCTGGCCTGCCGCGACTTGATTCAACAGGTCATGGAATCCGGTCTGGCGGTGGTCGTGCAGGACATCTCCAAGGAACCGGCGCTGAAAGCGCGCTGGCAGCAGGAGCAAAAAATCGCCCCGGGCTCGACGCCGGCGGCCTACATTTGCGTGCCCATCAAATTTGGCACGGAGGTGATCGGCGCGTTAAGCGTGGAACGCATGCTGGACGGTCATGCGCGGCTCTCGTCCGACCGGCGGCTGCTGTCGCTCATCTCGAACGTGATTGCGCACACGGTTCATTTTCACCGGCTCACCCAGGAGAAACTGCAGTTGCTCCACCGGGAGAATGAGCGGTTGCAGGAGCAAATCCAGACGAGTTTCCGGCCGCCGAACATGATCGGCAATTCGGATGCGATGAAGATGGTTTACCGGCATATTGAGCAGGTGGCCAACAGCGTGACCACCGTGCTGATCCGCGGGGAAAGCGGCGTGGGCAAGGAACTGATCGCGCGCGCGCTGCACGAGCAAAGCCCGCGCAAGGGCCGGGCGTTCGTGAAATTCAACTGCGCGGCGCTGCCGGAATCCATCATCGAAAGTGAATTGTTTGGCCATGAAAAAGGGGCGTTCACCGGGGCCATCGCCATGCGCAAGGGCCGGTTTGAGGTGGCGGATGGCGGCACCATTTTTCTGGATGAAATCGGCGATGTCTCCTCCGCCACACAGGTGAAACTGCTGCGCGTCCTGCAGGAAAAGGAGTTCGAGCGCGTGGGCGGCCAGACGCCGATCAAGTCCAACGTGCGTATTTTGGCGGCCACCAGCCGCAATTTGGAGGAGATGATCGAGCAGGGCAAATTCCGCTCCGACCTTTATTACCGGCTCAACGTGTTTCCGATTTACGCCCCGCCGCTGCGCGAGCGGAAGTCGGACCTGCTGTTGCTGGCGGATTTTTTCATTGAAAAATATTCCAAGCTGAATCAAAAGGCCGTCCGCCGCATTTCCACGGCGGCCATTGATCTGCTGATGAGCTACCACTGGCCCGGCAATGTGCGCGAACTGGAGAATTGCATGGAGCGTTCCGTGTTGCTGAGCCCGGGCAAATCCATCGAGGCGCATCACCTGCCGCCCACGCTGCAGAAAAAGGATGCCTCGGAAGGGGCGGCCTCCGGCACGCTGGAATCCGCCGTCTCCGCGCTGGAATATGAAATGATCGTGGCCGAACTCAAAGCCTGCGAGGGCAACATGGCCGCCGCCGCGCGCCGGCTGGGTCTGACTGAACGGCAGATCGGCCTGCGCGTCCAGCGCTACCACATTGATTTCAAACGCTTTCGGCGGGGAGAGGCGGTCGCTTCCTGACCTCCGCTTGAGCGGCCGCCCCCAGGTGGCGCGGGCCGTTTGCGGGGCCGGCGAGGGCAGCCAGCAATGAACGCAATGTTGTTAAACCGGGCCCTGGGGTCTTTCCTGGGAGTGGCGATCGGTGACGCGCTGGGGGCCACCGTGGAATTCATGACCGCCGGGGAAATCACCGCCCAACACGGCGTCCATGATCAGATCGTCGGTGGCGGCTGGCTGCATCTGAAGCCGGGGCGGGTGACGGATGACACGGAAATGGCCCTCGCCCTGGGCTCGGCCTTGATCGCCAGCGGGGCGTGGAACCTGCGCGCCATCGCCGATGCCTATGTCGTCTGGATGCGCAGCCGGCCGGTGGATATCGGCAACACCTGTCGTCGCGGCCTCAGCCGTTATATTGCCGATGGCAGTTTGTGCGCGCCGCCGGCGGAGGAACACGGGGGCAACGGGGCGGCCATGCGCAATCTTCCCACCGTTTTCGCGTCGCTCGCCAGCGAGTCCCTGCTGGTTCAGCGCAGCATCGAGCAGGCGCACCTGACGCATCACCATCCCAAATCCGACGAGGCCACGGCGGCGCTGGCGTGCATGACCCGCCGGCTCCTGCTCGAAGGCGAAAAGGCGGCCTGCAATCAAATCGCCGATGATCTGATCGCCCGGCACGGCGCCTTCCGTTTCAAGCCCTGGCCCGGCAACACCAGCGGCTACATCGTGGATACGGTGCAAACGGTCTTCGACGGCTTTTTCAACACCGGCGGCTTCGAGGAATGCCTGGTGCGGGTGGTGAACCGCGGCGGCGATGCCGACACCACCGGGGCCCTGGCCGGACAACTTGCCGGGGCGCTTTACGGGGCTCAGGGCATTCCCGTCCGCTGGCTGAAAAAACTCGACCCGGCGGTCAGCGCCGCCATCCACTGGCAAACCCCGAGGCTGCTCAACCTGTCCCCACCCATGCAATAAAGCTCGACAGCCAGCCGCTTAATTTCTTTCATCTTTCCATGCGCCCGCCGGAAAACCTGTACCACCAGAACATTGCCGAAGACCACTCGCGCTCGTCCTGTGCGCTCAACCGCTGCAATCTTTCCCCGTGGATCATCGGTTCCGATGAATTTCAGGCCAATCCGCTGCCCCTGGAGATTGACGGTGTGCGGGCCAGCGACGCCCGGTTGTTCCGGCGGCTGGATGAAATTGCTGATCCGGAGGAACGGGGGCGCCTGTTTCATGACAGTGTCAGTGTCAAATTCGGGCTCAACGAAAAGCACGGGCAGAACGGACAGTTGAAATCACCCTACAGCTATGTGAATTTGCTCCATGCCTGGGGCGCCGACAGCAACCGTCAGGCGGGCGCGCTGCTCAAGGCGTGGGTGGAAAGCCGTTTCGGCATTTTGGCCACCTACCATAACGGACGGCTCGCGGACAATGCCGCCGCCCGCGAATCCTTCACGCTGGACCGGATGCGCGGTGCGACCAAATCCATTGGCGCCCTTATGCAACTCGACCTGCTTTACACGTTTTGTCAGGACGAGTTGCGCCGGCGTTATCCCGGCGCCCGCAGCAAAACCCTTTATCGTGGCACTCATGACCCCGAGGAGTACGCCATTCACAATCAAGCCGCAAAAGGGGATGCCACGTCCAAGCGCATCACGCTGGTGCAGCTTAACAACCTGAGTTCCTTCACTTCCGACCCCGAGGTGGCGTGGGAGTTTGGCTCGAGCGCGTGGAAAGTGGAAGTGCCGCTGGCCAAGATCGTCTTCTTCAGCGGCCTGCTGCCGAAGTCGCTGCTCGCGGGGGAATCCGAACATTTGGTTTTGGGGGGATATTACCAGGTTCAAGCGATGCTTTGCTGAACGATCCCGCCCCGCCACCTGCCGGTGGCTACATCCGTGTTGGTTCCAACTTTTAATCCTACGCAAATGTGGGAATCCTCCCCGTCCCAAACCGCCGTACCCCGCCGTGCAGAAACTCTTTTTGCCAAAAACCCCTGATTTTACGCGGTGTTCCGGGGTTTGGGGGACAGTGGCAGGAGGGTTGGCATCAAGCTTGCGCTAGGAGTAACAGCGCCGGGCGGAAGATTCCGCCGGATGAAAAAATAAAACCAAATTCATTTATGAGAAAAATAGCAATCTACGGAAAAGGCGGAATTGGCAAATCCACCACCACTCAAAACACCGTTGCCGGCCTGGCTGAGAGCGGAAAAAAGGTCATGGTCGTCGGCTGCGATCCCAAGGCCGATTCCACGCGGCTGCTGCTCGGCGGCATGTCGCAAAAGAGCGTGCTCGACACGCTCCGCGATGAAGGCGAGGACGTCGAATTGGCGGACATCCGCAACGGCGGTTTCTGCAACACCCTGTGCGTGGAATCCGGCGGCCCCGAACCCGGGGTCGGCTGCGCCGGCCGCGGCATCATCACCTCGATCAACATGCTCGAGCAACTCGGCGCCTATGATGCGAGCGAGAAACTCGATTATGTCTTCTACGACGTGCTGGGGGACGTGGTGTGCGGCGGGTTTGCCATGCCCATCCGCGACGGCAAGGCCGAGGAGATTTACATTGTCTGCTCCGGCGAAATGATGGCGATGTATGCCGCCAACAACATCTGCAAGGGCATTTTGAAGTTCGCCACCAGCGGCAAGGTCCGGCTCGGCGGCCTGATTTGCAACAGCCGCAAGGTGGACAACGAAAAGGAAATGATCCAGGAGTTTGCCAAACTGCTCGGCACCCAGATGATTCACTTCGTGCCGCGCGACAACGACGTGCAACGCGCCGAGATCAACCGCAAAACGGTCATCGAATGGAATCCGAAATGCGGTCAGGCCGATGAATACCGCGCCCTGGCCAAGGCGATTGATGGAAACCAGAATTTTGTCATTCCCAAGCCGATGCCCATTCCGGAGTTGGAAAAACTCCTGATGCAATTCGGCCTCTACAACTAAATCACGGGCTGTCCGTGGTGATTTCAGGGAAGCCACCGAAAACCAACCAACCCAAAAGGAAATTCTTATGTCCGAACCGACCCTCACAGTTCCCGTTGCTTTGCCCGATCCGGCCGCCGTCAAGGAGGAGATGCTGAAGATTTATCCGGCCAAGACCGCCAAGAAGCGGGCCAAGCAGATCGTCCTCAACGAGCCGGAAGCGCCGCCGGAAATCGGCGCCAATTCACGCACGCTCCCCGGCATCATCACGCAGCGCGGCTGCACCTACGCCGGCTGCCGCGGGGTGGTGCTCGGGCCGATTTACGACATTCTGCAAATCACCCACGGCCCCGTGGGGTGCGGCTTCTACGCCTGGCTCTCGCGGCGCAATCTGGTGCGCCCGCCCGCCGGCGTTACCAATTATCTGCAATATTGCATGAACACCGACATGCAGGAGGACCAGATCATCTTCGGCGGGGAAAAGAAATTGAAGCAGGCCATCCGCGAGGCCTACGACATTTTCAAGCCCAAGGCGATTGCCATTCTCGCCACTTGTCCGGTGGGGCTGATCGGCGACGACATTCACACCGTCGCCAAACAGATGAAGGAAGAACTGGGAATCAACGTCATGGCCTTCAGTTGCGAAGGCTATAAGGGCGTCAGCCAGTCTGCCGGCCATCATATCGCCAACAACGGCGTGTTCAAGAACATCATCGGCCTGGACGACAAACCCGACGAAGCCGAGTTCAACATGAACATTCTCGGCGAGTACAACATCGGCGGCGACGCCTGGGAGATTGACACGCTGTTGCGCAAATGCGGCATCCATGTCACCTCGACCCTGAGCGGCGATGTCAGTTACGACCAGGTCAAAAAGGCCCACACCGTCATGCTCAACGGCGTGATGTGCCATCGCTCCATCAATTACATTGCGGAGATGATGGAGAAAAAATTTGGGATTCCCTGGATCAAAGTCAACTTCATCGGGGCGGAAGCCACGGCGAAGACCCTTCGCAAGATCGCGAAGTTTTTCGACAGCAAAAAACTGACGGACCGCGTCGAGGAAGTGATCGCCCAGGAAATGATCGCCTTGCGGCCGGTGCGCGAGGAAATCAAAGGCCGGCATCAGGGCAAGAAGGCCGCGTTGTTTGTCGGCGGGTCGCGGGCGCATCATTACCAGGATCTGTTCCGCGACCTCGGCATGGAGATTGTTTCCGCCGGTTACGAGTTCGCCCATCGCGACGATTACGAGGGCCGCCGGGTCCTCCCGACGATCAAGGTGGACGCCGACTCGCGCAACATCGAGGAAATCCACGTCGAGGCGGATCCGCTGCGGTACAAACCCACGCGCACGCCCGAACAATTGGCCGCGCTCCAGGCCGGCGGGTTCACCTTCAAGGATTACGACGGCATGATGACGGAGATGAAAAAGAGCACGCTGATCATTGACGACATCACCCATCACGAGATGGAAAAACTCATCGAAATCTACAAGCCGGACATCATCGGCTCCGGCATCAAGGACAAGTTCGTCATTGAGAAAATGGGCGTGCCGTGCAAGCAATTGCACAGTTATGACTACAGCGGGCCGTACGCGGCCTTCACCGGCGCGGTGAATTTCTACCGCGAAGTGGACCGGATGCTGACCACCAAGGTCTGGAAATTCATCACTCCGCCGTGGGAGAAAGCGCCCCTGGAGTCCGTCCCCCTCTGCCATGCCGGCAAGGACAGTGCGGCCAAGAACGAAGAGGCCAAATCGTTTCGCAAACCTGCGGCGGTTGCCGACGAAGTCTGAAAGTTAGCCATTTTAAACCTTTAACCCAATCATCCTATGCTCAATGGAACCACAGCCGAAATCAAGCCACGCGAGGCGCTCCGCATCAATCCCGCCAAAACCTGCCAGCCCATCGGCGCCATGTACGCCTCGCTGGGCATTCAGGGCTGCATGCCGCACAGCCACGGTTCACAAGGCTGCTGTGCCTACCATCGCAGCCATCTCACCCGCCATTTCAAGGAACCGGTCGTGGCCACCAGCAGTT
>CAZUBG010000235.1:0-8199 GCA_964618545.1 uncultured Bifidobacteriaceae bacterium | reverse complement strand
GCACCGACATCATGATCATTTCCGACCTCAACGCCATGGAAGCCCGCGTGGACGTCGGGGAAATGGATGTGGTGCTCATCAAACCCGGCCAAAAAGCGCGGCTGGAGGTGGACTCCTACAAGGACCAGAAATTCAGCGGCGTCGTGACCGACATCGCCGATTCCTCGGAAGGGTTGAATTCCGCTTCCCTGGCCGGCACCACCTCCAGTTCCACCTCCGGCCAAACGGCCACCCAGTTTCAGGTGCGCATCCGCATCAACGAAGGCGAATTCTTCCGGCCGGGCATGTCGGTGACTGCGGACATCGAAACCCGCTCGCGCACCAATGCCCTGAGCGTGCCCATTGCCAGCGTCACCACGCGCACACCCAAAACCGCGACGAACTCCGTGAGCGCCGGTTCCAATGCCGTCCCCATCGCCGCCACGAACAATGAAATCGCCGGCAAAAAAAACAGTGAGGCGCCCAAAATGATTGACGTCGTGTTTGTGGTGGCCAGCGACCACGTCAAAATGGCGCCCGTCAAAATCGGGATCAGCGACGATAATTATTGGGAAATCACCGACGGCTTGAAGGAGGGCGATGAAATTGTTTCCGGCGGTTACCACGCCATCAGCCACGATCTCGAGGACGGCAAGAAAATCGCCAAGGACACCACCGGCCCGACCGCATCCAAACCCCCGTTGTGAGCCTGATTCGACTGCAACAACTGTCGCGCTGCTATCTCATGGGCACCGAAACGGTGCATGCCCTGCGCGAAGTGTCCCTGGAAATCCAAAAGGGCGAGTACGTCGCCATCATGGGGCCGTCCGGTTCCGGCAAATCCACGCTGATGAATCTGCTGGGCTGCCTCGACACGCCGACCGGCGGGAGCTACGAATTAAACGGCCTGCGGGTGAGCGAGATGAACGACAATCAACTGGCGGAAATTCGCAACCGCGAAATCGGCTTCATCTTCCAGACGTTCAATTTGCTGCCGCGCTCGGACGCCCTGCGCAACGTGGAACTGCCGCTCATCTACGCGGGCGTCCCGCCGTCCCAACGGCGCAAAACCGCGCTGGCCATGCTGGCCAGCGTGGGACTGGCCGACCGGGTGCATCACAAGCCCAACGAACTGTCGGGCGGCCAGCGCCAGCGGGTGGCCGTGGCCCGGGCGCTCGTCAACCACCCCTCCATTCTGCTCGCGGACGAGCCAACCGGCAATCTGGACTCGAAAACCGGCGCGGAAATCATGGCCCTGTTTGAAAACCTCGCCAACCTGGGCAACACGATCATCGTGGTCACGCACGAAGAGGCGATCGCCCGCCAGTCCCGGCGCATCCTCCGCATCCGCGACGGCCTGATCGCCAGCGATGAACAGGTGCGAAAATGAACTGGTTCGTTGAACTGCGCGAAGGGTTGAGCATCTCGTGGGGGGCCATCCGGTCCAACCAGCTGCGTTCCGCGTTGACGACGCTGGGCATTGTCATCGGCATCATCACGGTAACGCTCATGGGCACTGCCATTCAGGGACTGAACAGTTCGTTTCAGAAAAGCGTTTCGTCCATTGGCGCGGATGTCCTGTTTGTGGACCGGTTTGGCTGGTTCATTCAATCAGCGCAGGAATGGTTCGACGATCGAAAACGGCCCTTCCTGACGCTGGGCATGGCGGATGAATTAAACCGGCAACTCACGATGGCCGCCGCCGTCGCGCCGTGGGTGGAGGATGAAGCCACGGTCAGATATAAAAAACGTCATTCCTCTGGCGTCCCCATTGTTGGCACCACGGAAAACTATCTGCTCACCAGCGGGCTGACGATGGCCACCGGGCGTTTTCTTTCCCCCAAGGAGTGCGAGGGCGGCCGGCCGGTGTGCGTGATGGGCGCGGATGCCGCCACCAATTTGTTCGGCGGCGATCCCCCGGTGGGGCAAAAAATCTTCGTCAACCAATATCAGTTTGAAGTTGTCGGGGTGGTCGCCAAACAGGGCGGTTTTGCGGAGAATGGCGGGCTTGACGACCAGGTGATCATTCCCCTGCCGCGGTACACCCAAACGCTGGATGAAACCCCCGATTTTGAAATTCAGGTGAAAATCAGTCATTTGGACCAAATGGACGACGCCCGGGAGGAAGTGCGCACCGTGCTGCGCCGGCTGCGGCATCTCGCGCCCGAGGCGCCGGACAATTTTTCGATCAACCAGCAGGACCAGTTCCTGGAAATGTTCCACCGGGTGGCGGGCACCATCGGTGCCGTGGGCTTGTTCATCACGGGCCTGTCCCTGTTCGTGGGCGGCATTGGCATCATGAACATTATGTTTGTCTCGGTGGCGGAGCGGACCCGGGAAATCGGCGTGCGCAAGGCGATTGGCGCGAAGCGCCGCACCATTCTGCTGCAATTCCTTATCGAGGCGGCCTGCATCTGCCTGCTGGGCGGCGTGATCGCGCTGGGCATCGCCTGGCCGGCCACGCTGCTGCTGAACAAAGTCATGCCGGCCACGCTGTCGCCCCTGATTGCCGGCATCGCCCTGCTCGTGGCGGTGATCACCGGTTTGCTGTCCGGCTTTTTCCCGGCCTGGCGCGCCGCCCGCATGAACCCCGTGGACGCCCTGCGCAATGAATAAAACCGGCATTTTTGCATTTTTCGGCGAGGCCCAGGAAAACTTTTACATGGCCATGACCGCCCTGGCGGCGCACAAGCTGCGCTCGGCGCTGACCCTGCTCGGGGTCTTGGTGGGCGTCTTTTCCATCATCGTGGTGATGACCGCCATGCGGGTGATGCAGAACAACATCAACCAACAACTGAGTTCGCTGGGGGGCCAGACGTTCATGATCCGCAAATGGCCGGCCCTTTACTTTGGCGGTTCGAGCGGGGATCTGGAAAAATACTGGCGGCGGAAAAACATCACCATGGCCCAGGGCCAGCGGTTGGCGGCCAAGGTCACCCTGCCGCTGAACATCGGGATGGAAACCTCCTTTTGGGCCGGGGAAATTCAGACCCGGTACAAAAAAAGCGCCCCCACGGTCCGGCTGTTTGGCGAGACGCCGGGCAGCTTTCCGGCGCGAAATTGGAACCTGGCGGAGGGCCGGCTGTTGTTTGATTCGGATGTGGAGGACAACCGCAATGTCTGCGTGCTGGGCAGCGGCCTGTCCACCAACATTTTCCCCAACTGCTCGCCGGTGGGTGAACGACTGAAAATTGACGGCATCAATTACACGGTCATCGGCGTCCTGGAGGCCAAGGGCGGCTCGATGGGTGGGGACCAGGATAATTTCGCCATCCTCCCCATCACCACCGGTTTGAACCGTTACGGCCGCTGGTGGCGGAGTCTGACCATCCTGGTGCAGGCCCGCGACCAGGCCAGCTACGAAGACACCGTGGAGGAGGTCCGCGGGGATTTAAGGGCCATTCGCAAGGTGCCGCCGGGCCGGGAGGATGATTTTGAAATCGCGTCGAATGATTCCATGATTGAACAATTCAACTCGTTCACCCGCGCGGTGCGCATCGGGGTGGCGGTGGTCAGTTCCATCGCCCTGGTCGCGGCGGGGATTGGCATCATGAACATCATGCTGGTTTCCGTGACGGAGCGGACGCGCGAGATCGGCATCCGCCGGGCCATCGGGGCCAAAAAACGGAACATCATGACCCAGTTCATCATGGAGGCCGTGGTGTTGTGCGAACTGGGCGGCGTGGTGGGCGTGGGACTGGGCATCCTGGGCGGCAACGCCACGGCCTGGTTCCTGAAACTCGCGCCGGTGGTTCCCGTGGACTGGATTTTCCTCGGCCTGGGCATTTGCTCGCTGGTGGGCATCGTCTTTGGGACCTACCCGGCATGGAAAGCGGCCAACCTGGACCCGATTGAATCGCTGCGGTATGAGTAAAGGCGGAAAACCGTTAGCCGGATAAAAAAGGCGTCCGGCGGCAGACGCCAAGGAGGTGGGACAGGGGATGTCCGCTGAAGAAACGTACTGCCACCGGAACCACTTTGATCTTCCACCATCCCCCCGGCACATCCAAGCCGGTTATTGGTTTTTTTAAGACTTTTTTTGTCAGGTCGCTGTATTGTCGCCATTTTTGACGCCTGATTACGCTCTGGCTGTCCGCGCCCAAGCAAACAGCCATGGAAAAATATCCGTGGCTGTGGCAAACCGGTTGAATTAAACTGGCTCAGTCTTTCTTTTCGACTTTGGCCTTCTTTTCCGCCTTGGCCTTGGGTTCGGCTTTGGGTTCGGCCTTGGCCTTGGCTTCCGCCGCGGGAGCCTTGTCGGGCTCGGCGTGTTTGCCGCGCTTTTCGGTGCGGGGCTTTTCCACGGGCGCGACGTCCGCCGGAACCGCGAGCGGGGTGAGGCTTTCCACGCGGACTTTGAGGGAGGACTTCAGTTCGGTGTGCAAACGCAATTCAACCTCGTGTTCGCCGAGGGTGCGAATGGGCGTTTCCAGATGAATTTTCTTTTTGTCCAGCGCGATGTCAAACTGGTGTTTCAGCTCGTCGGCAATCATGCCGGTGGTCACGGTGCCGAACATCTTGCCGTCGTCGCCGGTCTTGACCTTGATGACGCAAATGAGTTTCGAGACGCCCTTGGACAGCTCGCTCATGGAGTTGAACTCATGGGCTTCGCGCTCGGCGCGGCGCTGCTTGAGGGATTCGATCCGGCGCTTGTTGGCCCCGGTCAGCGGAATGGCGAATCCCTGCGGAATGAGATAGTTGCGCGCGTAGCCGGCGGCGACTTTGACCTGGTCGGATTCACCGCCCAGACCGATGATGTTGTGAGTGAGAATGACTTCAGTTTTTGCCATACAAAAATAAATGGTTGCGGTTGATAAATCAGAACGGCACGTCGTCGTCCTGCGGCGGCTCGGAATCGCCGGAATCGGCGGGCGGCGGCGGCGCGGAGGCGGAGGGGGCCGAAGGGGATGCGGGGGCCGGACGGCTGCGGGGGGCTTCGGCCACCCCGCCGTTGTCGGCGCGGTTGGAATCAATAAAGGAAAAGGTTTCCAGCACCACCTTGAGCTTGCTCTGCTTTTGCCTGGTGTTTTTGTCCTCCCAAGTGTCCAGCTTGAGCCGGCCTTCAATGAGGAGCGGACGGCCTTTCTTCATGTACTGGCTGATGACTTCGGCCTGGCGGCCCCAAGCCTCGACATCAATGAAGGTAACCTCCTCCTTCTTCTCGCCGCCCTCACTGCTGGTGTAGGTGCGGTTAACCGCCAAGCCAATGCGGGCCACGGCCATGCCCTTGGGAGTGTACCGCAATTCGGGATCGCGGGTCAGATTCCCGGCTAGGATGACTTTGTTGAAACTGGCCATGGCGGAAAATTATTTCACGGGCAATACGGCCTCGCGGGGCTTGACCTCCGGCGATTCCGTGAACAGGGTGCGAAAAACATCCTCGCTCAAGGCGAATTTCGACTGCAATTGGGCGACCAGCGCCGGGGTGCCGTTGAAAATGACATTGGCATAGAAGCCCGAGCTGTGGCGCTTGTCCGCAATGCGGGAAAACGCCTTTTTGTCCATTTTCTGGACGGTTTCCACTTTGCCGCCGGCGGCCGTGATTTCTGCCGAAATCTTGTCGAGGACATCTTTGATGCCCTCTTCCTTGCCCGCCATGTTCAAGATGAACAAACCTTCGTATCGTTTCACTTTTTTATATTTTCATTCCCGGAGTTTACCACTCCGTTGTACTGGTTCATTGCTTTTGCCATTCCGGCGTCCAGCCAGCATTCCGCCTGGTTGGCCGCCACCGTCAAAACCTTTTCCAACAAAACCTCTTCACCCGCGTCAAATTTGCCCAGCACATAATTGCTGATTTCACGGACGCCGTCCGCCCGGCCAATGCCAATCCGCAACCGCGCCGTGGCGCGTGTCCCCAAGTGCTGCTCGACGGACTCCAATCCGTGGTGTCCGCCGCTGCTGCCATCAGGACGCAGCCGAAGAGTGCCCAGCGGCAAATCCGCATCGTCCACGATGAGCAGCAACCGGGACGGTGGCAGTTGATAAAAACCCATCACCGCCCGCACCGTTTCGCCGCTCAAATTCATGAACGTTTGGGGCTGGCACAACCACACCAGACCACCATTGCGCCGGGTCTGCGCCACCCGGGCGTTGAATTTCTTTTGGTCGGTCCAACCGACCGCCCAGCGCGAGGCGAGTTGCTCGACAAGCATAAACCCGGCATTGTGGCGCGTACGCATGTACCTCGCCCCGGGATTGCCCAAACCCACGATGAGATGCCCCAAATCCATACGCGGGACGCGCGGCTTGCGCCGCCCAAATTACTTCTTCTTTTCGGCCTTGGCCTCGGGCTTCTTTTCCGCCCCCTTGTCGCCCGGCTTGGCGGCGGCTTTGGCGGCACCTTTGTCGCCGGCCTTGGCTGCGCCCTTGTCGCCCGGCTTGGCCGGAGCGGCTTCGGTACCATCTTCCTTCTTCTCTTTGATCATCTCGACGTCGGCGGCGCCCGGGACAGCCTCGGTGGCAGCGGGGGTTTCCTCGACTTCGGTGCGCGGAAGGGCGACGGCCACGACGGTCAAATGCTTGTCGCCAAGAATTTCGACACCGGTCGGGGCCTTGAGGTCACCCAAATGAATCGCCTTGCCGATTTCGAGGGGCGTCACATCCACCACGATTTGCTCGGGCAAATCCTTGGGCAGACTGCGGATTTTGATTTTAAAGACGACGTGTTCCAAGACGCCGCCGTTGTTTTTGACGCCAGCGGCTTCGCCCTCGGCCTTCACGGGCACCATGACGGTGATCTTTTCATCCTCGGCCACTTCGTGAAAATCAACATGCAGCACATTGCCATCCAGCGGATGATGCTGAATATCCTGAACCAGCGCCAGGCGCTTGGCCCGGGCGTCGTTTTCGACGGCAAGGTCCACCAGGATGTTTTCAGAAACGGAACGATTGATGAGATCGGCGATTTCCTTGGAATTTAGTTCGAGATTTTGCGGCTGCGCCAGACGGCCATAAATGACCGCCGGAACGCGACCGGTGGCGCGGAGTTTTTTAACTTCACCGCGGCGCACCTGCGAACGCTGATAGGCTTGTAACGGAACTGATTTCATGTTCTTAAAATCTAAAAATCCAACTCTGTCTGCGGCGCACTAACTCGTGCGTCCGCCTTTGAATTCAAACAGCGAGTTCACCGACGAATTATTATGAATCCGTTTAATGGCCTCGCCCAAAAGTCCGGCGACCGAAAGCGTGGTTATTTTCACGCCATCAATAGCAGGGCGTTGGACTGTATCAGTTGTTATCAATTCGTCAATAACAGAATTTCGCAATCTTTCAATCCCCACATCGTTGAGGATGGCGTGGGAGACGCAGGCGATGATGCTTTTGGCACCTTTTTTCTTGAGGAGCACGGCCGCCTGGGTGAGGGTTCCGGCCGTTTCGGTGAGGTCATCCACCATTAGAATGTTCCGGCCGTCAATTTCGCCGATCACGGCCATGGACTCGACTTCGGTGGCGCTTTTGCGGCGTTTGGCGACGATGGCCAGCTCGGTTTCGAGCGTCTGGGAATAGGCGTGGGCCATTTTCAAGCCGCCCACGTCCGGGCTGACGACGGTAAGGTCCTTCAGATTCTTCTGCTTCAAATAGTCATACATGACCGGGGCGGCGTACAAATGATCCACGGGAATGTCAAAAAAGCCCTGAATTTGCTGGGCGTGCAGGTCCATGGTGAGCACGCGGCTGGTTCCGGAGGCGACGAGCAGGTTGGCCACGAGTTTGGCGGTGATGGGCACGCGGGGCTGGTCCTTGCGGTCCTGCCGGGCATAGCCGTAAAAGGGCAGCACGGCGGTGATGCGCTTGGCGCTGGCCCGCCGCATGGCGTCAATCATGATGAAGAGCTCCATCAGATTGTGGTTGGTGGGCGGCGAGGTGGGCTGGACGATGAAGACATCATGGCCGCGCACGTTCTCGTCAACCTTCACGAAGGTTTCGCCGTCCGGAAAGGACGTGATGTTGCATTTCCCGAGTTCCACGCCAATGGACTTACAGATGGCGCGGGCCAGGGTTTCGTTGGCGGTACCGCTAAAGACTTTCACGAATTAAAAAAATAATGTTGTTCAGGAACAAAAATGCAAAAACCGCCGCAACCGGCGGTTGGAAAATGCAGCGCTTAATCTATCGGCGAAATGCGGCGGCGCAAGCGGAATCTTTAAGGTTGTTGGGGCTCGGGTGTGAGACAAAATTCTTTTTAGGCACAGAGTGAAAGAGGGTCGTTGCGTT
>CAZUBG010000234.1:0-8218 GCA_964618545.1 uncultured Bifidobacteriaceae bacterium | reverse complement strand
CGGCGCCCGCATCAGCAAAAGCACCGGCAACGTCATTGACCCCGTCGCCGTGATCCATGAATGGGGCCTGGACGCCTTCCGCTTTTACGTCCTGCGCGAACTGGACCTCGGGCCCGATGGCAACTGGACCGATGCCGGTTTCAAGTCCCGTTACTCGGCCGAACTGGCCAACGGGCTGGGCAATCTCGTCAACCGCTCCCTCTCCATGCTCAAGCGTTACCGCCACGGCGTGGTGCCCGCGCGCCATGACGAACTGGCCGCCGACGCCGCCCGGGCCGCGGATGAAACGCGGGCGCTGCTCAAACAAAACCAGTTGCAATCCGCCCTGCAAAGCATTTGGGGCCTGGTCAACCGGGCCAACCAATATGTGGACCAGACCGCCCCGTTCAAGCTGGCCAAAGACCCGTCCCAGGCGAAACGGCTGGACGAAGTCCTGTACAATCTGGCGGAGGCCTGTCGCATTTTGGCGGTATTGTTGCAGCCGTTCATCCCCGGCACCGCCGCCCGCATCTACGCCCAGTTGGGCTTGGGCGGATCGCCGTCCACCCTGGACGCCGCCGCCTGGGGCGGACTGACCCCCGGTCAGACCATTGGCGAGCCCGCCCCGTTGTTTCCCCGCCGGGACGATTAGAATGCGTTAACACCCCCTTTCCCGGCTTGTCCCCCCCCGCTTTTCTGCTACCTTGGTGGCTCGTTTGAACATTAAAACTCAAGATTTCGGCGGGTTGAACTGATTATGTCCAACCTCATTGCCGCCACCGACATCGTCGTCCGCTACGGCGACCGGACCATTCTGGATCGCGCCACCCTCGGCATTCAGGAGGGCGACCGCATCGGCCTGGTCGGACGCAACGGCTGCGGCAAGACCACCTTCCTGAAAATCCTCGCCGGCCTCCAGAATCCCGACCTGGGCGAGGTCAGCCGCCGCCGCGACCTCGTGGTCAGCTATCTGCCCCAGGACTTCATGCTCGATGAAACCAAGAATGTGTACGACAACGTCCGCGACGGCGCGCAGCACGTCCTGGGTTTGATCGCCGAGTTTGAAGCCCTCCCGCCCGACTCCAAGCGCCACGAGGAAATCGAGCAGCGCATCCAGGCCCTCGACGGCTGGAACCTCGACCGCCGCATCGAGGTCGCCATGGCCCACTTGAACTGTCCCCCCGCCGACCGGAGCATCACCTCCCTTTCCGGCGGTGAAAAACGGCGCGTCGCCATGTGCCGCGCCATTGTCTCCCAGCCCGATTTCCTGATGCTCGACGAACCGACCAACCATCTCGACCCGGAATCCATCGAGTGGGTCGCCGAGTTCCTGGAAAACTTCGGGGGCACCTTCCTCGTCATCACCCACGACCGCTACTTTTTGGACCGCGTCGCCTCCGGCATCCTCGAACTCTACGACGGCAAATTCTATTCCCACGCCGGCAACTACACCGATTACCTGCTGGCCAAGGCCGAACGCCAGGAGGCCGACGCCACCATCGAGCACAAGCGCCAGATGTTCCTGAAAAAGGAACTCGCCTGGGTGCGCCAGGGCCCCCGCGCCCAGCGCAGCAAACAGAAGGACCGCTTCGAGCGCTACTACGACACCGCCGCCCAGGCCGGCCCCATGATCGAGGAGGACGTCGAACTCGTCATCCCGCCGCCCCCCCAGCTCGGCAACCGCACCGTGGAAGTCACCAACCTCGGCATCGCCCTCGGCGGCCGCACCCTGTTCAGCGGCTTCAATTACACCTTTGAAAACGGCCATCGCATCGGGGTGTGCGGCCGCAACGGCCTGGGAAAGTCCACTCTGTTGAAGATTATCATCGGGCAGATGCCCCCCACCGAGGGCGGCGTGAAAACCGGCCAGCTCACCAACTTTAACTACGTGGACCAGGGCCGGCTCCAATTAAACGAGGACCGCACCGTCCTGGACGAGGTGGCCGACGGCACCGAATTCGTGCAATGGGGCGACACCAAGATTTCCGTGCGCTCCTACCTCAAGCGCTTCCTGTTTTCCGACGACCGCATCACCACCCTCGTGCGGAAGCTCTCCGGCGGCGAGCGCAGCCGGCTGCTGCTCGCCCGCATCCTGAAAAGCGGCGGCAACTTCCTCATCCTCGACGAACCCACCAACGATCTCGATCTGCCCACGCTCCGCGTGCTCGAGGAGGCCTTGATCGCGTTTCCCGGCGTCGTTTGCGTGGTGAGCCACGACCGCTATTTTCTCAACCGCGTCTGCACCGACATCCTCGCCTTTGAAGGCGACGGGAAAATCACCCACAGCGTGGGCGACTACGATTACTATCTGGAAAAAAAGCAAAAGGCCGCCGACCAGGCCGCCCGCGCCAGCGCCGCCGTGGCGGCCCTGAACAAAGCCGCCGCCGCCAAGAGCGAAGCCGCCGCTAAAAAGGGCAAGGCCCGCAAAATGTCCTTCAAGGAAACCCAGGAACTCGCCGGCCTGGAGGCGCGCATTCGCGACGTGGAGGCCGGAATCGCCGGCATCGAAGCCCTGTTTGCCACCCCCGACTTCCACCGCACCCACGCCACGCAGAGCAAGCAGCTCGTCCTGGACTTGGAAGCCCACCGCGAAAACCTCACGAAACTCTTCGCCCGCTGGGAGCAACTGGAGGCCCTCAAAGCCTCCATGGAGAAGATCTGATAGGAGTTGTCGGACTGTTGAAGTCGAAATTGACCACGGACACGTCCTGCCGAAAGGTGCGGAATCCCTGCCCGAAAAGGCTTCCGGCCTGCCAACCATTCTCTCGCCCGCACCGTTGTCACAACCGCGCCCCATCGGCCTCGTCAGGGGACAGTTCACTGCACCTGAGGACTTCAACGCCCCGTTGCCGGAGGATTTTTTACAGACGTTTGAAGCCAACTGAAGATGGTTGGCCAGTCGTCGTTCCGCGACGGTGGCGAGTCGCGAAACGACGGCCTGAGAGTAGCCCGGCGTTTCAACGCCGGGTGAGCTTCCGCAACGTATAAGTCCCGCAGGGACGGCTGAATCCTTGCGGAACCAGCCCCGGACTGAATAGAAAAATGGGATTAGTGGGAATAAATTTCAGTCGTCTCTGCGGACTTGTCCCGCGCAGTGCGGGCAATCTGGCGTTGAAACGCCGGGCTGATGTCGAACGTCGCTCCGCGACGGCCAACAACCGCTGCCAACCTTTTATACATCCCCGCGATGATCAAACTCATCCGAACGCTCCCGCCGCCAAAACCAGCGGACCCACCACCATGACGGAAGCCACAGCGCCACACAGACCGCCGCCCGCCACCCATCCGCATTCCAGACAAACACCCCGGCGGCCACAGGCAATACCAGCAACCCGATCCCAGCGTAGACCACCACGGCGAACAGAGCCAGGCCCACGGGAAGCAGAACCACCATGTGCCAGAACAAGGCCCACAACCCGCGCAGAGATGGTCCTGGAACGTTCATGCTCAACATTAAACCCCGGCCTTGGAAAAATGCTTCTGAAATAATTCCTCGGAAAGCTGCTTTCCTTTTTCGGTCATCGCCACCGACTTGGCCTTGCCCACCGGATTCGATATATATCCGGCCGCGTGGAGTCGGCCCAACACGTCCCAATCGTAGCCTTTCCAGGACCGCGCCCCGAACTGGTCCTCAGTCGTCGTCAGAAACATCAGCGCCAGCGTCATTTCATCAACCTTCGTCTGATTGTAATTCATGTTTCGACTCTAAACCCGGCCCGGGCGGTTCGCAAGCGCGCCCGCGCTCATCACCCCCCCGCCCCCGTCACCTGAAACACCGCCAGGCACGCCTGCGCGCGCGCCGGATCGTTCAGGCAGAGGGCCCCGGCGCGGATTTTCGGCGCGGGCTCCCCCGCGAGTTGAAACGGATGTCGCTCCTCCAACAACCGCGCGTAGGCGGGAAAATCCGCCACGCCTTCGGCCCGCAACCGGGCCCGGGATACCAGCCGGAACCAGCCGCAGCCGCCCTGGCAGGTTTGCTTCATCAACTCCACCGTCACCCGGCCCATCGTGTAGCGCGGATTGATCTCCACCACCGGCTTCAAACGCAGCGAACCCGCCGCGTCTTTATACACAAACGCGTCAATCCCCAGCGCCCCCACAAATTCCCGCCGGCGCAGTTCCTCCTCCAGCAATCCAAAAATCCCGGCATAGTGCGCCAGCAGAATCCCGGACACCTCCGCCGCCACCTCAAACCGCGCAATCACTTTCGACGGAATGCGCTGGTGGTGATGCGCCTCCGCCCAGTTGCCTTGGAACTGGCCCCGGGCGTCGTTCAGCAAACCCGTGTAGCCGCACAACTTCAACCCACCGGCGGTCATCTCCAATTGCACGGAAAAATCCAGCTCGCGTTCCAGCCACGGTTCCACCACCAGTGGACGCCCCTGCTCCAGCGCATGGGCCAGCCAGCGTCGTTGGTTTTCCAACAGTTCCGGTTCAAACAGCCGCAGCGCGTTGCCGCCCGCCGCCCCCACCGCCTCCTTGACCACAATTTTGCGATGTCCGCGCCCTCGGATGGACGCGATTATCTCCAGCGCCTCCGCCAGCGTGTTCACCGCCACCCCAACCTCCTGTGTCCCGCACAGCAGGTCGGGGCCGGTCTTCTCCGCCCGCTCCAAAAACTTGCGGAGCAACGCCGCGCTCCAGGCTTTGGAATACAATTCGGCCAGCCCCGGGTTGAAGCGCTGTTCCCGCGTGCGCGCCTCCCCGGTCACCTGCCCAAACAGCGGTCCCAGCAGTTCCACACTGTCCGGCCCCCAGGCCCACGGACGCAGGCTGCCCAGTTTGCGCTCGCGCAATCCTCCCATCGCCGCCGCCTCCACCAATTCCGGCAGCGCAAAGCCCGCCTGTTTGAGGCGGCTCAAAAACTCCACCGCCGGCCGCCGCTTCACCAGCACAATGTCATCCTGCCGGCCGAGAAATTGCGGCAAACCTTCCAAATCCTCCACCAATTGCGCCTGATGCCGCGTGGGATTAAACGCCCTGCCCCCGGCGATGCGCCCTTCGGCCAGCGGATTGAACAGGTAAATATTCGGCGTCCGTCCCTCGGATTGCGAATGGACCTTGAGTCGCTCATCCGTAAGGACGTCCGGCGCCCGGAGCTTGTCCTCCAGATTCGTCGCGAACAGCACCCGCTCGGCAAATTCACGCAGTTCCATGGTGCCAACGGTATCAAATCATCATCCGAGCCGAAAGCTCACCCTGCGAAACCCTGGTTTGGCTGGTCCCTCCCGAAGTCGTGCGTGGATTTTTTGTACCGCAGACTTCCAAGTCTGCCGTATCGCGGGTTTCCCAACCCGCAGACGACAGCCGCTACTGGCGCGTCCGACCCCCGTCCGGGCGACCGAATTTCCGCCCCTCGGCGAATATCGGCAGTCGTCCGTTCGCGCGCAGCGTCTTGTAGTGCGGCAGCCCTCTGCCGCTTTTGCGTGCAAATCCTCGACCACCCCGGCCAAACGCTCCGCCTTGGCCCCTCAAACCTTCGGCTTCTCGTCCTTCGCCGGGTCGCCCCGGTCCGGCAGCAGCAGGGCGCGCCGCTGGAAATCAATCCGGAAGACCACCAGCCACATCAACACGGCGCCCAGGCCGATCAACATTGGCGACTTCGGATTTTGGGCGTGGGAAAAATGCATCAGCAGAGCGCAGGCGGTGACCACCAGGGCGCTGCAGAAAATCATGGCGCGCTGTCTCGTGAGCACGGCAATGGCCGCGCGCCGGCGCACTGGATCAGCGGCCGTCGGCTCCAACTTCTTGTCCAATTTTGTGTTCATAATAATCGCGTGATCCTGACCCGGCCCGGCATGAGTTGCTCGGCTTCGGCATGCTTTTGCCTGGGCGCTCATGTCCCGGTTGTATTTCACGCCTTCCCGCTTGTCAACCCGGGACGACAACTATTTTCCCCGGGCGCGGCGCGTGCTTGCGGCGCCTCCCGAAGTGGCGGACGGTTTTTTTTGTACCGCAGACTTCCCAGTCTGCCGTATCGCGGGTTTCCCAACCCGCAGGCCGTCCGGCCATTTGGCGCGCCCGCCCAACCTTGCCAGCCACCTCGGGATGCACAGGTTTGCCAAAGGCCCTTTGGTTTTTCAAATACTCACATCATCCCGCGCGAAGTCATCCTGACCTTCAGGACATAACGCCTGCCCTGCCGCCCTTCCGTCGCCTGCAATTTCATCCGGCCCCCAAACGCCTTCGACAAATTCTCCGAATTCAGCACCCCGCCCTTTTTGCCCGTGGCCAGCACCCCGCCCTGTTTCAACATCAGCACATGCGAAAACACCGGCATGATCTCCTCCACATGATGCGTCACCAGCACCAGCGTCGGCGCCTGTTTCCCCCGGCCCAGCCGTTGCAGAAACTGCAAAAAATTCTCCCGGGCCGCCGGATCCAGTCCCGAGCACGGTTCATCCAGAATCAGCATTCGCGGCCGCGCCATCAGCGCCCGGCCAATCAGCACCCGCTGCCGCTCCCCCTGCGATTGCACCCGCCACGGACGCTCCGCCAGATAGGCGCACTCCACCTCCCGCAATAATTGCCCCGCCCGGGCGCGGTCCGAACGCGTCAGCTTCCCCCAGAAATCAATCATCGCGTACCGGCCGCTCGCCACCGTCTCCAGCGCCGGTTCCTCGTCCGACATCATCTGCCGCACCGACGAGCTCACAATCCCGACCCGTTTGCGCAACTCCCGCCAATCCGACCGTCCGTACCCCTCCCCCAACAGCGAAATCTCCCCCGCCGTGGGCATCAGATACCCCGTCAGCGCGCTCAGCAGCGAGGTTTTGCCCGAGCCATTCGCCCCCAGGATCACCCAGTGCTGGCCGGGATCCACCCGCCAGGAGACATTGTTAATGATGACCGTTCCGCCCCGCACGATGCGCAGGCCGGCCACTTCAAGCATCGGCGTTCGTTTCACAGCCCGCAGGGTAACCCACCCGGCCAAAACTGAAAACTCAAAGCTGAAAACCACCCGCCGGGAAACGGACTACGCGATCTGCCGCAACCGGCTCTTCGCCCGCCGCACCCAGACCCGCTCCCGCCGCCGCTGGAAGGCCGGCGCATGAGCATCGTCCGCCACCACATCCTTGAGCTCGCTGCGGGCCTGGGCCGGCTGGTTCCTGGCCAGGTAAAGTTCCGCCAATTGCACCTTCGCCCGCGGATAAGAATGGTTCGCCGTCACCCGCAGCCACACTTGCAGGGCCGCCTCCGTCTCGCCCAGCTCCGTCAGCGCCTCCGCCAGGGCCATCAGCGTGTGGCCGTAATCATGTTTGGGATTTTCCGCCACCACCCCCTCCAACAACGGCCGCGCCTCCTGGGCCCGCTTTTGCCGGAGCAGGCACTGGCCGAGATGCGCGCGCGTGTCAATGTCCTTGGGATCCCGTTCCAGCGCCGCCCGGTAACCCGCTTCCGCCTGGCTCAATTTGCCCTGTTGAAAATAAATGTCCGCCAGTTGCGAATGATGGTGCGCCTTGTCCAGATAATAGATTTGATCCTGCAATTCCTTGATCCGCCGCCGATGGTGCGCCCCCGGCAGTTCAAACCCGCTGGTCGCCGAGGGTGACGCGCGATATACCGTGAAGTAATACCACAAGGCGGCAAAG
Source organism: uncultured Bifidobacteriaceae bacterium (assembly GCA_964618545.1). Lineage (GTDB taxonomy): Bacteria > Verrucomicrobiota > Verrucomicrobiia > Limisphaerales > UBA11358 > UBA11358. Next base: position 647 of record CAZUBG010000234.1, on the reverse strand, counting down.
CCCCAACCCACCAGGATGAACACCACCCAGATCCATTCCCGCTGCCGGATCGCATGGATCGCCATCCACAGTTGAAACCCCAGCACCACCAGCATGAAAGGGCTGGTAAGAAGATATTCCCAGCCTGCCAGATGGTTCAGCAGCGAAATCAACATGCGTCCAGCTTAAGCAGGCGCGGCACCCGAAGCAAACGAAGTTTGCCACCCGCCCGGACGCATCAAGGCCTCCCGATGTTGTGGGCGGCTTTCAGGCCGAAGGCCATTTGGGAGTGCGGCCACCGGTCCTGCACCTTATCGGCATTTCATGGATTGGATACTCAACCGGTTTGGCAATCCCAAAGGGATTGTGGCCCAAAGCCCGGGGTTGGCGCCCCGCGCCTACCCTGGGAAGGGGGTTGGGGGGCTTCATCAACCCCAACGGGGTTGTGGCCCGGACGCCACCCGCTGCGGGACCGCTTTTGCGTGCCAGCATCCGACCACCCCGGCCATCCATCCCACCACCTTCCCGGTTTCCGCCAACCCGGAGCGTTGCCAGACAGTAGGGCATCACGAAAAAATAACTTGAGCAATTATGGCGCGGGAATTTTGACTGTTGGCAAGGCGCTCGCGAGGCGCATATCCGCAGGATCTGTAACGAGCGAGCAACGC
>CAZUBG010000233.1:0-8248 GCA_964618545.1 uncultured Bifidobacteriaceae bacterium | reverse complement strand
CTGGCGGGCCTCCTGCTCTTCGTCGCCGGAAAAAAGACCGCCCCGCGCGAGCGGGAATCACCCATTTGAGAAAAATGGCGGAGCAGCAAGCGGCCTACGGAGAGACCTGGACGGCGTCGGGATAAAACAAAACGCGCCATGTCGAAAACACCATCCAAAACCCTCTGGCCTCGCAGAGTCGCCGAAGGCCCCAAACACATGATCCGCGCAGCGGGCGGGACGGGCGGGCTTCCTGGCCTTGAGATGGCATGAAAGCCTGACCGGCGAGTTTTGTCCCGGCTCGCTGGTAAAAGTTAAAAGCCGCGAGCGGAATGGAGCGTTTGGTCTGGCCGCCCGCGCGGGGGATAGGGGCGCGGATCAGCGGGCGGGCCAAAAAGCGGAGTGGAGCGGCGGATTTGAAGTTTTCGCCAGGGAACGCCACCGGGGGAGCGAAGTCAGCGGGATTTGCAAGGCGTTGTCTGAAGGGAAAACTGCCAATCCCGCTGTCTTGGCGACGGGGGGGCTGAAATCGGGTCGTGCGGCATGGCATTTTATCAAAAATCCACGCAACTCATTGGTATTCAATAAATTATATATCAGATGTCGGCGCTAAGGCAATGGGGTGATGTTCTAAACTGGTTAGTTTCGCCAAAAAAAAGACGAAAATGAAAGATTTTGTGACAGAATGCGTTTTTTGGAACGTATTGGTAAGAATAGGGGGGAATTGTTGCTTTCCCTGGCGCAGTTATAAAGGATAAAATATTTGTCACATTGATAAAAAAAGACTTGCACCCGGGTTGCTTCGGCCTATAAAAGAAGAAATTAGTTTTACTGCCGGTGTGCGATCATCTGCCGCTGGTGGTTTAATCAGATGTTTTCAGAAATTTATTCAACGATATGAAAAGCGTGAAGTTTCTTTGCGTGTGCATGGTTTTGGGCGCGTGGGCTGTCCGGGCGCAGACCGCCGCCAGTACAACTCAAGGGGCCGGAAATAATGGTCTGTTAACGGGAACCCCCCTATGTGGTGGTTGAGCGGAGGGCCGATCACCGGGTCTGGCAGCGAACCACTTACGAAACCGGGCCCAATGGCGTCTCCGTTCCAAAACTGCATAAATACGTTGAATGTGCCAGCGGAATATGCCGCCAGGACGCTACCGGCGCTTGGGTGGATTCCCAGGAGCAAATCGAGCCGTATGCTTCGGGGGCGGTTGCGAATCAAGGACAATATCAAGTTATTTTCGACAATAATTTAAACTCGGAAGGGGCGATTGACCAGCAGACGACGGATGCCAAACGCCTGCGCAGCAACATCTTGGGACTGGCTTATTATGACAGGGCCAGCGGTCAGAGCGTGGTGATTGCCGAGGTCCAGGATTCACAAGGCGAGTTGATCTCCGCCAACCAGGTGCTTTATCCCAATGCCTTCACCGGCGTAAAGGCGGACGTGCGATACACTTACAAAAAAGGAAGCTTTGAGCAGGACGTGATTCTGCGGGAACAGCCGCCCACGCCGGAATCGCTGGGATTAAATTCGCAATCCACGGAAATTGAAGTGCTGACGGAGTTTCTGAATCCGCCGGCGGCCACGATCAGCGAGCATTATTCGCGAAACAATTCCCTGCCGGATCAAGAGGTCAGTTGGGGAGCGATGCGGCTCGGACGCGGCAAGGTGTTTGATTTAGGCGGGCCTTCAAACCGGCATTCAAAAGTGCAGGTGCGTCGGCAATATGAGACGGTCAATGGCCGGACGATTTTGATTGAAGGAGTGCCCCTGCCAGACATCCAGACAAAACTACAGAATCTGCCTTTGCAATCGAGCACTCGGACCCGGCTGCCGGTCATGATCGCCAAAACGCCCGTCCTGCCCAAAACCCCGCTGGCTGGCAGACAGGCCAAACCCATGAAACTGGCGGCCAATGCGCCTTCGGCGAAAGGCTTTGTGCTGGATTATGTGGAACTGAACACGGATCAAACGGATTTCACGTTTCAAAGCGACACGACCTATCTGGTGGATGGTTTATTGACAATTTTTGGCACGACCACCTTTGAAGGCGGAACTGTGATCAAGAATGATGGCAGCGGACAAATCACAACCTACACCGTCAACTGTCAAACCACTTCCTACCGTCCGGCCATCTTTACCTCCATCAATGACGATTCCGTGGGAGAATCCGGGGCTTACTTTGGTGATTCAAGTTATAACGGCAACCCGAATTATAATGACGTCCCGTTATTTCTGGTTTCGGAATCAAGCACGGAGCTTCACAACCTGCGCTTTTGTTACACACAGGATGGGGTTCTGAATTTTGCCGATCTTGATTTGTGGGATTGCCAGTTCATAAACGTGGATAACTGCGCCTGTCCCTATAATCCTAACCTTGGTTTGCATAATGTCTTGGTCAACGAAGTTGCCAGTGACTATCCAATCTACTTTGACGGCTCTGGCAATTTGACTTGTGAAAATGTGACCTTCGACGGTCCCAATGGAATTCCGGGATTGATATATTCCACGGGTGAAACACCAACTGTGACGCTGACCAACTGCCTGATCACTCAAATAGACCAGAATAACGGTCTGTACGAGGTTTCGTTTGATGGCATCAACTACACGGAATCCGCCAGCGCAACGTATCAAACCATCGGGGCGGGCAATTATTACCTGGCTCCTGGCAGCCCTTATCGAGGCGCGGGCACGACCAATGTCAGCCCGGCCTTGCTGGCTGATCTGGCCAACAAAACCACCTGGCCGCCGACGGTTGAGGCCAACGCGACATTGTCCACCGCCACCACCCTGTCGCCCACAGTGCCGCGCGACAATGGCAGCAATGGCAGTCTTGATCTAGGCTACCATTATGACCCGATTGATTATCTGGTGGGCGGTTCGGATTTGTATGCCAGCCTGACCTTGACGCCGGGCACCGTCCTCGCGTGGTACATGGATTACGGCGGGGTTTCCTCCTCCGGCCAGCCGTATGCGCTGTCGCTGAATGACGGGGCCAGTTTAACTTCTGTGGGCACGGCCACGGCCCCCTGCTGGATTCCGCGTTATAATGCCGTGCAGGAAGGCGTCCTGGGCGCGGTCGGCTGGATGAGCGGTTTGATGTTCAATGGCAGCGGCGACCCGACAGCCCTCCCGCAAATCAGCGCCCAGTTCACGAAGTTTTCGACATCACCCGACCAGGGGAGCTTTCTGCGGGATAATTGGGCCGCCGGGGTGGGGGGCTTCACTCATTGTGAGTTTTATTTCGGGATGGCGGATTATTGGCCGTCCTATTATTTCACCAATTGCCTGTTTGTGCGTTCCGGCGTGAGTTTTGGATCCTCCATCGACGCCTCCAGCTTCACGTTTCAGAACTGCACCTTTTGGCAGGGAGCGCTGAATCCGGATCGTTATTCCGGTCAAAGCCCCTCGCAATGGACGGTGCTGAACACCACCTTTGACGGCACCACCATTTCGACGAGTGACGCCCTGAATGGCAACCCCAATTACACGCATTTCGATTACAACGCCTTCATCCGCGGGGATAACCGGCTGGAAATCTTGGGACCGCATGATGTAGTCGTGAGCGGCGCCTACAACTGGCAGAGCAGTTGGTTCGGGGATTATTACCTGCCCCCCAACAGCATGTTGATCCAAAAAGGCAGCACCACGGCGGATAAAGTGGGATTGTATGAGTTCACGACGCAAACCAGCCAGGTGAAGGAGACCAATTCCGTCGTGGACATCGGCTACCATTATGTGGCCACGGACGCCTACGGCAATCCACTGTCCACCTTGTGGCTGGGCATCCCGGATTATCAGGTGGACACCAATGGCGACGGGGATGAAGCGTTGGTGGCGTGGGAATTGGAGTATTTTGGGCAACTCGGCCTAGACCCCAACGCCAGTTGGGATGGCCAGGGCAACACCCTGCTGTATGACTATCAGAATGGCATCTACCCGGATATCATCACGTTTACGATTGGAGTGACCAATAATTACGTCAACCTGCGGAATGCCCCGGTGCAGTTGAATATTGCGGATGGCATCCCGGGCAGCCTCGCCGTGTCGGTGGATGACACCAATTTTGCGACCGATGCCAACTGGCAGGCTTATTCAGGACCCAATATCGCTGTAAACCTTGGTCAGACGGAAGGCTGGCATAACGTTTGGGTGGGATTGAAAGGGCCGGCAGCCGGTGCGCCGGCTACTTGGCAAGGGAAGCGTCTGAAGCTCGATTTGACGCCGCCGCAACTCGTCATCACCAACCCGGTCGGCAGCACGGTTTCCGTGCCGTCAATTCAGTTGCAGGGATACAGCCCCGAAGCCTTGAGCAGTATCCACTACGACCTCAGCAATGTGAACGGCTTGGTAACCGACCAGCAAGTCCTGATCCTGGACCAGTATTACGACACGAACACTTGGGAATTCACCACCAATACGTTTCAGGCCTTCGATGTGGGCTTGACCCTCGGCGTCAATACCATCACCCTTCACGCCACTGATTTGGCGGGCAACTTGACCACTACCAGTTTCAGTTACACCTTGAATTATGCCGGCAAGACGAGTCCGCCTGTGGTACAGATAAACTGGCCGCAAAACGGAGTGGAAATTTGCGGGAACACCTTCACCTGCAACGGTTCGGTGAGCGATCCGACCTCCACCATCACGGTTCAGATGGTGGACGCCAACGGGGACGTTAATGTTATGAATGCGGTCGTGGGGCGAGACGGGAATTTTTGGGCGCAAAACCTGCCGTTGAGCGGGGGCGCAAATTATTTGACTCTCACCGCGACCGATGCGGCGGGCAACGTCAGCACGACCAGTTTGACGGTGGTGCAGGGTGATCTTGGCTTGAACGTTGATCCGGTTACTGCCGGGCAAACAATAGTGACTGGAGAAATTGATTCCAGCGATTACACGGTCTGGGTCAACGGCGCGGAGGCGACGGATAACGATGACGGAACTTGGACGGCGCAAATCGCTCCCATTGCATTGGGTGGCGGCACGGTGGAGGCGGTGGCCATTCCCAACTCCGACAACGGCGGTAATGGTTTGGGTGGATTTGATCCGGCTGGCAATCCGCTGACCGGCAAGGCTCAAACGAATGGGAAGTTTGCGTCTCAAGATTCTAACGGCTCATCCCAATCCTCGCAGGGATCACAAACACTGGTGGCGGCACCAGAGGGAGATTACATTTCGCATTATTATGTGAGTGAGACGGATATACAGGGCGATGCCTATGATACCCTCACCAATTTCTATACGATTACCTGGGACGATGGGAGTGGTGGGAGTGGAGTTTGGTCGTGGGACGAAGCTTTACATACGGTCAACCAATATAGCTGGCCGACTGCGAGTTGGCCTCAGCCATTACCATGCGGAACAGATAACTATACGGAAGACTTTTTGGGTGGCGGGGTTGCTTATGGCCCGGTGACTGTCGTTACCCAACCACCAACGCTGGCGATGGAACAGTGTAATGGTATCAGCGAAGATGAGTTGATTCCCGAGTGGAATGCGTGGGAAAACTATCAACGGTCGGCAAACTGCAAGGTGAAACTGGCGACGGGTGGCCCGGCCGGCTCTACAAAACAAAATTTGTGGTTAATTAATGTAACAGCTACAGCTTATCATCCGCCTTGGCTGAGTAATCCACTGGCTTCCACTTCCATACCATCGACGAACATAACAATCTTAGGCAAGACACTGGATGCCAGCGGTAATGCGTATGTTTTGTTGCCGGATAATGCCTTTCCAGACGCCACCCCCATCATCAATTCACCCACGGCCTATTATTCATTCATTATAACAGTTCAAAAATATCTGTCCCAATTGACGGTGAACGTTCGTCAGCCATATCCGAACTATCCGTCTGATGCAGTACTTTATTCATGGAACCCGTTCTATCCCGTTTACGATGTATTAGCTGGCAGTGCTGGTCATGCCTGGTGGGAGTTGACCTCTGACGCTCCGATAAATGCAATCAATTTGTTTACAACGACCAATTGCTCTCAATGGGTAGGCGAGCAAGTTGGCTATGCGCCGAGCAGCACAACATGGGTTACTCATGTGCCGCCAGTAAAACAGGGGCCAGGCTACTTGGACACAGATAACGGTTCCGCGAATATTACAAGAATATATGCTATTGGATTTCAGGGGCCAGGCTTGATTGAGGGTTTGAGCGATATCGAAAATCTCTACCTGAGCCCTGGAACATGGAACTCTGATACGCACAATTGTGTGCATGAAACAATCAAAGCGGGTAATTCGGTGGGGATTTCTCTTCCAAACGATATTTATCCGGAAATTTTTGGTTTTGATTTACCGCCAAGCAGTCCCTAGCATCATTATGAAATGTCTTCATTATATTGCAATTAATTGTGCCATTTTATTTTATTGCATAAATATTTATTGTCAGTCTGCTCAACCTGGGAGATTGTTCATACCATTCTTGGACAAAGAAAGTCAAACAAATGTCATTGTCACTGTCTCTGATTTATTTGGCTCCGGAGAGACGTGTCCGCACATTTACACCAATGTGCTTTCTAACACCAACCTGTTCTCGTTTGGAGATCAAAGATTAATTAACGGTCTGTTTCTAAAATACAAAAATGTGACGACTAATCTCGGGCCTCCTGGGACTGAGTTGGTGAGTTTATATCAAACAAATTATGCCATCAAGGCAATGGGCAGAACGGTGGCCGTCCAAAATTGGATGGCGCGTTTTCAATACACCAATAGCGAGGATCATGAAGAGATAACTTTTTGCAGTGGAATTTTGGCTAAATTCCGGAATAAATATAATGCCGGATATAACCTATCTATTGGTCGCACCGGCGATGGTTCATGGCTGCGGATTGCAAATGTCAAAAATGATTTAATCAACGGGTTAGTTGCTACATTTGTGGATTCTCATTCACAAGGCGCGACATGGGAATATCGGTTCGCTGATTTCAAAAATTGTCGCCTTGGGGAGTATCGTCAATACACCAACGGACTGGCGATTGGTAAGTATTTGATGTGGAATGTCAAAACCGGCAATTTGATTTTAGATGCTATGTTCAAAGAGCCGTATGATATCGAGAAGCACAGGAGTCAAGTTCCGTAAAGGGGTCGTAAAGGGGTCGGTTCTTGAGATTGGCATATTTATTACGGGGGGCATGAAATACAAATGAACCTTACAAGCCAACCATAGCACGCGCGATGCCAAGGAAATTAAACGCTGGCGTGGGTTGGCTCCCAGCCTCCACCAATCAGTGTCCCCAAATAAACTGTTCACGTTGTGAAGGTGGTCTCGGCTACGAACGATATCAAAGCTCGCCTACTCAGACTAAACCGCCAAATGCCTTGCCCACCTCGTGGCACTGTCCCGGTCAACACAAGGAAGCGGTTGGAGATTTTTTCACTCTGCGCCTCCAGTTCGCTTTCGGTGATGGCGGCGATCATCCCAGCTATGTTAAATCGGAATATAACACCTTCTTATCCTCGCTCGCAACGACGGAATTCTTCCGAACACGGCCGCCTATTCCTACCTTGCCAATTCACCTTTGGTGAGCCAGATTGTGTTCGCCGCGAATGGTTCGACGCGCATGACGACCACGAAGCAATCTGATGATCTGAACCGGCTGACGCAGATTTCAGCTCAGCCGAGTGGCGCAGCCCTGTTGCCTGACACCTATTCGTACCATTACAACGCGGCCAATCAGCGCACCCAAAGCACCTTCTCCGATGGCTCCCATTGGGTCTATCAATACGATGCCTTGGGGCAGGTCACCAACGGGGCGCGGTTTTGGAGTGACGGCACGCATGTCGCCGGCGAGCAGTATCAATATCAGTTTGACACCATCGGGAACCGGACCCAGACCCAAACTGGCGGCGACGCCAGTGGGTTGAACCTGCGCGTGGCGAATTATGCCGCGAACACCCTCAACCAGCTCACGCAGCGCGACGTGTCGGGGACCAGTGACGTTATTGGGGCGGCCCTGGTGGGGAACCCGGTCACGATCAATGGGGTGACGGCGGCGGATCGGAAGGCGGAGTATTTCCACGGCACGGTCAGCGCCAACAACACCAGCAGCGCGGCCTGGGTCAACGTGAGCGCCACCGGGGCGGGGAGCACTGTGGCCGGGAATATCTATGTGGCGCAGGAGCCGGAGCAGTTCCATTACGATCTGGATGGCAATCTGACCAGCGACGGTCGCTGGACCTACACTTGGGATGCGGAGAACCGGTTGATCGGCATGACGGTAAACACCAGCGCCGGCCCGCAATACCAACTGACCTTTG
>CAZUBG010000232.1:0-8273 GCA_964618545.1 uncultured Bifidobacteriaceae bacterium | reverse complement strand
AAGGCGAAGCCCTCGCCACCCTCGTGGTCAACAAGCTGCGCGGCACCCTCAACATTTGCGCCGTCAAGGCCCCCGGCTTTGGCGACCGCCGCAAAGCCCTCATGGAAGACATCGCCGTCCTCACGGGCGGACGCTGCATCACCGAAGACCTCGGCATCAAGCTCGAAAGCATCAGCTTGGAAGACCTCGGCCGCGCCAAGAGCATTGTCGTGGACAAGGAAAACACCACCATCGTGGAAGGCAATGGCAAATCCTCCGACATCCAGGCCCGGGTCAATCAGATCCGCCGCCAGATCGAGGAGACCACCAGCGATTACGACCGTGAAAAATTGCAGGAACGCCTGGCCAAGCTGGCCGGCGGCGTGGCCGTCATCAATGTCGGCGCCACCACCGAATCCGAAATGAAGGAAAAGAAAGCCCGCGTCGAGGACGCCCTGCACGCCACCCGTGCGGCCGTCGAAGAAGGCATCGTGCCTGGCGGCGGCGTGGCTTTGATCCGCTGCCTGGCGGCCATTGAAGCCGTCAAGGGCGACAATGACGACGAACAGATCGGCGTGGACATCATTAAGCGCGCGGTGGAAAGCCCCCTGCGTTCGCTCGCCGCGAATGCCGGTGTGGAAGGCTCGCTCATCGTCTCCGAAGTCAAGAAGCGCAAGGGCAACGAAGGCTACAACGTCGCCACCGGCGAATACGAAGACCTCGTCAAAGCCGGCGTGGTTGACCCCAAAAAAGTCACCCGGTCAGCGTTGCAGAACGCGGCGTCCATCGCCGGTCTGCTGCTCACCACCGAGTGCCTGATCACCGATGCCCCCGAGAAGGACAAGCCCGCACCTGGCGGCGGCCATGGCGGCGGCGGCATGGGCGGCATGGGCGGCGGCATGGATTATTAAGGTGATTCGCCGGCCCCTTGGGGGCCGGCCCGCCTGGTAAACTGAGGAACCGAGACGGGGCTGGAAGCAATTCCAGCCCCGTTTTTGTTTTTCGCAAATTTCGTTGTCCCCTTTTATCCCCGGGTGTGCATGAATAAGGTGAATGACCACGGATGACATGGCTTTGGTGCGGCAATACGCCGATCATCAATCCGAGAGCGCCTTTGCCGCCCTCGTGTCGCGCCATGCCGGCCTCGTTATCTCCGTTGCAAAAGCAAACAGACCTGCATGAACGACGATGGCTCCGGTGAAGGGGTCAACCTCACATCTGATACCCCATCGGCGGCCCGGCGGGATCAAGTCGTGCAACTCCCCGGGAACAACGGCAAGATCAAATGAAGGCGGCGCCCTATGCTCGGCCACCATTCCAAGCCGTCTCCCTTCCGCATTCGTGTGAACCTCAAAAAGTTTATCGTGTTTCTTTTCCATGGTGGGAAAGCACCTGACCATGACTACCCGGGGTCATCCCCCAGGGATTTGCGGCCCGTCCAAAATCACCTGTGCGTCCCGCGCCCCGTGCAGGACGCGCACGATTTCGATGGGATCTTTTTCGCGGCGATGGATGATGAGGTAACTGCGAACATGCCAAAAACGCAGTGACTGTTTGGCCAGGTCGCTGCGGAAATGTCCCATGCCGGGCGTTTTGGCAAGTGTGTGAAATGACTCGAAAACCTCATCGCAGACGCGGTCAGCCGCATCGGGGTTTGGAAACTGGGTTGCCTAATAGTCCCAAATCTCATCCAGGTCACCCAGCGCGGCAGGGGCGATGATAAAACCGCTCATTTCCTGCTTTGGCGGAATTCCATGCTCTTCTGCTTCATCCGGGCATGCGCCTCATCGCCCGGGATCCCCTCGCCACGGTCAAGTTGATCAAGGCCGGTCTGAACCTTCTTGCGGATTTCATCCAGGTGAAGCTCGCGCAGGCGATCCTGGCCGTCCAAGAGCCGAAGCCCCTCGCGGATCACTTCGCTGGCGGACTGATAGAGGCCGCTTTCGACTTTGCGCGTCACCAGTCTCTCCAATTCCGGCGTCAGGGATACATTCACACCGTTTTTGACCCAATCTTGGATTTATCCCAGCACAAATAACAAAGAATGTCCAATCCTGTTAAGCCCCGGCAGCGCGTAACCCCCAGGCAAGGGAGGAAATAGTCTTGACCGGCCCGGGTTTAAATTGATCATCCGGGGCGGGGTTATGATTATCGGATTGCCCAGGGAAATCAAAAACCAGGAATACCGGGTGGCGTTGCTGCCGTCCGGCGTATACCAACTCGTGCGGCGCGGCCATCAAGTGGTGGTGGAGCGCCATGCCGGCGCCGGCGCGGGTTACCCGGACGCCGGATACCAAGAGGCCGGCGCCACCGTCGTGGACGATCATGCGGCGGTGTTTCAACAGGCCGAGCTCATCGTCAAGGTCAAGGAACCCCTGCCCTCCGAATGCCCGCTGCTGCGACCGGGGCAGTTGCTGTTCACCTATCTGCACCTGGCCGCCAATCGTGCGCTCACCGAAGCGCTCATGAAATCGGGCGTCACGGCCATTGCCTATGAAACCATCGAGGTGAACCGCCGGCTGCCCCTGCTGGAGCCGATGAGCGAAATCGCGGGGCGGATGAGCGTGCTGGTGGGCGGGTATTTTCTGGGCAAACATTTCGGGGGCAGCGGCGTGCTGCTGGGCGGCGTGCCGGGCGTGTTGCCGGGCCGCGTGGTGGTCCTGGGCGGCGGGGCCTCGGGCATCAATGCCGCCCGGATGGCGCAGGGCCTGGGCGCGGATGTCACCATTCTGGAGGTGGACCTGGAGCGGATGCGGTTTCTGGACATCACGCTGCACACGGCGCACACGTTGTATTCCAACGAGACACATTTGCAGGAGTTGCTGCCCCGGGTGGATTTGCTCATCGGGGCCGTGCTGGTGCCCGGGGCGAAGGCCCCCAAACTCATCAGCCGGGAAATGCTCCGGCTCATGCCGCCCGGCAGCGTGCTCGTGGACATCGCCATTGACCAGGGCGGTTGCGCTGAAACCTCGCATGCCACCACCCACGATCATCCGGTCTTTGTTGAGGAGGGCGTCACCCATTATTGTGTGGCGAACATGCCCGGTGCCTATGCCCGCACCGCCACCCAGGCGCTCACCAATGTCACCTGCCCCTATCTGGAATCACTGGCGGATCTGGGCCTGGCCGGTGCCTGCCAGCGGCAGCCGGCCATCCTGGGCGGCATCAATGTGATGGGCGGAAAGATCACGCATCCCGCCGTGGCGGCGGCGCACGGGCTGCCGTATGCGCCGGCGGTGGTGTAACCTCAGTCCCAAGCCCGCAGGGCCGTCCGACCATCGCCCGGCGTTTCAACGCCGGGGGAGATTTCGTATTGCCAAAGTCCCGCCGGGACAACGGCGGCGGTCGTCGCGGAGCGACGGCATGATAATAGCCCGGCATTTCAATGCCGGGTGGAGTCAGCAAGGGCCAAAGTCCCGCCGGGACGGCTGAACCACGGGCCCGGCGAGCTTGGTGGAAATGAATTTCGATCGTCCCGGGCGGGACTTGATCCCCGTTGGCACGCCACCCGGCGATGAATCACCGGGCTACATTCGGAGAGTCCCTCCGGGACAACGGCGGCGGTCGTCGCGGAGCGACGGCATGATAATAGCCCGGCATTTCAATGCCGGGGGAAAGTTTCGTATTGCAAAAGTCCCGCCGGGACGGCTGAATAACGGGCATGTCATACATTAGTTCCCATTTTCATTGCGTCTTCAGCACCAAGGAACGCCGCCGCCTTATCACCCCGGTCCTGCGCGAGCGACTCTGGCCGTTTCTGGGCGGGATCGCCCGCCTGAATAAAATGAAGGCCATTGAAATCGGCGGAGTGGAGGATCATGTTCACCTGTTGCTTTCCCTGCCATCCACCATGGCCGTTGCCAAGGCGATGCAATTGATCAAGGGCGGCTCGTCGAAATGGATTCACGAAACGTTTCCCGAACAGCGGGGGTTTGCCTGGCAGGAGAAATACGGCGCGTTTGGCGTGAGCGTCTCGCAATTGGACAAAATCATTGAATATATCAAGGGACAGGAGGTGCATCACCGCAAGCTGACGTTCCAGGAGGAATTTCTCGCCTTGCTGAACAAGCACCGGATTGAATATGACGAACGGTATTTGTGGGAGTGAATTTCGATCGTCCCGGCCGGGACTTGATTCCCGTTGGCACGCCACCCGGCGATGAATCGCCGGGGTACATTCGGAGGGTCCCTCCGGGACAACGGCAACGGTCGTCGCGGAGCGACGGCATGATAATAGCCCGGCATTTCAATGCCGGGTGGAGTCAGCAAGGGCCAAAGTCCCGCCGGGACGGCTGAAGCACGGGCCCGGCGATGTTGGTGGAAATGAATTTCAGCCGTCCCGGTCGGGACTTGATCCCCGTTGGCACGCCACCCGGCGATGAATCGCCGGGGTACATTCGGAGGGTCCCTCCGGGACAACGGCAACGGTCGTCGCGGAGCGACGGCATGATAATAGCCCGGCATTTCAATGCCGGGTGGAGTCAGCAAGGGCCAAAGTCCCGCCGGGACGGCTGAAGCACGGGCCCGGCGATGTTGGTGGAAATGAATTTCAGCCGTCCCGGTCGGGACTTGATCCCCGTTGGCACGCCACCCGGCGATGAATCGCCGGGCTACATTCGGAGGGTCCCTCCGGGACAACGGCGGCGGTCGTCGCGGAGCGACGCCTGACGTCCCCCCATTTTCCCGCCGTAGGCGATGGTCATGGCCGGATTCAAGCGTCGCCCTGCGAAAAGGATCCCGCCGACGAGATAACGCATGATTTGCATGTTAAACGAGGCCGTTCACTGAATCAGTGAATCCTTTTTAACTTAATTGTCATTTTTCCCGGACTGAGCCTTTAACCGCGTTACGAATTCAACCCCTTCTTGGAATGCGAAGATCTGCATTTGTTCCCTGGATGCAAATTTCGCATTCTGTCCACGAAAGCTGAATTCTCTCCGGCTTGACATCCTCATGCTTTGCCATTTCTGAAAGTGGAGGACGAATATAGCGTTCGAGAAAAACCGCCATTGTCTTGCCCGCTTTGGAATCCATATGTGCCCAGGCATCCGAGCCGACGTAGTGCTTACCCCCGTTAATCTTGAAAGCTGCAATAAGTTCATTGAGTCGCGGCGAAGCCGTTGGGTCAAGAACAATGAGGACGGGAGTCAACCCGGCGGCACGAGCTTCGCGTGGGAACGATAATTCTTCGGCGAAGCGACCCTGGCCGCTCGCGGCGATGGTAACGCGAAGTTTGAATTCGTAGGCAAACTGGTTCTCGCCATCGTAACAATCAATTTGACGGCCTTCGCCGGTGGGTTCGTTGCGTTCGTTCAGGCGCTTAACCGGAGAATTCTTTGAACCGACGGCTTCGCCACCAAGGCAACTGGCAAGCACGGGCTCGAATAAGTAGCCCGTCTCCTGTGCCGCACGATTGTCCACGTCAAAAATCCACTTTCGCCAAACAAGCCATGAGGCGAGCAACCCAGGATCCACGGCCCCGAACTCCAGCAGACTGCGGGGGCCAACCTGGTTCATGGTCGGCTTTGCCTGGCCGGAAAGGATGCGTTGATATTTAAGGCGCCGCTTGTGCAGCGTGGCGAGGTTTTCAAAGTAGAGGCGAAAGTCGGCTTCGTTTGCAACGCAGGCAGCCAAAGACTCCACGAGCGCCGCAGCGGATGGACAATTTGCCTGTGCCGACTGAAACCACGCCAGTGGAAGCCGGTAATAGTCCGCCTTGGGCGGCGACGAAACCAGGGGTAATTTTGAGACCGAGGTTGGAATGGCGAGGTCGTTGCAACATTGTGTGAGCAAGCAAAACAATTCGTTCTCGGACAGCGTAACCCGGTCATCTCCATTTCCAAGGATGCGTGCAGCACTAAATGATTTTTTGATTTCTACGGGCGTGGGCATCGTCATTGATTGGCCCGTTCGAGCAAGGCGAGTTGTTCATGCTTCCCGTTCACCAGTTCGGACAAGAGGGCTTCAGTCTGTGACAAAGCCGGACTCATTCCTTCTGAACGGGTGAGGCAAAAGCGCAGCGACGGACAACGAGTTGCCTGGTATTTCAAACCAAAGCCATACTTTTCCGCTATCTGCTCGCCAATCGCCCGTGCCAGGATGGGCGGGATGGCATTGCCAATTTGTTGGATGCGACTCGCGGCATTACCCGCGAACTTGAACCCATCGGGGAACGTCTGCAATCGCGCGCATTCACGCAGGGTGAGAAGCCGGTCTTCTGAAGGATGCACAAATTCCCGCGTCGCAGCGCCGGTGATGGTAAGGCTCGGCTCGTTGGCAACGAGCCGTTTCAAGCCGGAAGGCGCTCCACCGCGCTTCTCAACGGGCGTCCCATCCATGACCCGACGGAAAGCGCGCCGCCTAAATGATACATGTTGAAGATGCTCCGGCAGATCTTTCATCGTTTGGCCGGCGCGCAGATGTTGCACCCGTTCAAGCTGGATTTTCGACAGGGTGGGCGAATAATGATCGGTTACCGTCTGCGCTTTTCCACGCAGATAGGCTTGCAACTCGTTCTGTGGCTGCCTTCGGAACACAACCGCCTCATCGGGGTTTTCCGCAGCCGGAGGCAAGTCGCCAACGGCGGTTGAAAAGGTCATCTCCCCTTTGCGAAAAATGTTCCCGGAATACCGGGTGACCGGTTCAGGGAAAATGAAGTCGTACCCAAGCCGATTGCCGACAATGAGCACGCGTTTCCGTCGCTGCGGCACGCCGTAGCCTTGCGCGTAAACCTTCTCCACGTTGACAGAGTAACCCGCCTCTAAAAACGCCGCCACCGCATCGTGGATATGTGAGCCACCCGCGTTTGTCAGCAAGCCTTCGACGTTCTCCATCAGGAACCATTTGGGGCGCACCCCTTCGAGCAGCCGCACATAATGTCGCAACAGTGAATTACGCGGGTCTTCGCCTGCCTTGACGCCCGCGCTGCTAAACCCCTGGCAGGGTGGGCCGCCAAGCAGGATGTCAAGTTCGCCCGTTTGAAGCCGGGCGCGCTGTAGCAGCAGGTCGGCGCTAAAATCCCTAATATCCGCCACTTCACACAAGGTCCCGGTAAAGTTGCACTGGTAAGAGTCCACCGCATCCCCATCAATATCCATCGCAAACCGAAGATCGTAAGCCGCCTGCTGGAATCCGAGCGAGCAACCGCCCGCACCCGAAAACAGGCTTATCGCTGTCGGATGTCGCTGGCTTTTTGAAGCCGGTGTGCTGAGTTGATCAATCACCGCAACAAGCATCGTAGGCGACTAAATGATCCGGGCAACTCATTTTTATCAGCCCGATCAAAAGTGAAAACTTGTTCGCACGAGCAAAGCCGCCGACAACCCGGCCCCGGCCCCGGCCCTTCGTTTAAACTGGTCGCCCCGGAGTTCATGGAACTGAATTGCTTGCCTCCATAAGCCGCGGTTGGCCGGGCAAAATCAACCCAAAAAACGCACCCCTGCCCGCCGCAGTTGGCAAGTCGTTGAGGCGCAACGACTTGTTTCGCCCCGCCGGGTTCCTCGCTGTTTTCGGTGGAATGGAAACTGACGACTCATTAACCACTGGCATTCGCCGCCCCCTTTCCCCGGCCCGGAGGGCTGGCCGACCATCGCCCGGCGTTTCAACGCCAGGTTCAGGCCAGCCAGCCACCAGTCCCAAAGGGACGGCTGAAACCACCGGCGAGAATTGACAAACCATTCAGCAACGGCGCGCGTCCGCAACGGTGGTAGCGCCGACTGGCAGTCGGCTGTGTCGCCCGTGGGCAACCGGCCGGGCCGCCAATTCAACTGCGAACCATGGCCTTCCACCGAAAATAACGAAGAACCCCCCGCCGCCCCGTGTTCTCTCCGTTTGGTTTGCTGCTGCCAACAACCCCCGGCTTGCACGGCTCGTTACCTGGTAACGAAAAAGCGTCAAAGCTGCATGTTCCCCTTGACACATCTTAACCCATTCCAAACCAACGGGTTGCGCATCGTGTCAAGCCAAATCCTCACCCCATCGCGTTACTAGGTAACGAAAATGACCGTTCGTTTTTTTTCTTTCCGGCCCGCCGGCGGGGCCCTACATCCGGGCGCCGAAGACGCCGTCCAGGATGACCTCCTTGGTTTTCCACATCAGGGCCATGGTCATGGCCAGGGGCAGGAGGGCAAAGAAGACCAGCAGCCAGAAGCCGCCGTGGATCATCCAGAGCTGCAGGAGATTGAGGTTGGGCGAGGGCTGGGGGATCAGCCGCAGCCCGACGTAGACCCCGGTGAGCAGCAGCAGCGTGATCAGCAGGCTGCGGTTGAGGGCGGTGAACTGCCGGGTTTCCTGAC
>CAZUBG010000231.1:0-8279 GCA_964618545.1 uncultured Bifidobacteriaceae bacterium | reverse complement strand
ATCGGCAGGCCGTCCAAGGGTCGAATGCACCAGCTTGCGGTGCAGCCAGCGGGTTGGGAAACCCGCGATACCGCAGACTTGGAAGTCTGCGCTACCAAAAAGCCGCCTCGTCCCGGCCGCTGTATTTGAAAACCATGGATGCGTGTAAGGTGCAGGTCTTGCCGCCGCACTCCCAAAAGGGTCCGCCGGTCCGCCCTCCCATATTAACGTTGGTTCATGGGCAGGGCCGGCAAGACCTGTTTCCACTCACGCTGCTTTCATCCCTCATCATTCATAATTCATCCTTTTTTTGAGGCTTTGGAGTTTGAAGCTTCCTTGAATTTTGGATTTTGAAACGTGGATTTTCCTCATCCGCCTCCCTTTGCTTTGCCCCCTCATCCTGAATCGCCGCTTGAGCGTCTTCCAAAATTGATTATATTATCCCCCATGGAATAACGCGTTATGAAAAAACTCATTTACACCCTGATTCTCATGATTACCGCTGGTTCCACCCGTGCCGCCATGCATACCCAGACCGTCGAATACCGCCAGGGCGACGCCACCCTGGAGGGGTATCTTGCCTACGACGACGCCCTCACCGGCAAGCGTCCCGGCGTCCTCGTCGTCCATCAATGGAAGGGTCTCGGCGATTACGAAAAAAAGCGCGCCGAAATGCTGGCCCAACTCGGCTGCGTCGCCTTTTGCGCCGATATCTACGGCAAGGGCATCCGGCCCCAAACCGTTGCCGAAGCCGGCGCCCAGGCCGGCAAATACAAATCCGACCGCGCCCTCCTCCGCCTGCGCGTCAACGCCGGGTTGGACACCCTCAAACAAAATGAGTTGGTGGATGCCCGCCGCGTCGCCGCCATTGGCTATTGTTTTGGCGGCACCACCGTGCTCGAACTCGCCCGCAGCGGCGCGGACCTCGCCGGCGTCGTCAGCTTTCACGGCGGCTTGGATTCCCCCACTCCCGCCGACGGCCGCAACATAAAATGCAAAATCCTCGCCTGCCACGGGGCCGATGATCCCTTTGAAAAACCGGCCGATCTTGCCGCCTTCGAGTCCGAAATGCGCGACGCCGGAGTGGACTGGCGCCTTTATCAATATGGCGGCGCCGTTCATAGTTTCACCGATTGGACGGCGGACGGCAGTCTGCCCGGCGCCAAATACAACGAGCGGGCCGATCACCGTTCCTGGGCCGACATGAAGCAGTTTTTTGCAGAGATTTTCAACTGATGCGCATCACCGGCGGCGAATCAGCTCGGCGAATCCTGAAAGTCCCCAAGGGACTGGATGTTCGCCCCACTCCGGACCTCGTCAAACAGGCCGTCTTCAATTCCCTCGGTGAAAGGGTCGTCGGGGCGCGCGTGCTGGAATTGTTCGCCGGCAGCGGGGCGCTCAGCTTGGAATGCCTCAGCCGGGGCGCCGCCGCCGTCATGTGCGTGGAAAAATCCCACCGCCACGCTGAATTCATCCGCCACAACGCCGCCCAGGCCGGCTATGACCAAATTCTGGAGCTCCGCACCCAGGACGTTTTTCCCGTCATGAGTCAACTGGCCGGAAGTGGCCGGCAGTTTGATTTGATTCTCGCCGATCCCCCCTACGGCGAGAAAAACACCGGCCGCCGCTCCACCTCTTTCGCCCAGCAACTTTTGGACGACAAGAATCTGCCCCAACTGCTGGCCCCCGGCGCCCGCTTCGTGCTCGGCCACACCAAACGCGACACCCTGGACATTCCCGCCCCTTGGGGCGAAGTGAAACTCCTCAAACACGGCGACACCCTGATGCGCTTCTTTGAGCGCCCGTCCGCGAAGGGTTGAACCGTTCCCGCGTCATGCCCTTTCCCCCCAAAGCCAGCTCCCGCCAGCGCGTTCTCGCGCAATGGCGCGGCATTGACCTCGCCTCGCTGGAAACCGCCCGCACCACCCGCGCCCAGGCCGCCGCCGACATCCTGCCCCGGCTCATGAAGGAATTGCACCTGGACGAACGCCGGGGCGAGGCCGAGCTGGTCAAAGTGTGGAACGAGCTCATTGACCCGGTCATCACCGCCCATGCCCAGCCTGCGGGCGTCCGCAACGGCACCCTCTTCGTGAACGTGGACAGCAGCGTCTGGCTGTCCGAAATCGTGCGCTACCGCCGCAAGGAGATTCTGGACCGGTTGCAGCACAGCTTCGGCCGCAAATTCATTCAAAAAATCTCCTTCCGCGTCGGTTAATGGTGCCTCCCGATGTGGTTGGCGGTGTTCAGGCCGATGGCCATTTTGGAGTGCGGCGACAGGTCGCCGCTTTTGGACGAGACGACACGTCGTCGAGCTCAAAAACGCGCGTCTGTCCGGCCTCACCAACAATTTCGGGAGGCACATGCGCATTGAAAAAAAATCGCAATTTTCCGCTTGGGTTGCCCCCGGTCGCCTTCTTAAGCTGTTAACTGCATGGAATCTGTTCGTCGCGCCGTGATTGATGTCGGCACCAATTCAGTCAAGTTGCTCGTGGCGGATGTCGCCGGGCAGCGCGTGATTCCCGTGCTCGAGGAAAGCAAACAAACCCGCCTCGGCCACGACTTTTACCAGTCCCATGTCCTGCAACCGGAAGCCATCGCCCGCACCACCGTTGCCGTGGCGGGCCTGGCCGCCAAAGCCCGCTCCCTCGCCCCCGCTTCCCTCCGCGTGGTCGCCACCAGCGCCGCCCGCGATGCCAAAAATCCCGGCGATCTCGCCGCCGCCATTTTTGCCGCCGTCGGCCTGCCCATCGAGATCATTTCCGGTGACCAGGAGGCGGAATGGTCCTTTCAAGGCGTCACCTCCGAAGCCCGGTTTGGTGACGCTCCGCTGCTCATCCTCGATGTCGGCGGGGGCAGCACGGAATTCATTTTGGGCTGCGGACCGCGTCGGCAGTTTGCCCGCAGTTTTCCCTTGGGCACCCTCCGCCTGCTGGACCAGTTTCCGCCGGGCAATCCGCCCACCCCCGCCGGATACGCCGCCTGCCACGACTGGGTGACTGCGTTTTTGTGCCACCAGGTTCGCCCCCTCATGGAACCCGTCTGGCACGGGGGTGTTCTGCCCGGTCCCGTCCAACTGGCCGGCACCGGCGGCACCGCCACCCTCCTCGGTCGCATGGAATTGCAACTGCCCCACTTTGACCGGGCGGCCATTGAAAGTGTCCGCTTGAGCCTGGACCGCCTCAAATCCCTGTGCGCCCATCTGTGGAGTTTGCCGCTGGACCAACGCCGGGAAATCCCCGGCCTTCCCCCCTCCCGCGCCGACGTGATTCTCACCGGCGTCGTCATCTACGAAGCCGTCATGGAAACGTTTGGCTTCCAACAACTCAGCCTCAGCACGCGCGGCCTGCGCTTCGCCGCCGTCATGGATTAATCTGCTGCGTGGCGGCAAACTGGCGCGCCCGGCCCATGGACAGGACCGCCGATTGGGAACCTGCGGTGGGCCTGCACGAGATGCCTGTCAGGTGCAGCGGGCACGGTCGCGCTCCCGGGACCATGCGCGTGGTGCGCCCTTATGCCGAATTCCGCATAAGCCCCCCCGTCCGTTGCTTTTCACCGCCTCGCTCGCTTTGGAAAGGTCCGCCCTTTATCGTTTACTTAATCATCCTCGGTTTGAGGGGTCCGTCCGTCGGGGCTGTAGGGGTAACACCAGAGGCGGTTGCGAATCATGTCCGCGATGTCATTTTCCCAATCCGCCAACCGCAGGAAACTCGCCGAACCATCAAGCGCCGCTTGAATCGCCACCGGCGCATGCCGCGGGCTCCCTGACCAGTCGCCAGGATTCGCCCCGTCAATGAAATGATGCGGGTCTGTTTCATCCGGCTCCCAAAAGACGCTGTCGCTTGGACGCATGTCCGTCAATTTCACGGGGGGATAAATTTTGGCATTATAACCGATGATCGCACCGTTCATGGCATAACTTGAAATCTGCTGCGGACGTTGTTCCATCACGCCGTCCATTTGCGAATAACTGGTGGCGGTGGGATTGTCCATCGGGCAGAGATAAACGGTCCCGTTGTGCAAAGTGTCCCAGAACAACCCCGTCGCCAATTGGAAACGATTGGTCCCCGTGGCCGTTAAGTCCGGCGTGTAAAGCCAGCCGGGGAAGGTGCCGTTCGATCCGCCATAGTCCCAATTCGGAGGCGGCAGGACATCGCCGCTGTCCCCGGTGTACGCGTGCAGCGCCAGCATGATTTGCCTAAAGTGATCCAGATCCGTCGTTTTGGCGGCCTGCTTGTGGGCGTTGCTCATCACCGGCAGCAGCAGCGCCGCCAGAATCCCGATGATCGCAATGACCACCAGCAGCTCGATCAACGTAAAGGCCGGCCTGTCTTTTGACGTATCGATGTTCTTCATGGCTCATTCTCCTGCCGCAACAGGCTAAATACCTGAATCCGGATTGCAAGCTCCAGTCCGCAGGCACCGCTGGAGCGCTGCGCCGGCGCAGGAGGCGAGTCAAGTGCAGGACAAGTCACCGCTTTTGAACGGGACGACCCTGTGCCATCGGCGGCCCCAAACGCCGTACTCGCTTTGGAAAAGGCCTGCGCTTATCCTTCCCCCATGCGCGTTTTGATTGTCGGCTGTGGCTATGTCGGCCTGCCCCTCGGGGCGGAACTCGTCCGCCAGGGGCACGAGGTGTTTGGCCTGCGCCGCACCGCCGCCGCCGAAACCCAGTTGCTCGCCGCCGGCATCCGGCCGCTGGCCGGCGATGTCACCAAACCCGAAACCCTGGCCGGCCTGCCCGGTCAATTTGACTGGGTCGCCAATTGTGTGGCCACCGGCGGCGGTGACGCCGCGAGTTATCGCCAGATCTACCTGCACGGCACCGCCAACCTGCTCGCCTGGCTGGCGCCCCACCCCACCAAAAAATTCTTGTATACCAGCAGCACCGGCGTGTACGGCCAGACCGACGGCTCCGTCGTCAAGGAATCCAGCCCCACCGAACCCGCCGCCGAAACGGCCCAGGTCCTGGTTGAAACCGAAAAGCTGCTGCTCGCCGCCGTGGCCGCCCAACGCCTGCCCGCCGTCATTTTGCGCGTCGCCGGAATCTACGGCCCGGGCCGCGGCTACGCCTTCAAACAATTCCTGAAAAATGAGGCCCGCATCGAGGGAGACGGCTCCCGCATCATGAACATGATTCACCGTGACGATCTCATCGGCTGCATCATTGCCGGTCTGAAAAGCGGGCGGCCCGGCGAAATCTACAACGCCGTGGATGACGAGCCCGTCACCCAGGCCAATTTCTACCTGTGGCTGGCCGGCAGCCTCGGCAAATATCCGCCCCCCGTGGTGCCGGAAGATCCCGCCGCCCTCCGCAAGCGCGGCGCGACCAGCAAGCGCGTCTCCAACCGCAAACTAAAAATGGAAATCGGCTGGCCCTTCCTCTATCCCAACTTCCGCATCGGTTACTCCGCCGAATTGCTGCGCCTCGAACGCGCCGGCGAGCTGCACGTCGAAGCCGATGAGCGCTGAACAGCCGTCGTCCACCCGGTCAACCAGCCTGGCCGGCCACCGGCGGAACCATTCCCCTCCCCGGGGGAGAAAGCCGGGATGAGGGCGGGCTTGTCTCCGGTAGGGCCGGCGCTGCCGCGCCGCCCATATTAAAAACCGGCCTCCCGGCCGGTAAAAATCCCTTTCAACCGGCTGCCGGCCAGGCGACCAGCCCCCCCGCCCATCGGAGAGTATCGGCACGCACCCTTCCGCGCGAAGCGTTTCGTAGTGCGGCAGCCCTCTGGCGCTTTTGCGGGCAACCGTTCGTCCACCCCGTCCACCCCGGCCAGTATGCCGGCGTAGCGGCAAACTGGCGTTTGCCGCATTTGTAATTCCCCTCACGACGTGCGACCACCGGAATCGCTGTTTTTCTGTGAGGCTGGCGGTGATTCTCCTCCTGGGGCAGAAGGCCGGGATGAGGGCACGGCGAAAGGTTGTCCGCAGCCTGGGCGGATTATCTTCCGATGCATGACCCCCGGGAAGTGCAGCGCTGAATTATTTCAACTCAAACGTGGTCTTTAGGACCTGGTGCATGTCACTGTTGATTGTCTGCGTCGCGGGCGCGGCGTTCTTTTTCGTCTTTTTGTTCGGATTGCCCGTGGGCACCGTGATTGCCAGTTTCATGTCCTGGTTCATTGTCGAGTCCACAAACATCCCCATGTCCAGATCAAACCAGGTCTCGCCGGAAGTCGTGCCGTCCGACACGGCGATTTTCATCCCCGGCATGGGCGAATCCGCAGCGTCGCCCGGCTTGGATTTGATCGTCCCATCCACCCCGATCCTGGCGCACCAGCGGTTGTTGCGCTTCTCCCAACCATTCAGCGTGTTGGTGAAATCCATCACCATCGTTCCGAGCGGTCCCATCGCAAACTCGTGATGCACCGGCCAGGAATCGCCCGGTTGCACCGCCTTGTCCGGCAAATTGGCCGCATGATCCATCATTTGCTTCAGGGTGTCCGCGCTGAGCAGGCTTTTCAGCATCCCGCTCTGGTCGTTCTTGGTGGCTCCCTCCATCCGGCTCTGCAAATCCTCAATGCCCTCCACCGATTCCACCCGGTTGCTGGCATCCAGAATGAATTCGATTTTCGCCCCGGTCATTTTGCCCATGGCGGCGATGTCCGGATCATTGGGCTTGGCCGACTTCTTGGTGGAATCATAATCAAGCATCTTCCGGCCCGCCATGGACATGCCCATCTTGGTGTTGAGGTATTCCATTTCCAACTGCCGCTTGCCACCGTCCAGCTCTTTGGTCACCGTCAGCGACGTTTCCTGCCCAAAACTCATTTCCTGCGTCATCGGCTGCGGCATGCCCGGGACCGTCAGATCCTGCGTGATCTTCATGTCAAAACTCTGAATCCCATAGCGTCCGAGCGGCCAGCTCAGCTTTAGTTCTTCCGGTGCCGTGGGGATGGACGTGTGCCCAATTTTAATCTTGGGTGATTTGTTGCAACCGGCTCCGGCCAAACCCAGCGCAAGCAGGGCAATAATAAGAATGTTGGGTGCTTTCATAAAATGTTTTGGGAACGGTTCGTGAACAATATTAACTCTAGCAATCCTGCCATGAGGTGCAAACTATAATTTCGCCCCGAAAAAATAATCCCCGGCGACCGTTCGTTTCTCAACCCCGGCCCGCCTGGCGTCGCTCTGGTGATCACCATGTCACCCTATAAGTAAGGAAAAACGCCCCCACGTTACAGGAAATCTTCCTCAGACCGCATTCCAAAGGGTCCGTCAAGAAATAACCCTTACAAAAGCTGACGCCGGAATTTTGACGGCTGGCAAGGCGCGAGCGAGGAGCATAGCCAAAGGGCTCTGTGACGAGCGAGCAACGCTGCCAGCCGTCAAAAGAACCAGTCAGGTTGTAAAGGTTGTTTCTTGACGGACCCTAAGACGCATCGCCAGTTGTATCCTGTTGAGTGTCAATAACTTAAAATCTCAAAGCCCCCGCAAAAAAGATTCGGGTTCCCCCGGTGACGGCGTGCTGCCCAACGCCCGGAATGGACCCGTCCCCGCGCCATTTATCGGCATTTCATGGATTTCAAATCCGACGGTGGGAACGAGGCGGTTTTTCGTACCGCAGGCTTCCAAGCCTGCGGTGTCGCGGGTTTCCCAACCCGCAGACCGTTCGCCAACCTGGCGCGCCCGGCCCACGGACCGGCCCGCCGATTGGGAAAACGGCGATTCAGGCGCTTGGAAAATCCACTGCCACTGGGATTTCACCCGCTTTTTTTAGTCGTCTTCATCGCGTTGAGCCCATCCAACCACTGGAATCGTTGCCATCCTGAAGGCTGGTGATGATTCTCCCATGAACCTCAACCGATGTGGAGCCATGAGGGTCTTGAACTGCCCGGCCGGGGTTTGCGAGAGTGGGACAGGCTTCCAGCCTGTCCACTTTGCGAAGACACCCCGGTTCATGGGCTCAGTGCGCGAAAAATTTTCAGGCCGTTCTCTCCCGGGGGAGTCTCCGTGAACTTCGTACACCACCATGGATGGAATTGGTTTGTAGCCCAGTGACCCGCCCGCACCGGCTTCTTCCGTTATCAGCAGCCCCAGGGTCTCCCCGCCCTGCGCCGTCTCCACAGCAGCAATCCCAAAGTGGATCCACTCAGCAACGCCAGTGACGAAGTCGCATCAGGAACCGAGCTGAAAGCCGGGCTGATCATTACGTCGCCATTGCCGCCATTCACGCCGGATAAGAGCACGGGGTCAATGACCGAGGGATCAAGGTAAGAACCGCCTCCGCCTCCGCCGTACATCGTGCCGTCCCCTCCGCCTCCGCAGGAATAGCCGCCCCCCCCCCCCCCCCCCCCCCC
>CAZUBG010000230.1:0-8283 GCA_964618545.1 uncultured Bifidobacteriaceae bacterium | reverse complement strand
TCAAGGATAATGTGTCGTTCACGGCGAACTTTGTCGGCTTCGGCACGCCCACCGGCACCGTGCAGTTCCTGACCAACGGCGTCCCCCTGGGCGCTCCGGTCACCCTGGTCAACGGCCAGGCCACCGTGGCCACGGCGCTGTTGCCGCGCACCAACAACCTGGTCACCGTGGCCTACTCCGGCGACGCTTACAATGTGGCCGCCACCAACAGCCTCACCCAGGTGGTCCTGGATCATCCGCCCGTGCCCGCCACGGTGGTTTATCAGCGCGACGCCAACCTGCCGCTGAACATCCTCATCAGCGACCTGCTCACCAACGTGACCGATGTGGACGGGGATCCGATCACCCTGGTCGGCGTTGGCACCGATGGGTTGAACCTGCTGACCACCAATGGCGTGACCCTGGGCACCAATGCCAATTACATCACCTACACCAACAGTGTGACCCCCGGCGTCAACGACAGCTTTGAATACACTGTCAGCGACGGCCAGGGCGGGACCAGTCTCGGGACGGTTCTGGTGGTGGTGAGCGGCACGTTCACCGGCCAGACCAATGCGAGTTTGATCGTCTCCAGCACGAGCGCCACGGTGAACTTCTTCGGGGTGCCCGGCACCCAGTATGAAGTGGACCGCTCCACGAACCTGACGCCGGGCGTGGGCCTGGGCTGGACTCCGATCTGCACCAATGTGGCTCCGACCAGCGGCATCATCCAGGTGCAGGACACCTTCCTGAACCTGGGCATTCAAACGCCTCCGGCGCCGCCCGCCGCGTTTTACCGGCTGCGGCCCAATCCCTGATTCATCCGTTTAAGCCCACCCTGGCCTGGGGAATCATCGGATGGACGGGTGTCCGCCGGTGATTCCCCTTCCGGCCGGGAGGGCCTTCAGCCTATGAAACGTTTCCTGACTTGTTTAATCGTGGTGGCCCGCTCCGTCCTGCTGGCGGGGGCGGCGCCTTATTTGTCGCCGGATGCCCTGGTGGCCACGAGCGATGGCGGCACGCTTTATGTCGCCTGTGGCGCCTCCAACGCGGTGCTGTGCGTGAACACCGGCGACCATCACGTCCGCAGTTTTATCGCCACCCCGGCCCCGGCCTCCGGCCTGGCCCTCTCGCCGGACAACCGCCGGCTCTACGTCACCTGTGCCGCGCCGGAAAGCCCGGTGCTCACGGTGGATCTCGCGCTGGATAAAATCACCGGCACCGTGACCGCCGGTCACACCGCCCGGTCTCCGGTGCTGGGTTTGGATGGTAAAACGCTTTATGTCTGCAATCAGTTCAACAACGACATCAGCGTGATTGACCTGGCCGCCCAGCGGGAGATCAAGCGCATTTCCGTGGAACGCGAGCCGGTGGCGGCCGATCTGACCCGCGACGGCAAATACCTGCTCGTGGCCAATCATCTCTCGGTGGGCCGAGCGGATTCCGAGGATGTCAACGCGGACGTCAGCGTCATTGACGCGGCGTCCGGCCGCGTGGTGAAGGAACTGGAACTGCCCGACGGCAGTGAATCCCTGCAGGGCCTGTCCGTCTCGCCGGATGGCAAATACGCCGTGGTGACGCACATCATGAGCACGCCCGATTTGCCGCCCAAGCAGGTGGATCGCGGTCAGATCAACGCCAACGCCCTGACCATCATCAGCCTGGCCAAGCTGGAGCCGCTGTACACGTTTCTGCTGGACTCCCTCGAGCAGGGTGCGGGCAACCCCTGGGCCGTCACCTGGTCCGCCGATGGCGAGACCCTGATCGTCACGCACGCCGGCACCCATGAAGTCAGTCTCATCAATTTCCCCGCGCTGCTGGCCGGACTGCCCAAGGTGGCCAAGGAGAAATTCCACACCGATGCCAGCACCCCGGTGCTGAAATTCGCCCCCCATTTCGAGGACGACCAGGAGAACGACGGACTGCCCTTCTTGGTCGGCGCCCGCCAGCGCGTCCGGCTGCCGGCGGGCGATTTTGGACCGCGCGCCGCCGTGGTCAGCGGCCACACCCTCTACACGGCGAACTATTTTTCCGACACCCTTACTGCGATTGACCTGTCCGGGTTCCCGCCGCAGGCGGTGTCCCTGCCGCTGGGGCCGGCGCCGGAAATGACGCCCGTCCGCCGGGGGGAGTTTTATTTTTACGACGCGGAATTATGCCGGCAGGGCTGGCAAAGCTGCGCCACCTGTCATCCGGGGGACGGCCGGGCGGACGGCCTGGACTGGCAGATGGGGCGCAACCACGCCAAAAACACCCCGAGCCTGTTGTTTGCGGCGCAAACCATGCCGGCCGTGCCCGATACCAACGGCGTTCAGGGCCTGGCCGCCACGCCGGCCGCCGCCGTGCGCCTGATGCTCCATGCCCTCCTGTTCACCAATGCGCCCGAAGACGTGGCGGTGGCGCTGGAGGCCTATGTCAAATCGCTCCGGCCCGTGCCCAGTCCGTACCTTGTCGCGGGCGGCTTGTCCCCGGCGGCCCAACGCGGCGGGGCCCTCTTTGCCCAGGCCGGCTGCGCCAACTGCCATTCCTCGCAACTGTATACTGATCTGCGCTGGCATGACGTGGGCACCCGGGTGCGCTTTGACAAATCGGCGCTGTTCCTCACGCCTTCGCTGGTCGAAGTCTGGCGCACCGCCCCTTACCTGCACAACGGCGCCGCCGTCACCATTCGGGATGTGCTGACCTCCTTCAATCACAATGGCGCCCATGGGGACGTTTCCAAACTGTCCCGCCGGCAACTCGACGACCTGTGTGCCTACGTCCTTTCCTTATGAAACAACCCGGCGTGCATTCTGGTTGCCAGGGATTGCTGCGGGGGATCGCCCTGCTGGGGGCCGGCTTGCTGGCGGCCAGCGGACTGGCCCAGACGCCCCGGGACGGCCTCACGAAGGACAACCCGCCGGCCACCGGCGGGGAGCCTTATAAAATCGTGAACACCGCCCAGTGGCCGGGGGACGGCGCGATTCACGATCTGGCGGCGGACAGCGAGGGCCGCCGGCTGTATGTTCCGCGCGGTTCCGCGGTCCTGGTGTTTGATCTGGACACCCTGAAACCGGCGGCCACCCTCACCAATATCCAGGCCCATGGCGTGGCGGTGGATGCCAAATGTCATCACGCGTTTGCCAGCAGCCAGCCGTTGGCCATGTGGGACACGCGGACCCAGTCCTTGATCAAAACCATCCCGGCGGGCGGCGACCCGGACGGCATTCTGTGTGATCCGGCGTCGGACCGCATTGTGGTGTTAAGCCACAGCGCGCCCAATGTCACCGTGCTGGACGCCCGGGACGGTTCCCTGCTGGGAACCCTGGACTTGGACGGTGAACCGGAACAAGGCCAGTGTGACGGGCAGGGGCGCTTGTATGTGGAACTGGAGGACCAGGACAGCGTTGCCGTGGTGGATCTGCCCACGCTCAAGCGGACCGCCACCTACCAGCTCGGCGGACAAGGCGGCGGCCCGGAAGGGCTTGGCTTGGATGTGAAAAACCACCGTTTGTTTGTTTTCTGCCGCAAACCCGCCACCTGCGTGGTCCTGAACACGGAAGACGGCCGGATTTTGGACAGCCTGCCCATCGGCGAGGGCTCGGATGACGGCGGATTCAACCCCAATACCATGGAGGCCTTCAGTTCCCAGCGGGACGGGACCCTGACCATTATCAAGGAAACGAGCCCGGCCGGCTTTGTGGTGGAACAAAATGTCCGCACCAAGCCGGGCGCCAAAACCTGCGCCTTGGACACCCGGAAGAATCAGATCGTGCTCATCACCGTGGAACGTCCGGCCGTTCCCGCCGGCGCGCCGGCGGACGGCCGCCCGGGCGGGCGGGGTTACAGCGGGCCGGGACTGCTCGACATCCTGGTCGCCGGACCGGCCACCGTGCCGTAGTTTAATTCGTATAACAAAGAATGCTTAATTATGACCAAAAATCGCCTTCTCCTGACCGCCTGTCTGGCCGTGGCCGCCGGTTTTCTCCCGGCCGGCGGCGCCGCCCGGGCCGGTGACGCCCCCCAAAAAATCCTGTTCTTCTCCCGGTGCGCCGATTACGAGGACCCGATGCTCCGCCGGATCAATGGCCAGCCCTGTGTGGCGGAGACGGTCCTGGGGGATTTGGGCAAACAGAATCACATCGAGTTTACCTTCTCCAAGGACGGCTCGGTGTTCACGCCCGAAAACATCGCCCGCTACGATGCCTTTTGCTTTTTCACCTCCGGCGATTTGACCCGGCCGGGCGGCGACCACAATCCCCCCATGACCCAGGCCGGCAAGGCGGCCCTGTTGAAGGCCATTGCCGGCGGCAAGGGATTCATCGGCATCTATTCCGCCATTGACACCTTTAATGCCGGCGGGGAAGAGCTGGACCCCTATTTGAAAATGCTCGGCGGCGCCTTGAAAATCAAGGTGCGCGGGGTGGAAGCCGCGCACCAAATCGTGGCCGACGCCAAATTCCCGGGCCTGGGCGAAGTGCCCGCTGATTTCGCGCCAATGGAGCAATGGTACGCCCTGAAAAGCTACTCCACCAACCTGCACGTGTTGCTCGCGCAGGACACCGTCACCATGCCCCGGGGTGCGTACTACGCCCCCAACTATCCGTCCACCTGGGCGAAAATGTATGGCCAGGGCCGGGTTTTTTACACCAGCATGGGCCATCAGGCCGAAGTCTGGAACAGCCCGGTCTTCCAACAAATCCTGTCCGGCGGCCTGAACTGGGCCTCCGGGGCCGTCCCCGCCGATGTCACCCCGAACCTTGACCAGGCGACCCCCGGCGTGAACAAACAGAAATAAGCGTCAGCGTTGCACCCTCGCTCCGGCCCCCTTCATCAACTTTTCCACCTCGCCCTTGTCCGCCATGGAAGTGTCCCCGGGCGTGGTCATGGCCAGTGCGCCGTGCGCCGCCCCGTATTCCACCGCTTTCTGTGCATCCCCCGTGGTCATCAGCCCGTAAATGAAGCCGGACGCAAAACTGTCGCCACCGCCGACGCGGTCCAGGATTTCCAAGTCGGGATATTTCCGGCTTTCATAAAATTTCCCGCCGTGCCAAGCGATGGCCGCCCAATCATTGACCGTGGCCGTCCTGGCCGCGCGCAGCGTGGTGGCCGTGGCCTGAAAATTGGGGAAGGTTTTCACCACCGATTCCATCATCCGCTTGAACGCCGAGACGTCAATGTGCAGCAGGTTCTCATCCGCACCTTCGACGTGGAAGCCCAGGCATGCGGTGAAGTCCTCCTCGTTGCCGAGCATCACGTCCACATAACCGGCGATTTCTCGGTTGACCTCCTGCGCCCGCTTCTGGCCGCCGATGGATTTCCACAGGGACGGCCGGTAGTTCAAATCATAGCTGACCACCGTGCCGTACTGCTTCGCCTTTTTGACCGCTTCAATCACCACTTGGGGCGTGGTGTCGCTCAGCGCCGCGAAAATGCCGCCCGTGTGCAGCCAGCGCACCCCGAGTTTGCCGAAAATGTGGTCCCAATCAAAATCGCCCGCCTTCAACTGGCTGGCCGCCGTGTGACCGCGGTCCGACACCCCCAGCGCCCCGCGCACGCCAAAACCGCGCTCGGTGAAATTCAACCCGTTGCGCGTGACGCGGCCCACGCCGTCAAAAGGCCGCCACTGGATGAATTGCGGGTCCACGCCGCCCTGCAAAATAAAATCCTCGAGCAACCGCCCCACGTCATTATCGGCCAACGCCGTGGCGACGGCCGTCTTCAGGCCAAAACACCGGCGCAACCCGCGCGCCACATTATATTCGCCGCCGCCCTCCCACAGGGAGAAACGGCGCGCCGTCCGCACGCGCCCCTCGCCCGGGTCCAGCCGCAGCATGACTTCGCCCAGCGACAGCAGGTCAAATTGACACTCGGATTGGTTCCGCAATTGAATTGCCATAGGTAAACAATATGAAACGGTCGGAATAAACTCGGAAAAGAATGAGAAAATCGTCTGAAAAAGGCGAGCCTTTTTCAGCCGCAAAAACCATAAAACCATCAGCGGCGCGCGGATTGGCAGTCGGCCGGGACGAGGCGGTTTCTTCGTACCGCAGGCTTCCAAGCCTGCGGTATCGCGGGTTTCCCAAGCCGCAGACCGTTCACCGACCGGGCGCGTCCAGCCCACGGACACCCCGTCCGGCATGCGGGCGCAGCGGCAAACCGGCGTTTACCGCACTTGTTTTTGCATCCTGGCGTTCGATGACTGGAATCATCGAACGCCCAGCCCGGTATCACGCGCCACTTCGGAATAAACGAAACAGAAAAGGGAAAAGCTGTCAGACCGGTGGTTAGCCCACGCCCAGTTCCGAGTGGGCCATGGTGTCCAGGCGTTCCTGGGCCTGACGGGACAGGCCGGTGAACAGCAGCGAGACATTGAAGCCCGTGTGCTTGTTGCCCGTGCAGGCAACCACCACGCCGGAACAATTCAACTTGCCGTCTTCGCCCGGCGATTGCAGGACCACCGTCATTTCCGACCAGGGCCGGAAAGGAGACGGGCTGCGAAATTCGATGCCGCCCTTGTGGACGACCACTTTATCAGCGGAAAGTTCCAAGCGCGTTTGCGGCGCTTCCACCGTTACAGGCTGTTCCAAATGACTGATTGAATCAATTTTTCTGGCACTCATATCATTAATTTAGCTTAACACATTTGGCGGAATCGTCAAATTTTCGTTTAGACAGTTTCCTGGGGTTTATTTCCATGCTTCCCGCCACATTTCAGGCTGCCAGCGGCCCTCATCAAATTCGATGAGGTCAAAATCAGTGACCATGCTGCCGTCCTCCGGAAAACCGTATTCCTTGATTTTGGAGGGGATGTACTCCGCGGTTTCATCGTCGCGCCAGCCGCGCTTGCTCATGAAGCTGTTGAAAATCAGCAGCTGCTCCTCCGTGAGCCGCCGGCCGTGGCTCTGGCACCACTCGAGCACTTCCAAGTCAGTTTGCCCGGCCAGCACCAGCGCCCGGACGTCCTCGTAGCTGACACTCAAATACCGGCAGGTGCGGCCGTCGAACCCCTTGCCCAGCCATGCGTGGTAGTCCGGCGGCAGTTTCCCGGCGGCGTGCAATCGGATTTTGGAACACATCCGCGCAAAATAAAATAAGCCGCGCGTTTTCTCGTAACAGCCTTTGATGCCTTCAATTTTCATGAATCGCGTCACCACGGTCTGATGCCAAAATCTTCCACGGATCATCCGGGTTGTCAAATGCGAAAACCATTACCGATGCGGAGTGGGGACAGCCTGTCCCACGTGCCCGGGAGCGCGGCCTTCAGGCCGCTTCCGGGTGCGAATGCGGGAAGGCGGTTCGATCAGTTGGCGGGCGAATGGACGGTGAAGCGCCGCGAGCGGCGCGCTCCGGGGCAGTGCGCGGAAGCGCCCAACGCGGAGAGTTGCATCCACACACTGCCCGCGAACAATCGGCGGGCGCTGCCGGAGCGCGGGTCTGTGACCCGCAGCATCACACCTTGGCAATCCAAGCCTGAAAATAGCTTTGACTTCCCCTTTCCTTCGGCAAGCTGCGGCTCACAGAGCCGCGCTTCGGGGCTTAAATAATCCGCCCGTGCCTTTGTGTCTCCCCAAAAAATCCATGGCCAAACCGCATGCTTCGTTGGAACCCATTGGGTGGCAATGGGTTATCCCCGCCGGACGGCCTGAAAAATAATTTAAAATATTTTAGGGGATACCCTGCGGATGTCCCACCCCGCAGGCTAAACTGGTGGCATGAAGATGATGATATCTTTATCGGTGACCGGCACCGCCCCTTGCGGCGGCGCGGTCGGAAAGAGCGCCCGGATCAACCCGGATCGCTGCGTCTCCCGGCCTCCCTCTCCGGTTCAATTCCAGCCCCCGGAACGCAAAAGATCGCAAAAACCCGCAAAAACCCGGTTAATTTTTTCAAAATTCCCCGGCTCGATCCCGGTTTGCCCGCCTTGGCCCCCCGGGCTTGCTTGCCGGATTTGGCACTCTTTTGCGGATTTTGCACCCGCTGGCCGCAGGCGCGGCAATCCTTTCAAATCACCACTCAATCACGGCGGCGGCCCAGGTCAGCCCCGCCCCGAAAACCACGAGCAAAATCAAATCACCGCGCTGCACGGCCCCGGAAGTGACCGCCTCATCCAAAGCAATGGCCACGGACGCGGCGGAAGTATTGCCGTAGCGGGTGAGGTTGATGAAAATCTGTTCGGGCTTGGCCCCGAGCCGCTGGCCGACGGCCTCAATGATCCGACGGTTGGCCTGATGGGGAATGACGCACTTGATTTGGGTGATGTCAATCTCGCAGCGGCGCAGGGCCTCCTCGGCGGCGCTGCACAGCGCGTGGACGGCTGTCTTG
>CAZUBG010000229.1:0-8287 GCA_964618545.1 uncultured Bifidobacteriaceae bacterium | reverse complement strand
TATGTGAACATGGTGCGGGCCGGCGAGCAGAGCGGGTCGCTGGTGCAGGTGCTGCGGCGCATGGCCGGCCACTTGCAGCAGTTTGCCGAGGTGCAGGCCAAGTTCACCTCCGCCATGATATATCCGCTGCTGGTGGTGATCGTGGGGGCGGGCATCATTGCGTTCTTCATGTTTTTCATGATGCCGAGGTTCATGGGCATTTTCAGCAGTTTCAACGTGGAGCTCCCCCTGCCCACCAAAATGCTGATGGGCTTCAGCACGTTTCTCCTGAAATTCTGGTGGCTGCTCGGGCTGCTGATCCTGACGGTGGTGATCCTGTTCAAACGGTTCCAGTCCAGCGAGTCCGGCGCACGCAAACTGGACGAGCTCAAAATGAAACTGCCCGTCTTTGGCAAGGTGGTGAAGTTAAACCTGTTCGGCCAGTTCGCCCGCACGCTGGGCACGCTGCTGCAAAACGGCGTTCCGGTGCTGACCGCCTTGAAAATCACCGAACAAGTCCTCTCCAACCGCATCGTCAAGGAGGCCATCGCCAAAACGCGCGAGGCGGTCACCGACGGCAAAACCCTGGCCCAACCGCTGGCGGCCAGCAAGGTGTTCCCCCAGCTCATGGTGGATCTGGTGCGCATCGGGGAGGAAACCGGCGACGTGCCCGGGGCGCTCAACAACATCGCCGACACTTACGAGGGCGAACTGCAAATCGGCCTGCGCGTGATGACCCAGCTCATCGAGCCGGTCATGATCATCATGATCGCGGTGGTGGTGGGCTTTTTGCTCATCAGTCTGCTGCTCCCCATGTTCCGGCTCATCTCCCAGATTCACTGATGAAAACGGCGGTTCACTCATCTCCGCCACGCGGTTTCACCCTGATTGAAGTCATGGTGGTCGTGGCCATCATGGGGCTGATCATGGCCATGGGCGTGCCCGGCATTTTGTCCGCGCTGAAGAAGGAGGGCATGCGCAAGGCCATCAACGATATTCAGGATGTTTGCGCCCAGGCCCGCGGCCAGGCCATCATGCAAAACCGCACGGTGTCCGTGGTGTTTCATCCCCTCGAGCGGAGTTTTGGAACGGATTCCGGCGGGGCCGGCTCCAGTCCCAACCAGGTTTCCTCCGCCACCCTGCCCGCTGGCGTGGAGTTTGCCATGCTCGACATCAACATGATGGATTTCGGCGCCTCGGACGGCCGGGTGAGATTTTTCCAGGATGGCACCAGCGACGAGATGACGATTGTCCTGCATTACAAGGATCAGTGGCGCAAAATAACCCTCGAATTTTCCACCGGCATCCCGATGCTCGGTGACGTGGACAGATGAAACTTGAATTAACCAACGTCCGGTCGCCGCGCGGGGTTGACGCCGCTTCCACATCCAGCAGGTCAACGCCCCGTCGCGGAGTTAACCCTTGGCGGACGTCGCAGCGGCCGGAAGGCCGCGCTCCGGCCGGCCAGTCGGCATTTTCGCTGCTGGAGGTGATGATTGCCATTGCGCTGTTTTTCGGGGCGGCTTTCGCCATTTTGTCGGTGGTTTCCGGCGGACTGGCCAACGCGCGCGCCCTGCAGCGTCCGCAGGTGGATGCGGCGGCCGTGGCCAGCATTTACTCCACCACCAACAAAATTGTGGAAACCACGGATTCCGGCGATCTGGGGGATTTGCTGGGGGACAGTTACCACGGTTACACTTGGGAATCCTCCAGCGTCGAAGTCCAGTCCAATAAATTATTTCTGGTGAACTTCACCATTTACAGCCCGGCACCGGGCCACCCGGTGTTTTCCCAAATCAGCACGCTCTTTTTCCGCCCGCTCTCCCCGCCCGGCAGCCTGGACAGCGGTCTGGGCTTCCACTGAACCAGCCATGCAATTATTCCCCGCCAAAATCCGTTGCCGCGCCTTCACCCTGCTGGAGATAATGGTGGCCATCGCCATTTTCGCCATGGTGGTGGCGACGATTTATTCCACTTGGATCCTCATCGTGCGCTCCTCCCAAATCGCCCAGGAAACCGCCGCCCAGGCCCAGCGCGAGCGGGTGGCCGTTCACACGGTGGAAAACGCCCTCATGTGCATCCAGTCGTTTCAGGCCTCCATGAAGTATTACAGCTTCGACGTGATCAACGGCGCCCAGCCGGTCTTCAGCTTCACGTCCCGGTTGCCGGACGTCTTCCCCCGCAGCGGAAAATTCGGCGATTTCAATGTGCGGCGGCTCAGCTTCAGCGTCGAGCCGGGGGTGGATCAGGAAAACGACCTGGTGCTGCGCCAGAATCCCATCCTGATGGATCAGGACGACGACGAAAAAAAATTCCCCCTTGTCCTCGCCCACAACGTGAAGGATTTTATCGTGGAATGCTGGGACACCAACGCCATGCAATGGGCGCAGGAATGGGATGACACCAATTCCATCCCCCCGCTGGTGCGGGTGACTTTTTCCATGGCCAGCCGCACGGCCTCCGGTGAGGACGGACCCTTGCTCTCCGTGACCCGGGTCATCGCGCTGCCCAGTCAAACCCTGCCCGCCATCGTGCAATCCCCCCGCCACTAATGAACCTGCGCCCCGCCAGACCAAACAGCGGCATCGCCCTCATCGTGGTGATGATTGCCATTGCGGTGCTGATGGCGCTGGCGTTTCATTTCGCCTTTGCCATGAAGATCGAAACCCGGCTGGCCACGAATGCGGATTCCGAACAGCAAATGCTCTGGCTGGGCCGGGCCGGGGTGGAAACCGCCCGGTGGGTGTTGTCCCAGGACCCGCCCGCCAGCATCCCCTACCAATCCCTCAACCAGATCTGGGCGGGCGGCCCGGGCGCCATGGCGGAGACCAACAGCGTGATGTCGGGATTCTCCATGAGCGACATTCCGGTGGGCGGCGGCACCATCACCATTAAAATCGTGGATCTGGAGCGCAAGGTGAACATCAACACCGCCACCGCCATGCAAATCCAGCAGGTGTTGACGGTCATGGGGGTGAACGCCGACAGCATTTCCGTGGTGTCGGATTCAATTTTGGATTGGGTCAACCCGGAAAGCGCGCCGCGGCCGGCCGGGGCCGAGAGCGACTATTACCAGGGCCTGATCCCGCCCTATTATGCCAAGAACGCGCCCATGGATGATCCCTCGGAATTACTGCTGGTCAAGGGGGTCACGCCGGAAATGTATTGGGGGGGCAGCGCGGGCAATCATGCGCCGGCGGCGTTTCAGCACAAATTGGGCTTCGGCAATGCGCCTGGCGAGGAGCCGGACTATCCCTTTGGCTTGAAGGATATTTTCACCCCCATTTCCTCCGGCAAAATCAACATCAACACCGCCGATGCCAATGTGCTGCAAACCATCCCCGGGGTGGATGCCCAGGAGGCCGCCGAAATCATTAAACAGCGCGCCGGACCCGACGGCGTGGATGGCACGGCGGATGACACGCCCTTCATGAATCCTGGTCAATTGGCGGCCATTGACCCGCAACTGAACGGCCAGCTTTTAAACCAGATTTGTGACGTCCGCAGCCGGACGTTTGAAGTTCACATCACCGCACAAATCGGGAGTTACCAGCGGGAATATGTCTCCATCCTCTGGGTCAACAATCCGAAGGACATCCAGATCCTGGGTTTTTGGTGGAAATGACCCCTTCCCGCAATACGCCCCTTTACAGACGCGCCCGCCGGGTCTAAAGTCGCTTCATGGCTGGCGAACACGACGCAACTGAGTTTATTGACACGGATTTTTTGGCGCATAAAACGCCGTTTGCCCGGCCGTCCGTCCCCAGTGTGACGCCGCCCATGCCGGACCCCCACCGCGCGCCGAATCGCGAGGAAGTGGACCGCAAAGTGGTGGACGCGCACCAAAAACTGGCGGAACTCAAACGGGCGCAGGAGGAATTGGAGCGCGAACGCGCCTCCCTTGAGGAATTGCGCCGCCGTCAGAATGAATTCCAGACCGGCCGCCAGGAAATCATCCGCAATCTCACGCGCGGCTTGGGACTGCTGGAGGAGGCGGAATT
Organism: uncultured Bifidobacteriaceae bacterium; assembly: GCA_964618545.1. Lineage (GTDB taxonomy): Bacteria > Verrucomicrobiota > Verrucomicrobiia > Limisphaerales > UBA11358 > UBA11358. Next base: position 4,307 of record CAZUBG010000229.1, on the reverse strand, counting down.
CAATGCCCGCCGCGATGCGGAGCAAATGGCCAAAACGATGGCCGATTTTCGGAGCGCGCTGGCCAAGGTCGAGGCCATTCGCGACGAGTCCTGGACGCGGGAAAACTTCCCGGTGGAACTGACCCGCGGCCTCACGGCCATTGAAAACGCGCGCATGGAATGGAATTCGGCCCGGCTGAAACTGCCCGCACTTTCTGGCGAGGCGCTGCAAAAAGCGGAGGCGGCCGGGCAGCCGGCGGCGACCGCCACCCTGGCCGCGCTGCCGTTTCGCGAGCTGTGCAAAATCGGCCTGGCGTTCACGCTGCCATTGGTGGCGGCGGCCCTGCTCGCCCTGGGGGCCTTCCTTTGGATTCTGACCCGCCGTTAACCCGCCACTGAATTGATTTCCCATGGGCTGGCTGAAAAAAAAGACGGACCCGATTTCAGATCACGCCCGCGCGCTCAACCACCAGATTGCCGCGCTCGAATCGAAGATCAAAAAGCTGGATTCGCAACTGCAGCAGAACCCCGGTCCCAAACTGCGCTCCACCACCCTGCCGTCGGGGGCGGTCGTTCCACGGGCGGGGGAGGCCGTCTCCACGTCTCCGGCCCAGGTCCGGGAACCCGTGTTTGAGGAGGTGAATCAGCAGCCCATCCAATCCCCCGAACCGCCGCCGCCGCCGGAGTTGTTCAATGAATTCGGGGTGCGAAAATATGATTTGCCCGCCTTGTGGAACCGCTTGTGCAACCAACTGCGCGGCCCCACCACCGCAAATCCGCGGTTGGTGAGTTACCTGGCGGCGGGTGGCTTTCACGGTCTGCGGCCCATGCGCTATGAAAAACGGATTGCCCGGAGGAGGTTTTTCGGCCTGGTCGCGCTGCTCTTCGTCATTCTTTTCCTGATGCTCTATCATTATTATCGGAACCACTGATTTTAAGTCATGACCAAGGACGATCTTGAACCCCTGTTTGAACTGGTGATTCCCACGGTCCATGGGGAATTCACCGCTCGTTATTCCGCCTGCGGTCTGGCCGGCCTGGCGTTTCCCCCGCCCGCCCCGTGTCACCGCCGGGCCATCCCGCACGAGTTGCTCCGGCAAATTTCACAGTGGCACCGCCTCACGACCCGGGCGTTGAAATTGGTGCTGGCCGGCGAGGAGCCCTTGGAATTACCCCCACTGGACTTGGCGGCCGGCACGGCCTTCCAGCGCCAGGTCTGGCGGGCCTTGCAGCGGATTCCCCGGGGGAAAACCTCCAGTTACGGGGCCGTGGCCCGTCGGATCGGCCGCCCCAAATCGGTCCGCGCGGTGGGCGGGGCGTGCGGGGCGAATCCTCTTCCGGTGTTGATTCCGTGCCATCGCGTGCTGGCCGCCAATGGCCGGCTGGGCGGATTCTCCGGCGGTCTGCCCTGGAAACGCCGGTTGCTGGAGGCGGAAGGTTTCGTTCCGGCCGCCGGCTCGCAGACCGCTTGACAGACCCTTAGCGACCCGCACTCCGGCCGGGCTTGCCCCGGCCGGCCACCAACAGAAAACCGCCCAACAAAATGGCCGCGCCAAAGCCGCCCATGGTGATGTACAGCGGTATGTGGGGCACGGTGAATTTAAAATTAATGACGTGCGATCCGGGCGTCAGGTAAACCCCGCGCATGATGAAATTGCAGCGCAGCAGCGGGGCGGGCCGGCCATCCACGGTCACTTTCCAGTCGGGATCATATTTGTCATTCCATAGCATGACGGCTGTGGTGGGGGTGCTGGCGGTGAAGCTGACTTCTGTGGAAGCATAGTTTTTAAATTCAACGCTCCCGGTGTTTTCATTGGTGGCGACCGGGGCCAGGCCCGGCTCGGGCGTGGAGATTAAAACGGTTTGGCTGGGATCAAAATCCGGCCGGGCGAGGGTTTTGAGGGTGGTCTGGTCGTTGGTGTTCACCAACCAGTTGGAATATAATTTCACCCTGGGCAGCGCTCCGGTGAATTCAAACAAGGCGAAGTCGCCATTTTCAGCCGGCACAGCGGTGACTTCCGAGTACTGGGTGGGCTGGCTGACTCCCGGCTTGGGAACGATGCCAAAACGCTGAACGATGCGGAAGCGGTGATGTTCCGGGTCAATCTGCGTGTTCAGGGGGTCAATAAACCCGGCCGGCCCGAGGATATAGCGGGTGTTGGTCAATTGCCATTGCCGGATCAGGCTGTCCGGCGTGCCGTGGAAATAAACGGCCTGTTCATAGGCGGCAATGTCCGCCGCCACCCGCGGCCGTTGCCACACTTCCAGTGACTGTATGTTGTAATAGGGGAACTGGTGCTGCATCCACTCAATCGTGTAGAGTTGGTGAAAGGAATCCAAACCTTCCGGCGGGCTGAAGGGAAGTTCGCACACGCGGTGCTCATAATATTTGTCCCGCAACAAATTCAGGATGGGATTGGTGGATTGGGCGGAGTTGGCGGGGGCGATGTCATATTTTTGCTTGTAATCCCAATGATTGATATAGGGCAGATTGGCCCGCCCCAAGTCCACCAGGAGGAACAACCCCAACAGCAGACCGCCAAGAACTGACCGGCGGCCCGCAAAAACGCCGGAGATAATCAGGATGGTCAGAACCGCGGCGACCGCCAACAGCACCACAAAAAAGCCCGCTTGGTGGATGCTGAAGGTGGCAATGAGTTCTCCCATCGCGCCCGGAAAGCCGAGGACTTGCAGGTCGCGGATTAACGCCGGCTTTTCAGCCGTATAAATCACCCAGGCCAGCAGGCTTAAAACCACCGCCGCCAGGCAACCCCACGTCCATTTGCGGTCAAAGCTCCCGGCGCTCGCCCACCAATGTTTGAGTTGCGCCGCCGGATTGAGGGCCGCTCCGCTGGTCTTCGCCAGGTGTCGCCGGCTGAGTCCATCAATCCCATAGGCGAACAAAACCACGATGGCCCAGGAGAAAACGATGATGAATTTGGTCGGATTGCGGATGGTGGAGACATAGGGCAGCTTGTAGAACAAAGCATAAAAAAATGAATATCGCCCCCAGGCGAACAAGACGGACAGGATGACCACCGCGGTCCAGAACCAGACCTGGCGGCGCTGGCGGTCGGAAAAAACCGAATCCTGTTTCCGCAGGGATTGAGCCGCGCCCCACACCGCCACCAAAACCACCAGTATGCCGGCGTAATTCCCGCCGCCAGTCTGGCGAAGATAACCCTGTGGGGCATCGCCCTTGCTGCCGCTGGCAAAATAGCGGTCCCAATTCGGATCACGCCCCATGGCCCCCCAGTAATTTCCACCATCGTAATAATCCTTGAAATTAACATCCATGTTTTGCGGCGTGTCCATCTTGTACCCGAATAAGCCGGGCACAAACAGGCCCAGGGTTTCCGATTTGGGCAGACTCCATTGGGTGGCCCAGTCCCAATGGGCGGCCTTGGTCTCGGCATCTTGGGAGTTTCCGGCGATGCCCTGAATCTCCGTGCCAACCAGCGTGACCAGGGCTTGGGTCGCAATAAACACGGCAAAGATGGCCACCAGGATGATCTGTCCCACGCCCCGGCCAATTCTGGCCGGTACCGGCCCCTTTTCCTGGTTTAAGGCATTAAACAAAATGAAGGCCGACACGCACAGGCTGAAAATCGCCCCAATATCCGAGGCTTCAATGACATTCTCTCCCACGCATAAACCAGCCAAAGCCAGCCGGGCCAGGCTGATGATGAGCGGGGTCTCCGCCGAGATGGAAATCACCAGGGCCATGGCAAAAAAATCCATGCCGACCGCCCCTTCCTGCGGAGCCACCCCCCAGCAGGCCGTGGCGAAAAAAGTTGAGTTTAACGCCGCCGCCAGCGCCCCCAGGGTGGCGGCCAGCGGGGACAGCTTTAATTGGCGGAAAAACGCCCACGCCCCCAGCCCCAAAATAAACAGGTCAAACGGCGCCAGAAATTTGGCGTATCCAATGGGTCCCACCAACCAACTGAACAGGGAGTAAATGCCAAAGGGCAGCGAACCACCGTTGCCGCCGAGGTCGTTGTTGTCCACCCAGATGCCCAGATAACCAGCCGGCAGCCGGGCAAAGGCGGCGGCCTGTTGCCCGAGCGGACCGTCATTGGAAAAATGCACATATTCCGGCAGAAAACTCCGCCAGAAGAGAACCGCCAGCACCGCTGCCAAAATCAGCACCGCCCCGATGCCGGTGGCCGCCGCCGGTCCATTTGCTTTTTGAACATTCATAATTGCGTTTGACTGTAAATAGTCACTGGACGCTCAACGAGTGTCAAGTTTCCGTCCGCCTTCCTTTCAGGGACGGGTGTGAGACAAAATTCTTTTTAGGCACAGAGTGAAAGAGGGTCGTTGCGTTT
>CAZUBG010000228.1:0-8300 GCA_964618545.1 uncultured Bifidobacteriaceae bacterium | reverse complement strand
TGGTGGACACCTACGCCAACCAAGTGGGGGCGTGGGTGTCCCTGGCCTATGCCGTGCGCCGCAAGCCCGGCGGGGGCCTTCCCCAGGCGCGCGATATTCTCGCCCGGGCCCGGGACTTGTTCCCGATGGAATCCCTCATTGTGTATAATCTGGCTTGTTACGAATGCCAGATGGGCGATGAATCGGCCGCCCTGCGATGGCTCATCCAGGCCATCACGCTGGGCGGCAAAAAGGAAATCAAACAGATGGCGTTGAAGGACCCCGATCTGAAACCCATGTGGCGGCGGATCGGCTGTCTGTAAGGTTGGGGGGCATCCTCAGTAGCTCATCCGGTCCATTTTCACCTTGCCCCGAAAGATCCAATAAATGCTCACGGTGTAGGCCAGCACCATGGGGATGCCAATGGCGGCAATGACCAGCATGATGCCCAGGGTTTTGGGTGAGGAGGCGGCATTGTAAATGTTCAAACTGTGTTCGGGGTGCGGCAGGCTGTACACCAGGTGGGGATACTGGTTGATGCCGAACAGCAGCATGAGGGTGATCATGGCGGCACAGGAGGAGAGAAACGCCAGCCAGTCACGTTTATGATGGAACTCCCGGGGGATGTTGGCGATGGTCAGCATGTTGGCCAGCGCCAGGCTGAAAAGCCAGGGGTTGTCCCGCACCCGGGCGGCAATGTGCGGAACGTAAAGCAGGGTGGCCATGGTGGTGGTGGCCGCGCAAATGACAAAGGCGATGATGCAGCGCATCGCCCAACCGCGCAGCTTGTCGTGCAAGGCCCCCTCGGTTTTCAAGACTCCATAAATGGCCCCGTGCATCATGAACAGGGCCACCGTCGTGAGCCCGATGAGCAGGGGGTAGGGGGTCAGCAAACCCAGAAAGGTGCCGGCAAACTCACCGCGTTCATCAATGGGAACGCCCCAGGCCAGGTTGCCCAGCGTGATGCCGATGAGCAGGCTGGACAGCAGGCTGCCGGCCGAAAATCCCAGATCCCACATTTGCCGCCACCAGCGCATGGGTTGTTTGCTGCGAAATTCTATGGCCACCGCCCGGAAAATCAGCGAGGCCAGCAGCAGCATGAAGGCCAGGTAAAAACCCGAGAAAACCGTGGCATACACATTGGGAAAGGCGGCGAACAGCGCGCCGCCGCCGGTGACCAGCCAGACCTCGTTGCCGTCCCAGACGGGGCCGATGGAGTTGAGCAGCACCCGGCGCTCGGCATCCTCCCGGGTAAAGAGGTGCAGCGCGCCGATGCCCAGGTCGAAGCCGTCCAGCACCGCATAGCCGGTGAACAGGATGCCCAGGAGGATGAACCAAACGGTGTTGAGGTCGGGATGCAGAAAGTTCATGGGGTCAGGTGGTCGTGGGCGGGCAGGGCCAGTTTGCCGGAGGGAATGAGGTCCTCCTCCTGCGGGCCATGCTGGATTTTATCGTTCAACAGGTAGATGAAGACGGCGAACAGCAGGAAATAAATGAAGGAGAACATGATCAGCGAGGTCAGCACGACATTGGCTGTGACCACGGCGGACAGGCCCTCCGGGGTGCGCATCAGGCCGTACACCAGCCAGGGCTGCCGGCCCACTTCGGCGGCAAACCAGCCGAGTTGGTTGGCGAGCTGCGGCCCCAGCACGGAGAACACCAGCACCCACAACAGCCATTTCGTCTGAAACAAGGTTCCGCGCCACCAATAAAAACAGCCCAGCAGGGCGATGAAAAGGGTGGCCATGCCCGCGCCCACCATGCCATGAAAAAACAGAAACGAGGCGGTGACGGGCGGACGATCCTCCGGTTTGAATTCATGCAGGCCGGTCACCGGCGTGTGAAAATCATTGTGGGTGAGAAAACTCAGGGCGCCCGGCAGTTCCAGGCCCCGGGTTTGCTCGTGCTTTTCATCCACCCAGCCGAGGATCATGAGCGGCGCATTGGAGGTGGTGTCGTAGAGCCCCTCGAACGCCGCCAGCTTGGCCGGTTGGTTCCGGCCCACGCCCTGTGCACTGATGTGGCCGGTCACCAGTTGCAACCCTGAGGAAACCAGCGCCACCACCAGGCCCACCCGCAGCGAGGCGCGCGCAAATTCCGCATGGCGCTGTTTCAGCAGGTACCAGGCGCTGACGCTGATGACCAGAAACGCCCCGGCCTGCCATGCCCCGCAGAGTGTGTGCGACAGCCGCTCCAGCATCGAGGGATTGAAGACCAGCGCCCAAAAATCCGTGATCTCCGCGCGCGTGTGCATCCCTTCGCCCACCAGATGATAGCCCGCCGGCGTCTGCATCCAGGAATTGGCCACCACGATCCAGACGGCGCTGAAATGAGCGCCCAGCGCCACCATGCAGGTGGCAAAGAAGTGCAGTCTGCGTCCGACCTTGTCCCAGCCAAACAGCAATAGCGCCAGAAAACCTGATTCCAGGAAAAAGGCGAAAATGCCCTCCGCCGCCAGCGCGCTGCCGAACACATCGCCCACAAACCGTGAATAGGTCGCCCAGTTGGTGCCGAATTCAAATTCCATCACGATGCCCGTCGCCACCCCAATCGCAAAGGTCAGCGCAAACACCTTCGTCCAGAACCGGGCGAGCTGGTGGTACACCGGCTGGTTCGTTTTGAGCCACAATCCCTCCATGATGACAAGCAGCACCCCCAGCCCGATGCTCAGCGGCGGGTAGAGATAGTGGAACGCAATGGTGCCGCCAAACTGGATTCGTGATAATGTCAAAACATCCATGGCAAGAAATGTGTCACAGGAAGCAAAACTTATCAAGTACTCTATTTGAACACGGCCTGACTTAATAAGGCCGCATGCTGTTTCAACCAGCGTTCGGCGGTCTTATAATCCGGGCAGACCCGCTCCACTTCCCGCCAGAAGGCCGCCGAATGGTTCAACTGCCGTCGGTGCATGAGTTCATGAAGCATCACATAGTCGCTCACGAAACCGGGCAACTGAATCAGCCGCCAGTTGAGGGAGATGACCCCGCGCCGCGAACAGGAGCCCCAGCGGGTCCGCTGGTTGCGCACCGAGACGCGCGTGACGGCCACTTCGTGACGCCGCGCCAGTTCCAGAACGCGCGGTGGGAGTTCGCGCGCGGCCAGCCGCCGGAGATGATTTTGGAGGGCGGGACGGAGATCGGCGGTCTCCGGCACGCGGACGGATTCGCCGGCCAGTTGAACCCAGCCCGGTGCCGGACTTTGAAGGGTCACTTCCTCCCCGCGGAACCACACTGGTTTTCCCACCACCCAGGCCGGGGACGCGGGTGGTTGGTGGTCGAGTCGTGAAAGCTGGCTTTCGAGCCAGCGGGTTTGTCGTTCGGCAAAACTCCGGGCTTCATGAACCGTGCCGCCACGCGGAATGGTCACCCGCGCCGTGCCATCGGGCAACAGCCGGAGGAGATAGCGCCGCGCCCGGGGATGGCGCACCATTCGGAGCGGCACCCGGCGCACGCCGACGGCCAGCCATTCCCCGGCGGGATGAGTCGCCGGGCGGAGTCCGAAGATCAGATCCAATAACACGCGCCCAGTAAACCCGGAATGGCGCCGTTTGGCAAATGTTCACCGCGCCCACCCTGCCGGCCCGGTGCCCACTGCCGGGCGGCGTCCCCGCCACCGGAGCGCCGGTCTGTGACCGGCTTATGGCTTCCGACGTTTGGCCGGCAACCAACCGCGTTGCCTTTCCGCACGCCCAAAGCCGACTGCAAGCCGGCGCTCCAGAGGGCGGCGTGCTGATGCGCCCCGGCATTCATCACGACCGTTTTTGCGGCGGGAGCGGGCGCAGGATTTTCACCGCCTCCGGCGTTTTGTAATGCCGCTTGATCCCGACTTCGGACAACAGGCCGGCCGGGGCGCGGCTGATGAATTCCGGGAAGCTCCGTTCCACGCGGTCGCGCAGCAGTTTTTGGCCGGTTTTGGAGGCCCAAAAATCATCCTCCAATTTGGCAATGGCGATGCCCGCCTCTTCCGCCGTCATGTTTTCCCGTTTGGCCAGCAGCCAGACCAATTCGGGATCGCCGGGCAGACTCACGGGGCAGGGGATGTATTTCAGGACGATTTCCTGGTCCTCACTGCCCTCGGGGGCCAGCGCGCGGACGGGAATCTGGCTTTGCAATTGGGTGCCGTCCGGCAGGTCAATTTCCACGGCCAGGGTCTTTTCCTTGGGGTCGGGTTTGATGACCACATCGCCGCTGGTGCCAAAGGCGGACGCCAGTTGGAGTTTCACATCCTTGAGCGTCTTGGGTTCGAGATCCGGCAACTCAACCTGGGTGCAGAATTTCTCAAACGCCACCGCGCGGGACTTGGTTTTCAGCTCGCTTTCAATCGCCGCGTAAATTTTGCCGGCCAGTTCCGGATCGTGGGTGGCCTTGGGGAGAACCAGTTTCAATAACTGCAGGAGTTGCGTTTCGGGGTTGATTTTTTGTGTCGTTTTCCGGCTCATATTTAATGAGCCGCCAGTTGTGCAACATTTTGCCCCCCGGCGCAATCCCTGTTTGATGAAATTTTTAATGGATTTCGGGGTTGAACCGGTCAAACAAGATGTTATGCTGGTCTTAAACTGGATTGATTATGTCTGCCATTCGCCATCAAACCCGCCGGTCCTGCGCCTTTGTTGGGACCTTTCAAGCCAAGACTCACTTTTCACAACTCCTGGAGCGGGTCGCCCGGGGCGAAGAAATCACCATCACCAAGCATGATCTGCCAGTGGCGCGCCTGGTTCCGGCCAACCGGCCATCACAAAAGCAGGTGGTCGCAATTTTTCGTCAGATGGATGACTTGCGCCAGAGCCTGCCCCGCTCGAAGGACAACACCCCGCTGAAGGACCTGATCAATGAGGGGAGGCGCTTTTAATGCCAGCCTGCGTTGTTGATCCTTCCGTGGCGCTCGCGTGGCTCTTGCCGGATGAATCCACCGACCGCGCTGTTGCGATCCGCTTGGTGATTGAAACGGGGGCCGATGCTTGAATTCCGGCGCATTGGTGGCTGGAGGTTGGCAATGGCTTGTTGATGGCGGAAAGGCGCGGGCGGATCGCGGCGGAGCAGGTCGCTCATGCTTTGATGTTGGTGAACGCCCTTCCGTTTGAAGAGGACGAGCACACGGCGGAAGAAGTTCCCGGCAGAATCCTTTCACTGGCGCGCAGGCACCAGCTTACTGTTTATGATGCCGCATACTTGGAACTGGCCCTGCGGCGGGGCGCGGCACTCGCATCTTTTGATGAACAGCTTGTCCGGGCGGCCCGTCAGGAAAAGGCTTCCGTTGCTTGAAATCCGGACGGGCTTCGGGAGGCCATCGGGTTGATGGCCCGTGAACAGGGAGGATTTTCCATCAGGCACGCAGTCGCCGGAGCGGCACCGGTGTGGACAGCCGTTTCACTTCCGAACACCATTCAAAAACACGCCTGCCTCTGCCGTGCCTGAACGTGAATCTCCAGTCCTTGTTTTTGCAGGTTTGCGGGTTCCGGGGCGAATCCTTTTTCTTTACAGGCGCGGCCGGGTTTGGCATCGTCCCGGCCGACACTTGGAAACTGTGGAACACCAAATTACCATGCCTGAAAAACCTGCGCCCGCAAAAAAACTTTCGGACAAGAGCACCAAACAAGAGATGCTGGAGGCCTATCAGACGCTGGCCCGCCAACTCGAAGAAAAGCGCGCCGCCGACCTGGCGCCGGAGCGGCACTTGGAGGAGAAACGCACCGAGGAGGCCCTCAAGGTGGCGGTGGCGATTGATCCCGAAGGGATTGACCGGGACATCGGCGCGCTGAAGGCGGAAATCGGCAAGATGCTGGCCGGTGTTTCGGACCGGCTCGCAGCCGAGTCGGGCAAGTTCCGCGGCGTTCAAAAAGCCGTGGCGGGCAAGGAGCGGGAGTTGCAGGAACTCTACGGCATTGAAAAAGCCGCCGTCAGCCTGGCCGCTTTGATCGAAGCGCACCACCAGAAGCAATCTGAATTTGAAAGCCGGATTGCACGGGAGCGTGAGGAGCTGGAGGGCGAGATTGAGGCCCGTCGCGCGGCTTGGGAACAGGAAAAGAAATCGCATGAAGCGGAGTTGAAGGAACGTGACGCCACGGAAAAGAAGGCGCGTGATCGCGAGCGGGAGGATTTCACCTACGCCTTCAAGCGCGACCAGCAGACCATCAAAGACAAGCTCAACGACGAAAAAACGGCCTTGGAAAAAGAGATCAAACTCAAACGGGAAACCGCCGACAAGGATCTGGCCGAACGCGAAAAGGCGATTGCCGACCGGGAGCGCGAACTGACGGAGTTGCGGGCCAAAGCGGCGGCCTTTCCCAAGGAACTCGAGAGCGCCGTCAGCCTTGCGGTCAAGGAGATCAGCGACAAACTCAAGTTGGAGGCCAAAAATCGCGAGGACCTCTCGCGCAAGGAGTTCGAGGGCGAGCGCAATGTGCTGATGGCGAAAAACGAGGCGCTGGAGAAGTCCGGCAAAGACTTGGTTGCGGCCAACGCAAAACTGGCCCAACAACTCGAGGCCGCCTATCAGAAAGTCCAGGACATTGCCGAGAAAACGGTGGAAGGAACCTCCCAGTCGAAGTCGCTGGCGGATTTGCAGAAGCTGTTCATCGAGCAAAGCCGGAAAACCGGCGAAAAAACCTGACCGCAGACATGATCCACCGGCATCTTAATCATCAGGAGTTGAGTCTGGCGGCCATTGACGATGTGATCGCGCGCGGCAAGCGCAGGGATTGGGAGGAATTGCGTCGGGCCACCCTGGCCGACCCGGTCATCTTTAAAAAAATCCAACAGGTCTGCCGCGCGCATATCGCCGATCCGCACGCCCAACGCCACCATTTTTGGATGTCCTATGCCGAAGCCCACCTCGCTGCCTGATTGGGAAGAGGTTCTCTCCGCTGCTGCGCGTCTGCAACAATTAGGAAAATGGCCTCAACCGCGACAATTCCAATAACCGAGGCTGCCCATGGCCGGGCATTCGGCGATCCAAGCCGGCGCCCACAGGTTGAATTTCCCGGCCGTCCCATCCGGTATCATCGTTGTTTCCTGACGCAACCGGTGCATCAAGGTCGGAATCATTTGTTGACAGCATCATAAAATGTGACAGCTTTTTGTTGTGCCGACCGGCACCGGTTTGTTTTTTCCGGGTCCGGCCGGCAATGAGAGAGGAGGGTGACAAATCTGTTGCCAGTGTGACCCTGTACGCCGACACAGACGCTTCCCCGGCTCGCTCGTCCGCCATGGCTTCAGCGACGGCGGAGTGATCTTTGACATATTCCGTCGTAAGGAGGACGCCAGACCGCCCTTTGGAGGGCGTGGCACGACCGCGCTTGCATTTTAATTGCACAGACATTGCCGACGCAATCTAAGGTTGAATTTTTGGTTTTGGTGGTCAATCCGATCAAATCCAACTAAATCCGACCTTTCAATTTCCGCCAAACGTTTGGATGCATTGTGGCTGCCACCAGAGACCCAAGACCCCGAACAACCTCCGTTTGCCGTGTTTGAAATGCGACTCCACGAGTTGATGTTTTAATTTTACCACTGCGTTCCCCGTCAAACCGGGTCAAACCATCGGTTAGTCAATTAAAACGCTTTTTTTGACTTCTAAATTTGGTATAAGTCAATGCCAGAGAGCAGATTACAATCATGGTGTTCGTTTCAAATTGGTTCCGTCCGGTCAAGGCTGGTCAAACCTGGTCAAACCAAATCAAACCGAACCAAATTCCATGAGAAGGGGCGGATAATTCATCCAATGTCAGCTTTAAGAACGACTTGTCGACTAGATGTTAATCACTTCAAATCCCTTTGCCGTTTACAGGGTTTCCCCCCGTCTCCCAATCAGTTATAGTCACCGGCTCCGGCATGACCGACGCCCGAATTCAAGAGATCAAAGCTTTGCTGCCCCGGGGGATGCTCCCCGACTGGGTGCGGTTGGGGTCTCGCTTGGTCCGCCTGTTGCGCGATGAGCGGCATCCGGCCACGCATGATGCCATTTTGGACCGCCTGCTGGCCCAGGCCCGCGCTTCGGTCGAATTGCGCGAAGAACGTCTCCAGCAGTTGCCCCGCGTCAGCTATCCGCCGGAATTGCCCATCACCAGTCGCAAGGACGATATTGTCGCCGCCATCCGGGCGCATCAGGTCGTGGTGATTGCCGGGGAGACCGGGTCAGGCAAGACCACGCAGATTCCCAAAATGTGTCTCGAGGCCGGGCTGGGGGTCGAGGCCAAAATCGGCTGCACCCAGCCCCGGCGCGTCGCCGCCCTCTCCATTTCCCGCCGCATCGCCGAGGAACTCGACGTTCCCTGGGGCCGCGAAGTCGGCTGCAAAATCCGGTTTGACGATCAAACCAGC
>CAZUBG010000227.1:0-8389 GCA_964618545.1 uncultured Bifidobacteriaceae bacterium | reverse complement strand
AAGGGGAGTTCAACACGCTGGCCAAATACGTCAACAACGTGGCCACGCAGAGCTTCAACGGGGTCAGCCTGTTCAATGGCGACAACCTGGCGGTCACCGTGGACAGCAGCGGTGGCACCTTCACCAACACCGGGGTGAATCTGGGGGCGTCGGTCTACAGCGGTCTGTCCAATGCGTCCATCGCCACCACCACGGGGGCGGCCAGCGCATTGACGTCGGTTTCCAACGCCATCAATCAACTGGCGTCGGATCGCGCCACGATTGGCACGAACGAAGAAACCCTGACCGACTACAGCAACCAGCTCGAAACGCTGAACAACAACCTCTCGGCCGCCAACAGCCAGATCATGGATGTGGATGTGGCGACGGAGAGCACCGCCTATGCCCAGCAAAACATCCTCGTGCAGACCGGCACGGCGATGTTGGCGCAGGCCAACACCATGCCGCAAATTGCGCTGAAGCTCTTGAGCTGATCAGCCCGGCAGGGTGGAAGAGTGAACAGGCTCGGACGGCGCGGGTGCGCCGTCCGGGTTCTTGCGCGCACGGCCGGACCGGTCGCTGAAAGACAGGCGGGAAACCGCCCGAAGAAAGAAAACATATGTCAAGCGTCAGTTCAACCAGCAGTGCCAGCTCCACGCTGTCGCAACTTTTGTCCGACAGCACCCTGCAAAGCCAGGGCAACACCACCAACGGCGCCACCGACGGTTCCTCTGGCATCTCCGTGGCCGGCCTGGCTTCGGGCACGGATTGGACCACCACGGTGGAGGAACTGGCCAATGCGGAACGCGCTCCGGAGACCCAGTGGGAAGCCCAGCAAACCTCGCTCCAGGCGCAGAACAGCGCCTACACCACCATTGACGGCGACCTGACCACGCTCCAGACCGATGTGGAGACCCTGCTGGACACCTCGCTTTACCAAGGCACCACGGCGACCAGTTCCGACACGAGCGTGGCCAGCGCCAGCTCCGAGGCGGGCGCCACCCTGGGCAGCTTCACTTTTGACATTTCGCAACTGGCCACCGCCTCCCAACTCAACGGTGCCACCGGCATCAGCCAAACCCTGGTTCCCAGCGGAGAAGATGCCAGCAATGTCACCCTCAGCTCCGCCGCCTTCGCCACCCCCGTCACCGACGGCACTTTCACCATCAATGGCGATCAGGTCACCGTCGCCGCCACGGACACGCTGCAGGATGTTTTTGACAACATCGCCACCGCCACCAACAACGCCGTCACCGCCAGCTACGATTCCAGCACCGATGAAATTTCGCTGACCAGCAGCAGTCCCATCGTCCTGGGCAGCGAGACGGACACGAGTAATTTCCTGACCTCCGCCGGATTATACAACTCCAGCACAAGTTCCGACACGATCACCAGCAACACCGCGCTCGGCACCGTGCAGTTGAACGCCGACATGTCGGCCTCCGGCCTGGGCACCGCCATCACCGATGGCGGCGGCGGCAATGGCGCCTTCACCATCAACGGGGTCACCATCAATTATGACTCCGGCACCGACAGCATCAATGACGTGCTGAACAGCATCAACAGTTCCAGCGCCGGGGTCACGGCCAGCTATGACAATCTGACCAACAATTTCGTCCTGACCAACAACACCACCGGTGCCATCGGCATCACCGCCCAGGATGTGACCGGTAATTTTCTGGCGGCCACCGGCCTGGCCAGCGGCACGCTGAAAGAGGGAAACAACCTCCTGTATACGGTCAATGGCAACAGCACCCAGTTGGTCAGCCAGTCCAACTCCATCAGTTCGGACAGTTCCGGCATCAATGGACTCACCGTGACCCCCGTGACGACCGGTTCCACCACGGTTTCCGTCACCAGCGACACCGCCGCCATCAGCACCGCCATTAATCAATTCATCACCGACTACAACACGGCGGAGTCGTACATCTCCACCCAGCAGGCCGTCACCACCTCCTCCTCCGGCACCACCACCCCCGGGACCCTGACCGGGGACTTGACCGCCAGCGGCATCGCCTCCGATTTGCGTGACACCGCCAATCAACCGGTGCCGGGACTGTCGGGCGCCATTGCCATGCTGTCCGATCTGGGCATTCAGACGAATGGCCAGAACAACACCATCGCCCTGACCAGCGCTTCCACGCTCAACACGGCGCTGACCAGCAATCTCAGCCAGGTCCAGTCCTTCTTTTCCAGCACCAATGGCTGGGGAACCCAGTTGAACAACTGGCTCAACGACACCATCGGCACCGGCGGCACCGTGCCCAACCAACAGGCGACCCTCACCCAGGAGAACAGCAACATCACCACCCAAATCTCCAATTTGGAAACCAAAATCTCCTCGGATAGCGCCATGTGGGATTCGGAATTTGAAGCGATGGAAGTGGCCGAGTCGCAGACCAACCAGGAAATGACTTATTTGTCCGAGCAGGTAACCAACGGAACCCTCTAATCCCATGCGCCGCGTCGTCTCCCCATCCAAAACCGGACCCTTTGACGCCCCCCGCCGGCGGCTCAAGGCCGCCGGGTGGACGGTTGTTGGTCTGGTCGCCTGCCTCGCCCTGGGGGTTGACGCGGAACCCCCCCGTCAGCCGGCCACAATTCCCATGTTCCTGCCGGGAGATCCCTCGGACAACACCTATCAGGCCACGCCGGTTTTGCCGGCGGAGTTGCGGCGCGTGGCGGTTCTTCCCGCCGCCTGGGAAGGATCCAAGTCCGACCTGGCCTCCGGCGGCGAAACCCTGGAACCCCTCCTGCGGGCGGAATTGGCCAAAACAAGGCGGTTTGAGTTGGTTGGCGTCGCCCCCCAGGATCTTCGCGGTCTGACCGGACGGTTAAGCTGGACCGGCGAGGAGACGCTGCCGCTGGATTTTTTTGACTCCCTGCGCCGGGTTTACGGCTGTGACGCCGTGTTGTTTTTTCAATTGACCCTCTACCAAGCCTATGCTCCTCTGTCAGTGGGGTGGCGCATGAAGCTGGTGGACGCGCGAACCCACCAGATCCTCTGGGCCGTGGATGAGGTCTTTGATGCGGAACAACCGGCCGTCCTGAACCAGGCCCGCCAGTTTCAGGCCGCCGGAGCCTGGAGCCTGCTCCGGGATTCCGACAGCGACTGGCAGACCGAAAATTCGCCCCGGGTGTTTGGCCGCTACGCCCTGGCCAAATCGCTCTCCACCCTGCCGAATCGGAAAGATATGATTAAAGTTTCCGCGCCAATTGCCGATGAGCCAAGCAAGCGGTGGTTGAATAATAAACCAAAGTCTGCAAATTAAATTTATGGAAATTGAGTTCAATACAGGCCAGACACTCCCAGGGGGGGTCAGCCAGCCGGCCGCCCGGCAGAGCGCCTCTTCGCCTACGCCGGACACCGCGTCGTTCTCAGCCTCCAATTCGCTCAACAGTCAGATGAGCAGCATGTCAACCGTCCGTCCTGGACAGGTCGAACGCGCCAAGGACCTGGTGGCCGACAAGAGCTACCCCTCGGATGAAGTCCTGAACCGGGTCGCGGACCGGCTGGTGAACCAGTCCGCCGACAATTCAGACAGTCAGTCCGAATAGTTGAGCCGAAACAAAACGCTTTTGCCCCGAGTTCATCGTCATGCAAACCGTCAATCCTTGGAAGTCATACCGTCAAATCACCACTTTGACCGCGCCGCCGGGACAACTCACCCTGATGCTGTATGAAGGCGCCCTGCGCTCGCTGGAGCGCGCCTTGCCTGGATTCACTTATGCCGATCCGGCGGAGGCGAACATGACGATCCACAACAACCTGCAAAACGCCCAGAAAATCATTCAGGCGTTGAATGCCGCATTGAACATGGAAAAAGGCGGGGAATTTGCCAGCACCATGCGCCGACTCTACCATTACTTTGTCCGGCGGATCCGGGAAAGCAACCTCCAAAAGCAGCGGGGCGGCGTGGATGAGGTGATCGGGCATATGACCGTGCTGCGGGATGCCTGGGCCACCATGCTCAAGAACCAAAATCCTCCGGGGTCGTAATTCTCAGCCAATTAAATTCATGAATGCCGGGCGCGATCTCACCGAAGCCTATCAGGAGTGGCGTCGCCTGGCGGGGACCGTCGGCGGCGCGATTGGCGCGGGCGATTGGAACCTCGTTTCCTCCTGCCAAAAGTCCCTCCAACACCTCCAGAAACGCATCACCCGGCTGTCCCCGGCCGCCCGGAAAGAATGGATTGAATCAGGGGGGGATCCGTCGGTCAGGGAAAAGGCCCTGAAGGAAACCATTCGCGATCTGATTGAACTCCAACAGCGCAACCAAACCCTGCTGCGTGAGAAAAAGGAAGCCACCCGGCTGAAGCTCGATCAGCTCCGCCAGGCGGGGCGGAACTTGAAGCAAATTCAGCGGTCCTATGTTTTGAGCCGTCCGGCCTCCTGGACGAGCTTCTCCTGACCGGCACGGCCCACCCGACATGGCATGAATATCTCCAATCCACCCGCTTCTCCCGCCGATCCCATTCTGGTGGTGGATGACGAGAAGACGATTCTCACCACCCTCCAGCACATCCTGGGAAAATGCCATTACCAAACCGTCATCGCCTCCGATCCCATGCTGGGGCTGGAGCAGCTTAAAAAACAGGCGTTCTCCGTCATCATTTCCGACCAGGTCATGCCCGAAATGACCGGGCTGGAACTGCTGGCCCGGGCAAGGCAAATCCAACCCTATGCCACCCGCATCCTGGTCACGGCCGTGGTGGATCTCGACATCGTGATCGAGGCCATCAACCAAGGGGAGATTTTCCGGTTCATCGTCAAACCCTGGCTGCACGAGGAATTCCTGGCCACGATTAAAAACGGCGTGCAGCGTTACGAGCTCATTTGTCAGAACGCCCGGCTTCAGGCTTCCACCCAGTCCATGAACGAGCAGTTGGTGGAACTGAATCGCTCGCTCGAACAGCAGTTTCAACTCGTGGCCCGGCAGAACCGCCAACTGGCCGAAGTAAACACCGCCATGGAGGGCAATTTCGTCCGCTCCATGGAACTCTGCGTTCACACCATGCAGACCTTTTACCCCTCGCTGGGATATCAGGCGCGGCGGGTGTGCGAGCTCTGCAAATCCATCGCCCAGGTCCTCCAATTGAACGATGAGGACCGGCGGGTGTTGGAAAGCAGCGCCCTGCTTTATGATATCGGCCTGGTCGGCGTGCCGCGCCAGATCATCCGCCGCTGGCAGGAGGAGCCGGAAATGCTGGAACCGGCCGAAAAGGCGATGATCGAGCAGCATCCCATTCTCGGCCAGGAACTCGCCTCCTTTGGCAGCGACTTGAAAAAGGTCGGCGAAATCATCCGCGCCCACCACGAGCATTACGACGGCAGCGGTTATCCCGACCAGCTCATGGGCGAGAACATCCCCTGGCTGGCGCGCCTGCTCGCCGTGGCGGTGGCCTTTGCCTCCAGCCGCATGATGGATGCCGATGCCAACGAAAAAGTGAAGCGGGACTCCGGGCTCGCCTTTGATCCCGAAGCCGTGCGGGTCTTTTTGCGGGCGCAGGTCATGGCCAATGTGCCCCGCAAGGAGCGGCGCGTCATGCTGGCCGAACTCCGGCCCGGCATGGTTTTGGCCCAGGGCATTTACACCCACAACGACCTGTTGCTGGTGCCGGAAGGCCAGCGCCTCAATGCCACATTCATCGAAAAAGTGTTAAACCACAACCGGATTCAGCCGATAAAACAGACATTGGTTGTTTATGGGTAATGGCATCCGTTGGGGCATCACATGAATGATTTGACCGGTCCAAACATATTGTCGGGGAAGGATGACACCGGTCGCTGGTGGGGGAGTCTGTTCAACGCGTCCGAAGAGCCCCAGATGGTCTGCGGCAGGGACGGGATTGCGTTGCACATCAACCACAAGGCCGCGCGCCAGTTCAGGCTCAAACCGGGGGCGGACGAAGGCTCGTTTTCGATCTGCAAGATCCTCTCCCCGCAGGCGGACCGGGAACTGCGGCGCGTGTTGCAACTCCACCCGCCCCATCCCGACAAAATTCATTCCGTCATGGTCCTCCAGGACGGGGCGCCGCATTCCCTGATGGATTTGGAGATTGTCTGCCTGGACGACGAGTACAGCCTCGTCAGCTTCAAGGAAAACGGCCACCGCCTCCGTTTGGAATCCCACATCCAGCGGCTCATCACCGCCATTGACGCCACCCCGGATGTTTTTTTGGTCACCGACGCCGATCTGCGCATCACCTTCGTCAACCCCGCCTTTCAATCCATCACCGGCTACAGCATGGAGGAGGTCCTGGGCCGCGCCGATGATTTTTTGCGCGCGCCCTTTGAACAGGAAAAAGTGTGCGCCTATCGCGAACAGGTCAGCCGGGGGCGCGAATGGATTGGTGAATTTGTCAACCGCCGCCGCAATGGGGAAACGTATCACGTCGAATCCACCATCTCGCCGATTTTTGACTTTGCCGGGCACTTCATGGGGTATGTCATCTGTGAACGCGACATCACCGTGCGCAAGCATTTGCAGGACGAGCTGCGGACCGAGCGCGACTTCGTGCAGAGCATCTTGCAGTCCCTGGATGGTGCGATTTACAGTCTGGATTGCGAGTTTCGC
Organism: uncultured Bifidobacteriaceae bacterium; assembly: GCA_964618545.1. Taxonomy (GTDB): domain Bacteria; phylum Verrucomicrobiota; class Verrucomicrobiia; order Limisphaerales; family UBA11358; genus UBA11358. The sequence goes on along the minus strand of CAZUBG010000227.1, from coordinate 1,832 downwards.
CTCACGCACGCCAATGATGGCTGGCGTCACCTGCCGGTCGAACACGGGGGCATCCGCCTGGACGGGGCGCCCGAGATCGGCCACGCCCTGCTGAACCATGTGCCGGATGCCGCGCGCCGGGCGGAGCTGCAGGCCTTGTTCCAGGACGTCATGAGCAGCGGCCGGGCGCGGGACAATCATTTTCATGCGCCCGACGGCCGGCATTGGCTGGTCAAGGCCTCGCCCTGGATCAACGGGGCGAAGATGCACGGCCTGATTTGCAACATCACCGATCAGACGCAGTATCACGAACTCCAGAACCAGCTCTTTCAGGCCCAAAAAATGGAGATCATCGGAACGCTGGCCGCCGGGGTCGCCCATGATTTCAACAATCTGCTCCAGGTCATTCGCGGTCACACCAGTCTCATCCTCATGGAGACCACCGACGATTCCCCGCTGCGCCAGGGCCTGGAAAAGGTGGACATGGCGGCCGTGCGCGCCGCCGAAATCACCCAGCAACTGCTGTCCTTCAGCCGCATCTCGGACGAACGCCGCATTGTGCTCGACCTGAACAAGGCCATCAAGGAGGCCAATCAACTCGGCCGGCGGACGCTCCGGGGAAATGTGCTTGTGGAACTCAATCCGACCGCCAGTCCGCTCCGGGTGAAAATTGACCCCACCAAGGCCAGTCAGGCCCTGCTCAATTTGTGCGTGAACGCCCAGGACGCCATGCCGTCGGGCGGCCGCCTGACGCTCAGCAATGCCATCGTCCAGCCTTCGGCCGAACTGATGGCGCGCCGCAACCTCCCGCCCGGGGCCACCTTTGCGCGTTGCAGCGTGGCCGACACCGGTTGCGGCATTCCGCCCGAAGTGCTGCCCCGGATTTTTGAGCCGTTTTACACCACCAAGGAAAAGGGCAAGGGCACCGGACTGGGTCTGCCCATCGTGCAGCGCGTGGCCGAGGAGGCCGGCGGATTTGTCGAGGTGGAAAGCGTCCTGAACCAGGGCACGACCTTTCATCTGTACCTGCCCATCGTGCCGGAGCAACTGGCGCCGGTCGCCGCGCCGGAGCACATGCCGCTGGTCCAGGGCAAGGGCCGCGTGCTGGTGGTGGATGACGTGGATCTGCTGCGGGACTTCACGCAGAAATTCCTGCAGATGGCCGGGCTCAATGTGCTCGTGGCCAGCGGCGGCCAGCAGGCGCTCAAGATTTTGGAGGACTCCTCCGAACCGGTGGATCTGCTGTTCACCGATTACAACATGCCCGGCATGACCGGCTTGGAATTGATCGAGGAAGTGATCAAACGCTGGCCCAAAACCAAATTCGTGCTGGCCTCCGGTTTCCTGAATGACGCGACCTACGCCCGCATCAAACCCTACAACGTCTGCATCCTGGCCAAACCCTATGACATGCACGACGCCTCCAAGATTGTGATGGACAAGCTGGGGGAGAAATAGCGGCGGGCGGAAGCTTTGGCGAAGCCCGGAGGGCTGGCCGGGAATAGCCTGGCGTTTCCAACGCCAGGTTTGGGCCAGCCAGCCACGAGTTCCAGCGGGACGGCTGAAACCACCGGGGAATTGACCAGCCCTTCACCAACGACGCACGCCCGCAGCGGTGGCGCCGACTGGCAGTCGGCTGTGTCGCCGGTTGGCAACCGGCCGGGCCACCGAACTCCTGCCCGGCAACCTGTGGATCGGGCCGCCCCGCCGTCCCCGCCGCCTTTCCTCCCACCTGAATCAACGCCGGACCCTGTTATTCCGCCGAAAACAGCGAAGAACCCGGTGGCCGTCCTCCCGTCAACCCGGAGGGTTGCCAGAGTGCGGCTGTGAAGGCGACAACGCAGCGGGGTGAA
>CAZUBG010000226.1:5670-8423 GCA_964618545.1 uncultured Bifidobacteriaceae bacterium | reverse complement strand
GCATTACCTTCACACGGTAGGGGTCGTAGGTTCGAAACCTACAGCGCGCACCATCTTTCAACCTTCACCCGTTTTTGCCCCGTAAAAAACCCGGTCGGGGCCGCCGAACACCGGGGCTTCCCGGTCCCAGGATTCCGCCCCACGGCCTGGCGGAACAGGCTTCCGGCTCCAACTCCACCCCGGACACCCCCTGCCCCACCGTCTCCCCACCGCAAAATAAGACGATTAAAATACAATTCCCGGTTTGGCTTAAGAGTTTCCAACTCGACCCCAATGAATGAGTATCTACCGGTTCACACAAAGGCCGCAAACAATGGTGGTTCCAGTCTAACATCGGAAACCCACCCCGCGATTAGGGTTATGCACTTAAAATCCAGAAGGACCGCATTCAGACTGGCCTTGGCTTATGTCATGGTGGCCGGTGGCTGGATTTTATTTTCGGACAAGCTGCTGGCCCTTTTGGTCAGCAACCCCGACACCCGCGTGCAACTTTCCATTCTAAAAGGCTGGCTGTTTGTGGTGGTGACCGGCGGATTGCTGTTTCTCGTGGTGGGCCGGCTTCTGCGACAATGGGAACAGGAAATGGACCGGCGTCAGCAAGCCGAGCTGGCCCTCCGGAACTCCGCCGCCCAACATCACCAGAGTGAAGAACAGTTGCGCATGGTGCTGGAAGCCTCCGCCGACGGTTTTTGGGATTGGAATCTCCAAACCGGCATTGCGGAATTGAATCCCCGCTATTGGGAAATCATCGGTTATTCCCCGGGCGAGACGACGGCCGACATGGATTTCTTAAAGCGGTTGGTTCACCCCGAAGACTGGCCTGATGTCCAGAAGGCGATCAACGAACACCTTGCCGGCCAATCCGCCGCCTGCCTGTGCGAGTTCCGCATGATTGCCAAAAGTGGCGCCCTCAAATGGACCTGGGTTCGCGGACGGGTGGTCGAGCGGGCCGCGGACGGCACGCCCGTGCGGATGATGGGAACCATTTCCGACACCACCCAGCGCAAACGAACCGAGGAGGCCTTGTGGGCCAGCCAGGAGCGTTACGTGCTCACGGAGCGCGCCGTGAATGACGGCCTGTGGGATTGGGATCTCCTCGCCAATACTCACATCTGCTCACCCCGCTGGAAGGAAATCGTGGGTTACCGGGACGACGAACTGTCCAACCACCCGTCCTCCTTCCGCCAACTCGTCCATCCCGAGGATCTGCCGCTCGTTCAAAACATGATTGACGGGCATCTGGAAACCGGCCGTCGTTATGCCCTTGAATTCCGGCTCCGCCACAAGGACGGCGGCTATCGCTGGGTGTTTTCGCGCGGCGAGGCCGTGCGCGACGCCACCGGCCGCCCCATCCGCATGGTCGGAGCCACCACCGACATCACCGAACGCAAGCAAATGGAGGCGGAAATGCAGCGCGTCAGCCGCTGGCTGCTCAACACCCAGCGCATCAGCCGGGTGGGCGGTTGGACCTTCAATCTGCGAACCGGCGCGGTGTGGGCCTCCCCGGAAGCCTGCCGCATTTATGGCATCAGCGAGAACGGGCCGCTCACTCTTTCCCAAGTCCAAACCTTCCCGCTCGAACAATTCCGCCCCCGGCTGAACACCGCGCTGCACCAGTTGGTTGCGGGCCGCCAGCCTTACGACGTTGAATTCCAAATCATCCGCAAAAGCGACGGGGCCATTCTCGACCTCCATTCCGTGGCCGAATACGACCGCGCCGAAGGCATCGTTCAGGGGGTCCTCGAAGACATCACCGGCCGCAAGCAGGCCGAGTTGAAATTGCGGGCGGCCCTCGCCGAATCCGAGCGCCTCCGCGCCGCGCTGGACGAGGTCCACGCCTGCATCTACCTCAAGGATGTGGCCGGACGCTACACCTATGCCAACCGCCCCACGCTCGAACTGTTCGGTTGTTCCGCCGCGGCGCTCGTGGGTGGTGACGACACCCGGTTTTTCCCGCCGGACACCGCCCGGCGGCTGCACGCCATTGACGACCGGGTCTTCCAGGGCGAACAGACCGTGGAGGAAATAGACATTCCAGGCACCTCCGGCGGCCGGCGCGTCCTTTGGGAAGTCAAAACCCCGATCTATGCCGACGCCGCGCGCCAGCAAGTCTGCGGGCTGCTGGGCATTTCCACCGACATCACCCAGCGCAAGCTGATGGAAGAAACCCTGGAACACAGCCAGCACCTGCTCGCCGAATCCGAGCGCATGGGCCGCGTCGGAAGCTGGGAATTTGACAGCGCCACCCGGATGCAGACCTGGACGCCCACCGTCTATGCCATTCACGAAATCGCCCCGCCCCGCCCCATCACGGTGGAGGAAGGCATCCAATTCTACACCCCGGCCTGCCGGCCGATTATCGAACGGCTGGTGCGGCGCGCCATCGAGCAGGGCGAGGCGTTCGATGCCGAACTGGAAATCATCACCGCCCGGGGCAACCGCCGGAACGTCCACGCGATTGGACATGCGGATCCGGCCCATGGCCGGGTTTTCGGCTTCATTCAGGACAACACCTCGCAGAAACAGGCCGAGGCCACTTTGCGCGAGAGCGAGCAAAAGTTTTCCCGCATGTTCAATTCCAATCCCGTGGCCACCTCCCTGGCCACCAAGCGTGAGGGGCGTTACGTGGACGTCAACCCCGCCTTTTTAAGCTTGCTGGAATGGTCGCGCGAGGAAGTGATTGGCCGCACGTCCTGTGAATTGAAGCTGTGGGTGGATCCGGGGCGGCGGGCCGGCATCATTTCCGGGCTCGC
>CAZUBG010000226.1:0-5660 GCA_964618545.1 uncultured Bifidobacteriaceae bacterium | reverse complement strand
GCACCCGGCGGCCTGCAAAACGTGGAATTCGAAGTCCAAACCAAATCCGGACGGATCCGCCGCGTGTTATGGTCGGGCGAAGAGGTGGCCATCGGCGGGGAAGACTGCCTGGTCGGCTCCATGCTCGACATCACCGAACGCAAGCAGGCCGAGGCTCAGATGAGCCTGCAACACAGCACCCTCGCCTCCGTTGCCAACGGCATTGTCATCACGAACTCCGCCGGCCAAATTGAATGGGTCAACCCCTCCTTCTGCCGCCTCACGGGTTATTCCGCCGGTGAAGTCGTCGGGGCCAATCCCCGCCTCCTAAAATCCGGCCGGCACCCCCCGGCCTTTTACGCCACCCTCTGGGCCACCATCGCCACCGGCAACGTCTGGCACGGCGAACTCGTCAACCGGCGCAAGGACGGCCGCTTTTACACCGAGGACATGACCATCACCCCCGTCCGGGGCGCCGATGGCCGGATCGCTCATTTCGTCGCCATCCAACAGGATGTCACCGACCAGCGGCAGCTCGAGGATCATTTGCGGCAGGCGCAAAAAATGGAGGCCATCGGCACCCTGGCCGGCGGCATCGCCCATGACTTCAACAACATCCTCGCCGTCATGTTCGGCTCCTGCTACCTGCTCCAGCAGGATGCCGACGGGAATGAGCCGGCGCAGGAAACCATCCGGGATCTCCTCCAGGCCGCCAACCGGGCCAAGGATCTCGTGCAGCAGATCCTCACCTTCAGCCGTCAGCGCGAGCAAATGCGCCAGGTCATCAAACTGGAGGCCACCGTCAAGGAGACCATGAAATTCCTCCGCGCCTCACTGCCCGCCCAAATCAAAATCGAAACCCGGCTCGACGCCGACACGCCCGCCGTCCTCGCCGACGCCACCCAGATTTACCAGGTCATGATGAATCTGGCCACCAACGCCCTGCACGCCATGGAAGGCCACCCCGGCCTGCTCACCGTGCGCTTGAACGCCTTTGACCCCGGCAAACAATTCCTGCTGGGCCATCCCGCCTTCCGGCCCATTCAGTATGCGCAATTGACCGTGGCGGACACCGGCCATGGCATGGACGCCCGCACCTTGCAGCGCATCTTCGAACCCTTCTTCACCACCAAACCGGTCGGCAAAGGCACCGGCCTCGGCCTCGCCGTCGTGCATGGCATTGTCCAGTCCCATGAAGGCCTCATCACCGTCGAAAGCCAGCCCGGCCAGGGCACGACTTTCCATCTCTATTTCCCCGCCCAAACAGCGCCGGTCATCACCGTGCCCGACGACCCCGGCCCGCTCCCCTCTGGCCGGGGCGAGGCGATCCTGTTGGTGGACGATGAATCCGCCCTGACGGCGGTTCTCCGACAGGCGTTGCACCGTTTAAACTATCAGGTCACCGCCAGCAACAGCGCCCCCGAAGCCGTCCGCTTGTTCCGCGAGAATCCCGCCCGGTTTCACCTCCTCATCACCGACCTGACCATGCCGGAAATGAACGGCCTCGAGGTCGCCCGGCAGATTCACGCCCTCCGCCCCGAACTGCCCGTGGTGCTGGCCAGCGGTCATGCCCCAACCCTCACCCCCGAGGCCCTGCGCGAGGCCGGCATCACTGAACTGCTCCGCAAACCCGTCTCCCTGCCCGGCCTCGCCGCGCTGGTTCACCGCCTGCTCGCCGATTCGCCGGCGGTGGCCTGACCTCCCCGGACCCAAAATCCCCCTTGGCGCGCGCCGGGTTTCGAGTTGCGTTTCAACTTGCCGTGAAACTGCATTCGACGAATTCGCATATCAAAGGACTCACCATCCTGGAGGTTCTGGTCGTGCTGTTTGTGCTGTTGCTTTTGGCCATTGTTCTCATGCCCGCTTCGAACGTCCGTCGTCACGCGCCGGGAATCATCTGCATGAGCAATCTGAAACAAATTGATCTGGGCTTCCTGATGTATGCCTCGGATAACGGCGGAAAATTCCCCGGGCCTGCCTCCGCCACCAACGCTGGCACGATGGAATTCAGCCGGTTCGGCCACCCTTTTCCCCAGTTCCAAAAAGTCTCCCCGTATCTCACCAACCTGGACGTTCTGGTTTGTCCGTTCGACAAAACCCGGCAACCCGCCATCAATTATGCAACGCTGACCGACTCCCACCTCAGTTATTTTCTCAATGCGGATGCCTCCACCAATCATCCGGCCCGTGCCATTTTGTCCGGCGACCGGTTTTTAAGAGTCAACAACCAGCCAGTAAATCCGGGCTGGTTCCTGTTAACCACCAATTTAAACCTGGGTTGGACTCCCAAGGTGCATCTTGGCTTTGGCAATCTGGCCTTTGCCGATGGGCATGTCGAACGTTCCATGGATAATTTGAACGCCCTGGTGCAAAACCAGCCTCTGCCCACCAACCGCCTCGCCATCCCGTAAACCAACCTCAACTTGGATTGCCCGCATGGCAACACCAGCTCAAGTGCGGCGAATCTCGTCCTGCGCGGCGGCGTCACCGGCCGCATCCGCGCCCCGGAGCGCGGCTCTGTAGGGTCCGTCAAGCAATAAACTTTACAAGCTGACGCCGGAATTTTGACGGCTGGCCAGGCGCGAGCGAGGAGCCCGGCCAAAGGGTTCTGTGACGAGCGAGCCACGCTGCCAGCCGTCAACAGAACCAGTCAGGTTGCAAAGGTTATTGCTTGACGGACCCTAAGCCGCGGCACACACCTTGCAAATCCAGGCCGGAAAACCGCTTTCACCTCCCCTTTCCATCGGCCTGCTGCGGGTCACAGACCCGCGCTCCGGCAACGCCCGCCGACTTTTCGGGACAGGGTGCGAATCCGCCCGACGCCGCCCCGCACTGCGAAATTTTCTCGCCCAACCCCCCGTTTGCCGCTTTAATTCCCGCTGCATGAAACAAAAAGCTTACGCCGCCGCCGGCGTGGATATTGATCTCGGCAACCGCGTGAAAGCCACCCTGCCCCAATTGCTGGCCTCCACCCACCGCCGCGAGGTCCTCGGCAAGGTCGGCGGCTTTGGCGGGCTCTTCGCCCTCGACGTCAAAAAATACCGCCAGCCCATTCTCGTTTCCTCCGTGGATGGCGTCGGCACCAAGCTCAAAATCGCCTTCACCCTCGACCGCCACGACACCATCGGCGCCGACCTCGTCAACCACTGCGTCAACGACATCGCCGTGTTGGGCGCCGAACCCCTGTTTTTTCTCGATTACCTCGGCACCGGCAAACTCGAACCGCACGTCTTCACCGAGATCATCAAGGGCTTTGCCCGCGCCTGCGCCGCCAACCATTGCGCCCTCATCGGCGGGGAAACCGCCCAGATGCCCGGCTTCTACCAGCCCGGCGAATATGACGTCAGCGGCACCATCGTCGGCGTCGTCGAAAAATCCAAAATGCTCAACGGCCGGAAATCCGTGAAGCGCGGCGACGCCGTCATCGGCCTCGCCTCCAGCGGCCTCCACACCAACGGCTACTCCCTCGGCCGCAAAATCTTTTTCGAGCAGCTCGGCCTCAAACCCGCCAGCCGCCTCCCCGGTTTGAAGGGCACGCTGGGCGAGGAACTGCTGAAGGAACACCTCAGCTACGGGCCCATCGTGCAAACGCTCTTGAAAAAATTCAACCGCTCCAGCCTCCCCGTCAAGGCCTTGGCCCACATCACCGGCGGCGGCTTTGTGGACAACATCCCGCGCGTGCTGCCCAGGACCCTGGACGTCGTCATCAAAAAGGGCTCCTGGGACATGCTGCCGATTTTTCAGATCATTGCCGAAAAGAGCGGCGTGCCGGACGAAGAACTTTACCAGGTCTTCAACATGGGCATCGGCATGGTCGCCATTGTGTCGGCGGACCAGGCCCCGGCCGTGCTGAAATCCATCCGCGCCCAAAAGCAGGACGCCTGGATCATCGGCCAGGTCGTCAAAGGCCACGGCAAAGCCCGGGTGGAATGAAGTTTTATGGCCGTATCAAAGCGCCTTAAAGTGTGGTAGGCTGGTTCCCATGGATATTGATCTGACCGGTTTCTCCGCCTTCCAGCAACAGTCGCTGTGCGATCTCTTGATTTTGGCGATGTTTGCGGACGGACATCTGACCACCGCGAAAGATGAGCATTTGCAGAAGCTGCTCACCGCCATGGGGCACACGGACGAAACGGTGCGGCAAAAGGAATTTGAGGCGGCGGTGACCCGGATGCGTCCGTTCGTCAAAACCATCTGGCTGGCGAAGTCGCAGGCGGTGTCGCTGGCCGGGGCGTTCACCGTTCGCAGTCAGCAAAAGCTCGTGTATGAGGCCGTTCAACAAATCATGAACGCCGACCAGCATGTCAGTTCGTGGGAGAGCACGCTGCTGTCGGAATTGCGGATGAGGTTCAGGTTGTGACGGAGAATAACGGGGGAAGACGAGGCTGGCGTGGGCGTATCCGGCACTGACTAGCCTTGTCATGGCCTTGCGGGCTTTACACCGTTTAGGGGCCATTTCGCCGTTTTCACGTCCACACCAGCCAAGGGCAGCTTCGTCCCGTTTTGGGTTCTGTCAAGGGGTTGAAAATGCCGGCCATTTCCCGTTCCCGCCTTCCCGCTTTCACGCTTTTCGCTTTTCCCCTGCCCCCAGCCACCCCTTCAATTTCCCCAGCGCCTGCGCCCGGTGACTGATCCGGTCCTTCACCGCCGCGCCCAATTCCGCAAACGATTGCTCAAAACCGTTGGGGATGAACAGCGGATCATAGCCAAACCCCCCCTGCCCTCGCGGGCCAAAATCAATCCGCCCCTCGCAGGTCCCGTCAAACAGTTCCGTCCGCGCCGCCTCGCCAGGACAACCGGCCGGCGGGGCGCTCGCTTGGAATTCCGCCGTCACCGGCGTCAGTGCCAGCACACAACGAAAGCGCGCCGTGCGTTGTTCCGCCGGCACCCCCTGCAGCAACCGCAACAGCTTCGCGTTGTTGTCACCATCCGGCGTGTTGCCGTCCTTGAACGGGTCCACCGCCGCAAACCGGGCCGAATAAACGCCCGGCGCCCCCTGCAACGCATCCACTTCCAATCCCGAATCATCCGCCAGCACCCACCATTCGTCCGACCCGCCCTCCGGAGCGCGGCCTTCAGGCCGCTTCACCGTCGGCGCCAACGGGGATTCGATCACGCCTTGGGCTTGCGAACGGCAAGGCACCGTAAACACCGCGCTCCCGGCGGTTGGCAGCCACCGCGCCAGCGCCACCGATTTCTTGCTCGCATTCCCGGCAAACGTCGCCGCATCCTCAATCACCCCCGGCGCGCCGGGAAAATCAGCGAGCGTGAGATACTCAAAATCGCCGCCCAGGATCGAGCGGATTTCCCCCGTCTTGTGGGCGTTGCGCGTCGCGATCAGGAATGTTTTCACCAGTCAGTCGGTTTGTAGTCCTTCAAAAACTTCCCCCAAACATGTTCGCCCGTGTTAAAACCGGCGATGATCGGGTCCACAATCCGCGCCGCCCCGTCCACAATGTCCAGCGGCGGATGAAACCGGTGCTCGCGCGTTTTGCGGAGGGCGATCTGCACCGGGTCCTCATCCGTCACCCAGCCCGTGTCCACCGCGTTCATGTGAATGCCGTCCGCCTGATAATCCGCCGCCGCCGTGCGCGTCATCATGTTCAAGGCCGCCTTGGCCATGTTCGTGTGCGGATGCCGCGTGGTCTTGAACTTGCGGTAAAACTGCCCCTCCACCGCCG
>CAZUBG010000225.1:0-8493 GCA_964618545.1 uncultured Bifidobacteriaceae bacterium | reverse complement strand
CGAACAAATGCCAAAAATGGCGCTCATGCTTGTTATGACGCAGATTATGCCGGTGCGAATTCGATTAAACCCTGGCTTTGAAGCTCCACCACCAGGAATCGCAAATCCGCCTCGCAACGCGGACCGTCCACGTCATACTCCTCCAACAATTGCTGTTTGATCTCGGCCAGGGTCTTCGCTTCTTGAATTTGCCGCCACACGCTCGCGCCGACAGCGTTCAACGAGAAGTAAATTCCTGACTTTACGTTAAGCAACGATATTTCGGTGCCCAGTTCGGCACCAAGAACGTCCTTGCTGGCCAAAACTTTTGTCGCCAGGTCAAGGCAGCTTGCGGAGGCTGGCTCGTTCATATTTATGACGCGGAACTTCAAGTGCCTTGAGAGGCTTGTTGCTGCAATGGAACAAATTCTTCAAACCCGGAAACCGCTCCGCCACTCACCACCCGCCCATTCACTTCCACCCAGGCATGGGCCTCAAGCCGGCCGCCAGGCTTGTGTGTGACACCCAACCGCAATTGAGAGCGCTGGCCCAGTCGTCCGAGTAACAAATGCGTGGCCATGCCCTGCGGGAGACAAGTGGTGCCGGGAATGCGCCGGCTCGCAGCCTCCACGGCCCATGCTACTTGGCGGATGTTTCGGCGATCCAAGTCAAATCGCCGACCCGGGGATCTCCGGAATTGCTCCACCAAGTTTCGCACCACACGAAAGGGGAGCATCCAAAGTCCGATCCGGAGGACGGCCACGGCGGCCAGCGCGCGGAAGAAGAGACTTCGTTCGACCGCACTCAATTGCTTATAGCGCTTAATCAAATGCATGGCGGGATCCAACTCTTTTACACCATCACAAGCAGGCAACACCGGCATTGAAAATCGCCAACTGCAGAGTCAACTTCAGTCCTGTTGATACCACACGCCAACAGACCGGTGCGTGAAATCACCGGGTTGCGGCTGGCAGGCTGAGCAATGCCAAATCCAGGTCCAGTTTCTGTGTGGGTGCCACCGGCACTCGCTCCTGCAAGGCCTGCTGGTATTTCCGTGCAATTATATTCCAATCCGCGAACCGTTGGTACCATGTATGTCCCGCCGTCGCGACACGCTCAAGCTCCCCGGCCGCAGCCATTCGTTCAAACCGCTTCACGCTGGATGGAGAATCATCGGAAGCGATAAAGTGAGTGCCTTCTTGCAATGGAACCGCGTTGCGACCATCGCGCAGCACCGTCGCGCAGCCCATGGCCAAAGCGGCCATGACGGAGCCGGATTTGCAGGCGCTTTCGCCGCCCTGCGGTGACAGGAACAGGTCCGCGCGGTTCAATGCCAGCGAGATATTTTCGGGTGTCTGATTCCCAAACACTTTGATGCGGGTTGGTGCAACACTCTTTTGCAGGAGCGAGAATTCCTCATCAAACGGTCTGCCCGCCTCATCAGCACCACCCAGAAGCATCACGCCCGAGAGGCGATTCCCCTTGTCTAAGGCACTCAGCAGATTGGCGTGCGCCCGGATTGTCTCGCACCGAAGCTCGTGCCCCAGGATGATCGCAACCAACAAAGGCATATTCCGTCTTCCTTTTGGCTTGTTTTGGTCAATAATCGGCAGATTTGCCGGCTTTGGAAGCAACAGGGTTTTTCTTGGTTCAATGGCATTCAATTGCGCTTGATCACGATGCGTGTTGGTGATGGAAACCTCCGACTGGCGATGCAGTCTCTCGACCAATCGCTTTTGCAACAACTGAAGATAGAACTCCTTCTGCCACGGCTTTGTCGTCGGCCCCCCCAGATCATGGAAAACGGTCAAAAACTGCTTGTGAGTTTTAACCGATCCGCCATCGTGGTCTGCCAGCCAAAACTTGATGCCCAGATACAACCAGTTTGGGAGACCATTTTTTTGGTAACTGTGGCCACTGTAATGCAGCAACACGGATGAATCATCCTTCAGGGAGGCCAACATGGCCCAAAGGCGGGCATCATTCGGGAAACGCAGACGCCGCACGACGAAATCCTCGATCCGGGCGGGACCATTCCATTCAGAATCACAAAGTATGAACTGACTGCTTATTCCGCACCGATCACGCAGTTGGCGGGCCAGGTCCAATGCATATTGGCCGGCCTGACCTGTTTTCGGTGGCAGGGTCGGCACCAGATGAGTCAGAATATTTGTCTTCATAAGTTACTTAGTGGATTTGTTTCAGAACTCTTAACTCTTGAATTGCCATCGGTCTCAGGTGATTTTTGTTCGTTTAATTGGTGAACCACGCCTTGTTCAAAACGGTGCGTGTGGCAACTGGCTCGCATTCAATTAGCCGATTGCTTGGCATAGTAATTTTTATCTTGATAATACTGGTATCCGCCACCACCGGTTTGTACGGCATTGAACGCCAAACCAATCACCTTCACTTTGCGCAGGCGCAGCAAATCCAAGGCGGTGTTGGCAAGGCGACCAGAAGTTACTCCTGCACGGATCACCATAATCACACCATCAACCTGCGGGGCAAGGCTGGAGACATCGTCCGCCGCCATGACTGGTGTCGTATCAAACACATAATAATCATAATGACCGGCAATGTCCGCCAGGAACTTGCCGGTGGACATGGCAAACAAACTGCCAGGACGTTGCGGGCGGGCGCCCGACGGCATCAGATAAAGATTCGGCACGGAGGTTGCGACGACGGCATTCAGCCAGTCACAACGCTTCGCCAAAACCTCAGCCAACCCCGGTTCGGCGGCCACGGCAAATTGCTCATGCAGCATCCCTCGTCGTAAATCCGCGTCCACCAGCAATACGCGCGATCCGGACTGTGCCAGCGTAACCGCTAGATTTGCGGCAACGGTTGACTTTCCGTCCTGTGTACTGGCACTGGCGATCACGATGCTGCGAGGATGATTCGCCGGCGTGTCCTTGTAGACCAGGGCCGAACGGAGATTTTGATACGCCTCTATCAACATGTGCTGGTTGTCAGCCTGTTCCAGAACCGGCACGCATACCCGTTTGTCAATCGCTTTGACCAAGGGCAATTGCGCCAGAACCGGCTCGGTAAAAAGGGCTTCCAATTCAGAAAAGGATCCGGGCCGGTCATTCAACTGGTCCAATATCATCAAAATGCCAAACCCGGCGACCAGACCGATAAGTGCCGCCATGACCATGTGGACCAGTGATTGCTGCACCGTGGGCACCGCCGGTGTTGCCGGTTCAAGTATGGTAACGCTTTCCTGCCCGCTTCCCTTATCCAAATCCAGTGTCTGCAAACTGGCGACCAACTGGTCGTACATGGCTTGCAGTTGACGGTGGTTTTCCTTGAGCGCCGCGAAGGCAGACAATTTTTTACTTGCGTCCAGCGCCTTGGCATTCCACTCCTTCACCTGGTCGGTTAAGTTCTGAATTTGCACCTCGAGGGTGTGCTTCCGGTTGTTCAACTGCTCCTGACGTTGTTCTTGCAAGAATTCCAAAAGTTTCTCCTGATTTGCAATCTCGTCATTCAATCCAACCAACTCAAAGGCGTCCGGGGCCAGTTTGCTGAGCTTATCCCTTCGCGCTTTCAATAGGATAACCTGCTCTTTTGTTTGAAGGTAGGACCCCTCAAATCCATCCGCCCCGGCCGTGTTTACACCAGTCGGCGCATCATTTCCCTTTGGACTCGACAATTCGGGCCCGGGTGCTGCGGATTGCGATAGGACCGCTGGTGGCGGGGAATTGCCTGGTGCACGATCAAGATTTTCATCCAGTGTCAGCGAATTGATCAGTTGTAAATCCGAACGACATTCCGCTAGTTGGTTGTTTAGGTTTGCCAGATACGTAGCGGCGTTGTTTCCCCCATCCTCCTGCAGGAAAACAATGCTGTTGCTGGACTGGAAATTCAAATACTCCTGCTTGCTTTTTTCCAATTTGACCGCCAGTTGCGCCAATTGATCCTGAATGTTGGATTTTGCAGCGGTGGAGGCGTTGGCCAGCAGGTCCTTTTTCAAGTTTATGTATTCCTCCATGGTCGCTTCCAGAGCCGCCTGGGTGTAGCGTGGATTGCCGCCGACGGCGGCCAGATTGAAGATGCTGGTTCTAGGAACCAAGGCAACTTGGATTTTGACTTTTTCCCGGTTCCATTCCGGCTGGACCGACTGGAGCCGCTGACTGACCCGATGCTTGACAGAATCACTTTGCATCAAGGCCACCTGCGTGCCGAAAAAATTCTCAAGTTCCTCAGAATAGGTGTTCTCACTGGGAATGGAGAGTTTGACGTTCACAATCATCTGGCCGGATGAAACAAATGTCGGAAGTTGGTGTCGAATCAACAGCCATTGAATTCCCAAACCCAATGCCAGGGTTGCCAGCACAATCCACCAATGCGTAAGCAAAAGCTTCTTATAACGATGCAACTGAGCTAGAAAACTCGCGGCATTGTTCACACGTTGGTTCCGGTTAATGTATATTTTCGGCTCCATATTATTTTTCCGAGGCAGTTTGCCGCGGCTTGAGACGTCTGTCGGCGTTTTTTGGGCAATTGCCCGGCGCTTTACCAGCACGGCCTTTGTTTAAGAACAGCACAAGCCTCATTCCACGCAGATTAAAAAGCATTCTCAGGCGTCGCCAACCGTCGTTTTGCCCATATTGTGACACCTCTTGCCGGATCGGTCGCGAGATACAAGTTTGCGCAGCCGCTCAACCATGAGAGTCTGTTCAGGTTGCTTCCCGAGTGATTTCAAAAAGGCTCCGCACGTGCTCGTTTCGCGGGTTTTTCCACCGCCGAGACACACGGACAATCCAACTGACAATTTTCTTCCCCCCGCCACCATTCCGGCCCGGATTTCCCTTGATCCATCCCGCTTCACCACAGATTTTCTTCTTACAACCTAGGCCGCCAAAATCGGGGCCAGTTCCACCAGGTTATATTTAACCGTTACCACCGAACACCGATCAACCTCCACCGGCGTTGGCCTGCCCAGAATGTCAAGCAGCACTTCAACACGGTTTCTGGCCGGCATCACCCGCAAAACTTGCGCACGCATCCCGGCAAAAGCCCCCTCTCCTATGTCAATCTCGTCACCCGGGGAGATGTTGTCACCCAGGGTCATGGTTTCCTCCAGCGCGAAGCACTCCTGCAATTCCTGGACAATCGAATCCGGGACGGAAGGGATTCGGTCGCCAAAATGCACCAGGCTTTGAATCCCATTCGCATATTGAATCTCATTCAGGCACTCCCCCAGCACGCAACGAACGAAAACATAACCGGGAAACAGCGGTTCCACCATCCGCATAACGCCGCGGTGCGTCACTCTTTCAACTTGTAATCTCGGATGAAACACTTCCAAGTTCAAATTTTTGCGCAAATGCTCCGCCGACAATTTTTCATGTTTTGGCTTTGTCCGCGCACAATACCAGGCTGGGCTTTCAGTTTGCATGCTTATTGGAGGGATTTTCCAGAATTATTGGCCATTTCAGAGATGGGAATGTTTCCATGGGCTTCCCCGATTCCCTCTGGGGTCATCATGTTTGAACATGAATTGCATTGCGGTTGTCCTGCTTGGCTTTTAATTATCTTCCATTTCATATGCGTACTCCTTGTACTCCTTGGGATGTACATTAAACCAGATTCCCGTTATTGTCTGTCCGTGGAAATGATTAAAATTGAGATGCAAACACACGATGGCACTTGTGCATTATCTTATTATTAATAGTGGTTTTTGTTATTGACGGCAATGCAAATGCCCAGTACATTATACCTCGTTATTGACACAATAACTTCGTCACATAAAGGCGGACGACTAATTGATATTTAGAAATTTTATTCAATTAAGCCGGAATGCAGACGGCTCCGGCAGGAGTCAGACTGCGTTGGTTTTCAGTCACGGAGGCGGCGTTAAACCTGACGACGATGGTGTCAATGCCTGGAACGCAAATCATTATGACGAATGCCGAACGGGACACAAACCCCGAATGTTTGTCCGTCAATAAGCGAATTTTGATCGTTGACGCCTACCCATTGGTGCGCGCCGGAGTGAGGGCGGCGTTAGGCAATCATACCTGCTTTGAAATTTGTGGTGAGGCGGCAAATCACCATGACGCGCTGCGCCTCATCAAGGAATTGAATCCGAACCTCGTAACGCTGGGCTTGAACCTCAAGAACTATCATTGGCTTGAACTAGTCAAAGACATTCGCGTTCAGTTTCCCTCCCTGCTGATTCTGGTGGTGTCCGCACAGGGTGAATCCATGTATGCCCAGCGGGCCATCAAGGCCGGATCAAATGGATTTGTGACCTTGCTGGAGCCTCTGGCAGAGATGCTCCGGGCCATGGTCGCCCTGTTTGCCGGTGAAATTTATGTCAGCCGTTGTGTCATCTCACAGATAGCCTGCCAGATGGCCGGTCGCAAGCACGATGGCAACGGTCATTCGCTTCAAAACCTGACGGATCGCGAGCTGGAAATTTTTGAATTAATGGGCGAAGGCTTCGGCGTCCGCCAGATTGCCGAACATTTGAAGCTCGGTAAATCAACGGTGGAGACTTATCGCAACCGCATCAAGGAAAAGCTTCGCCTGCAGGACAATTCAGAATTGTTACAATCCGCCATTCAATGGAAATGGAGCGGTTCTGTGCATGCGCAACCCGTGGAATTGCAATGAACCATCCGGCATTCAGTCCGCGCCATGGATAAATCAGCAACATCCAGGTCAGCGTCAGACAAACGCCGTGTTTTTCTGGTGGAAGACCACCCGGTCACCCGGCAGGGCCTTTGTCTGCTGCTTGATCGGGAGGCGGACCTGATGGTTTGCGGTCAGGCGGCATCCTTGGTTCAAGCCCTGACGGGAATCCAATCCTCGAAGCCTGATGTGGTGGTGGTTGACATTGCCATCCCCGGACGAGACGGGATCGAGTTGATCAAGGACATTGGGGCCTTGCACCCGCAATTGCCAACGCTGGTTCTTTCCGCCCTGGATGAAACGATTTACGCCGAACGCGCGCTTCAGGCCGGCGCGAGGGGCTATGTCATGAAGTACGAACCGGTGGACCGGCTCATGATGGCCGTGCGCGAAGTGCTGGACGGCGAGGTTTATTTAAGCGCGGACATGAGGACCCAGCTTTTGCTCGCCAGCCTCAATTTGTCCCACCCCACTCCGGTCTTTGGCGTGAAATTGTTAAGCGACCGGGAATTGGAGATATTTCGGCTGATTGGCGGGGGGCTGGGCACGCAGAAGATCGCCAAAACCCTCAATTTGAGCATCAGCACAGTCGAGGCCCACCGCACCCACATCAAGGCAAAACTGGGGGTGAAGCATGCGCCTGATTTGGTCCGGGAGGCCGTCCTCTGGCTGCAAAGCCAGAATTGCAAACAGTAAGCCCTGTGTGCCGCGGACGGGTTCTGGATGACGGACGCCGGCTGCTTAAGCACTTTCGGGAAAAAAATTATCGTTCCTTCGCGTTCCTCTGAGGTCTTTTGCGTTTCTTGTTGCTTTGACGGCATCCAATTAGAAACACAGCGAGCGGCTCTTCTGAACAGCGACCCGCCGGGAGACAAAACGGCGAATGCACCGGGGAGGGCCGGGCCGGCGGAGAAAGACGGCGTCCCCCGGACCCGCATTCCGTCCGCGCCACCCAAGGGTGCCGCATCGGTCGCAAGCGATGACTTAATCATCTCCACATCCCCAAGCTACCAGAGCTTGTTGGACAACACAAGTCCAATCCTCAAAATCGCGTTAAAAAAAATGCTTCAGGGCCGCCGAGGGGAGGCGGGCGGGGACGCCTTTCCATCGTTTGGCCCCGCCCGAGGCCGGCGGTTGTTCCCGGCAGGGAATCCAGGGCTGACAACCAGATGCCGCATAACCAACTCTTTATTGGCCTCTTATTGGCTGTTTTTGGCTTGCCAGCAAGGCACCGGGTCGCTAATCTCCTACGCAAGTGATATGAAATGCAAGTCTTCAAGGATGAAGCAAAAATCACTCACCGCCTTAGGGGTGTTGAACCTCAGTGCGGCGGCGGTTCAGGCGCAGAATTTTGGGTACACCGGTGTGACCACCACTTGGGTTGTACCGGCCAGCGGCCTGTACGACATCACGGCTTTTGGCGCGCAGGGAGGTGGGAGTGCCGGTGTTTTCGGCGGATTGGGAGCGGAAATGGGCGGGGAGTTCAGCCTGTCGGCGGGCGAGGTGCTGGATATTGCGGTGGGGGGCCAGGGCGGGAATGGCTATTTCGGCAGCGTCAATGGCGGTGGCGGTGGGGGCGGCAGCTTCGTTTACACCGCCCTCAATACGCCGTTGGTGATTGCCGGCGGCGGGGGCGGATCCAGCTATACCGCAGGCTACCCCGGAGAACCCGGTCTGACCGGAACGGCCGGCCAGGCCGGCGACGGTCCGAACGGCGGGACGGGAGGAACCAGTGGGATGGGCGGCGGGGGCGGCACGGTCAACAACTCGGGCGGCGGCGGCAGCGGCTGGGCCGGTAATGGCGGTGATGGCTTCGACCCCGGCACAGGCGACGGTTATTCGGGCTTCGGGGCGATTGGCTTCACGGGGGGA
>CAZUBG010000224.1:0-8551 GCA_964618545.1 uncultured Bifidobacteriaceae bacterium | reverse complement strand
GGGCGGCAAGACCGTAATCTTCATGCTCGCGCTGACGCGCTCGCCACGCCCGGTGTGGTGTCTTTGGCGGCGGACGGCAGTTTATGGCTCTGGCCCGACCCGGAGAGTCCTGAATACCAAAATCCACCGCCGGTGCTGAAACTGCCGAAGCAGCCGGAATGGCTGGGAAATGTTTTGGCGGCGAAATGACGGCGGGCGGAAGGAAACTTCAAGTTTCAGATTCCAAAATTCCAGGAAAGGGCCGGCCGGAGCGTGCCGTCATGATGTTCGGGCGATCTATTTGCAGCCCAATCCCAAAATAACATTTTCAAGCTCCGTTAGGAGCGGCCACTTCGGCTCTTGAGTCCCGAATATGCCGCCCCGACGGGGCTTTTTGGTTTTGAGAGGCGCGGGGCTACAAATATTTAGCGCCTACGGCGCTGGGGTGCCGGCTCACGACATGGCTGGGCCAGGCGATGTTCGGGCGGTGAAGCGGTCCCGCATCCCGGCGGTCAAAACAGCCTCGACGCATCGCGCGAGCCGGGTTATTTTGCGGGCATTATTCCCAGTTAATCAGCCTTAATCACATGAGTTTGGAAATCCTTTCTTCCGGCCGGAACCGGCTCGGGCTGCTGCCACTGGTGCTGGCGGCTCTGTGGGGCGGCTGCGGTTCCCCCACCCCGATGCAACACACCGCCGCTGCGGCGCCGGTGGTCCGGCGGCAGGTGGCGGGCTCGGAGCCCATTGCCTTTTACAAGGTGCTGTTGCACATCCCGGAGGGCGGGGTGATCGGCCACTTTTACCGGGGGGTGTTCCGGGTGCCGGTGGCGACGTTCACCTGGAATTCCGGCACGCGGGCGGGCTCGGCGGACTTCAAGCAGGCGGCGACGGAGGAGCTGCAGGACAGCGGGTTTGACGTGCTGGGCGCGGACGACACGCTCTTCAGCGAGAACAATTCGGCCAAGGCCCGGTATCAACTGGGGGCCACGATCAAGGATGTGAGCGTGAATGTGTATGACCCGCCGGCCGGGGGGTTCAGTGAGGCCACGGTGTTCGTGGAGTGGCAGCTTCAGGATTCGATCACACGCAAAATCATCCTCACCAACATCACCTCCGGCTATGTCACCCGGCCGGGCACGGCGGGCGGCATCATGCCCCTGGCGTTTCGCAACGCCCTGGGCCGGCTCATTGCCACCAGCAATTTCGCCGAGCTGGTGGCCAGGGACAAACCGGGGGACAATCCGGCCCCGCCCCGGACGGACCTGCTGACCATTGTCAACCCGGCCGGAACCAACGTCCTCGCCCTGCCCGCCGACATGGAAAAAGTCCTCCAGGGCGTGGTGGTGCTCAAGGCGGGCCGCACGCTGTCCAGCGGGTTCCTCGTGTCGTCGGACGGTTATATTCTCACGGCGGCCCATGCGGTTTCCGGGCTGAAAACCCTCTTGGTCACGCTGCGGTCGGGGTTGCAGTTGGAGGCGACCGTGGTGCGGACGGACGAGCTGCAGGACCTCGCCCTGCTCAAGGTGGCGGGCCACGGCCACCCTTGCCTCACCCTTAAGCTGGACGGCCCCGCGCCGGTGGGGAACGAGCTCTACGCGGTGGGCGCGCCGGCCAGCGAGGAGCTGTCCTTCTCGGTCACCAAGGGCATTGTCAGCGGCTATCGGGTACGGGAGCAGGACCAGGCCCGCTTTATTCAGACCGACGCGAGCCTCAATCCCGGCAACAGCGGAGGTCCGCTGCTGGACCAGGCCGGCCGGGTGATTGGGATTGCGGATTGGAAGGTTGACCTGCCGGGGTTTGAAGGGTTGTCCTTCGGGGTGCCCATGGAAGTGGTCGGCCAGCGGCTGGGCATCAAATGGGTGAACGACACGCCGTAAAGCGGCCGGCCACCCGCCGCCCACGGGGGGTCAACTGCGGCTAAAAATCAAGTGGGGGCGAAACTTGCCGATAATCACAGTTGAAACCTGACCGGGGAAAGGGCAATTTCTCCCTTGGTTCCACGAAACGCCCGACCTCCCGGCCGGGATTGGCGGCGCGTTGTGGAAGAACCTGAAAGAACAACGACCCGGTTTGGGAATGAGCGTATGATGAATTCAAAGGTCCCGGAAGAGCTGGCGCAGTTGTCACGCGGCGAATTGGAGCAACGGGCGGCCGAACTGATGGAGGCCAACGCGGCGCTCCAGCGGCAAATGGCGGCGCCGGAACGGCGGGACGAAGCCCTGATCCACTCGGGCATT
This sequence comes from uncultured Bifidobacteriaceae bacterium, assembly GCA_964618545.1. Taxonomy (GTDB): domain Bacteria; phylum Verrucomicrobiota; class Verrucomicrobiia; order Limisphaerales; family UBA11358; genus UBA11358. The sequence goes on along the minus strand of CAZUBG010000224.1, from coordinate 6,335 downwards.
CTGCTGCAGGCGATGCTGGACAGCACGCCGGACCGGGTTTACTTCAAGGACACCCGGTCACGGTTCGTCAAATGCAGCCGCGTGACCGCCGGGCGGCTGGGGATGGGGGATCCGGAAAAGATCGTGGGCAAAACGGATTTTGATTTTCTGCCGGCCGAGCGGGCGGAAAAGTTTTATGAGACCGAACAGCGGATCATGCTCACGGGCGAACCGCTGGTCAATGAGGCGATCAAACAGATCAAAGCCGACGGCGAAGTGGTGTGGACCTCCGCCACCAAGGTGCCGCTGCGGGATGAAGGGGGAAAGATCATCGGCCTGCTGGGCATCAACCGGGACATCACGGAGCACAAGCAGGAGACCGAGGCGCTGCGGGAGTCGCGGGATGAAATGGAGTGGCTGGTGGCCGAGCGCACCGCGGAGCTGACCCGCGAACGCCTGCTGTTGCGCACCCTGATTGACAACCTGCCGGACGCCGTTTACGTCAAGGACAACCAGGGCCGCAAGGTGCTGGCCAACCGGGCGGACGTCAAAAACTGCCGCTCCCAAACGGAGGCCGAGGTGCTGGGCAAAAGTGACTTTGACATGTTTCCCGGCGAGGTGGCGGAGAAATTCTGGGCGGATGACCAGCAGGTGCTGCAGGGGCACCCGGTCATTGACCGGGAGGAATATTTTCTGGACGAGGAGGGGCAAAAACAATGGATCATGACCACCAAGCTGCCGCTGCATGACCACCAGGGCCGGGTCACGGGGCTGGTGGGGATCGGCCGCTGGATCACCCGGCGCAAACAGGCCGAGGAGGCCCTGGACCGGGAACGCCGGCTCCTGCGCACGCTGATTGACAACCTGCCGGACGGGATTTATGCCAAGGACCTGGAGGGCCGCAAAACGCTGGCCAATCCGGCGAACCTGAAAAACATCAGCGTCCGGACGGAGGCGGACGCCATCGGCAAAAATGATTTTGACTTTTTCACGCGTGAAGAGGCGGAGAAATTCTGGGCGGATGACCAGCAGGTGCTGCGGGGGGAGCCGGTCATTGACCGGGAGGAATCCTTCGTGGACAAAGCCGGCGTCCGGCACTGGCTGCTGACCAGCAAACTGCCGTTGCGCGATGCCGAAGGGCGGATCACGGGCCTGGTGGGAGTCGGGCGGGACATCACGCTGCGCAAACAGGCCGAGCAGGCCCTGGACCGGGAGCGCCGGCTGCTGCGCACGCTCATTGACAACCTGCCGGACTGCATTTATGCCAAGGACACGGCCGGCCGGAAAACGCTGGCCAATCCCGCGGACCTGAAAAACCTCCGTTGCAAAACCGAGGCGGAGGCGATTGGCAAAAGCGACTTTGACTTGTTCCCCCGGCCGGTGGCGGAAAAATTCTGGGCGGATGACCAAAAGGTGCTGCACGGCGAGCCGGTGATCAACCGCGAGGAATTCTTTTTTGACGATGCGGGCGAGAAGCGCTGGCTGCTGACCAGCAAACTGCCCCTGCCGGATCAAAACGGCACGGTCGTGGGCTTGATCGGGATTGCGCGGGACATCACGGTGATCAAAAACGCGGAGGAGAAGCTGGCTGAACACATGCGGGAACTCGAGCAGCGGGACCATCAGACGCGCGAGGAACTGAACATGGCGCGCGAACTGCAACTGGCCATGCTGCCCCAGGGCTTCCCCTCGGTGCCCAGCCACAAGCCGGCGGCGGAAAGCCAGCTTGAGTTTTTCAGCTTCTACTGCCCCTCGGGGGCGGTGAGCGGCGATTTTTTTGACGTGGTGCCGCTGTCGGACAGCGAGGTCGGCCTGTTTATTTGTGATGCCATGGGCCACGATGTGCGCGCGGCCCTGGTGACGGCCATGATGCGGGCGCTGGTGGCCGACCTGAGCGCCACCATGATGGACCCCGGCGAACTGCTCACGCAGATGAACCGGGAACTGTCGGGCATCTTCAAGCAAAGCGGCTCGATCATGTACGCCACGGCCTTTTACCTGATTGTGGACCTGGAGCGCGAGGAATTCCGCTTCGCCAGCGCGGCGCACCCCAACCCCATTCTCCTGCACCGCAGCACCAACACGGTGGAATGGTTGAAAGTGGATGAGGGCTGCAAAAAGGGGCCGGCCCTGGGGCTGTTCCTGGACGGCCGGTTTCCCACCTACCGCCGGCCGATGGCCGCGGGGGATTTGATCGCGCTGTTCACCGACGGGTTGGTGGAGGTGGAGGGGCCCGGGGAGGAGATGTATACCGCCGAACGCCTGCTGGCCTCCGTCCGCCAGCGGGTGCAACTGCCCAGCAACGAGCTGTTCACCGGGGTGATTGACGAGCTCAAGGAGTTTTCCGCCCACTCGACCTTTGACGATGACATATGCCTGGCCAGTGTCGAGGTGAAGCGGCTGGAAACCAAGGCGGCGGAAAAACTCCCGGCCGCCGCCGCCGCCGAGTGAGCCGGCGCCGGGGCCCGGAAGGGTCAGCGGGAATTCTGGATAACAATGGCGCTGGCGAAAACGATCTCCAGGGCCAGCAGCAGCACGGCAATTCCGGCGCAAATGTTTCCCCAGTGCAGGTAACGGTGGGCGGGGTTCCATTGGTTGCCCCGGAGCTGCTTCACCCGCCGGTACTGGCCCAGCGCCATGATGGCCAGGGGAAGGCCGATGACCGGCAGCAGGCTCAGCAGTCCCAGCATGAAACAGCGGCGGGAACCTTCAATCATTTCAATTTTGACCCGGGGGGGAGTGGCGTTCATGGATTGGGCTGGGTGGGTGAAATCGGGGCGGACACCTGGCTGGCGGCGCCGGCGGCCAGGCGTTCGGTTTGGCGCTGATCCACCAACCGCACCTCGGCCCGCAGCCAGTTCACGGTTTTGGTGTTGGCCGCCACCAACAGAACCATGATGGACAGGAAGGCCAGGATGACGATCATGGCGGAGCCTTGCTCCGGGTGTTGCCTCCGCAGGGAATGGGACAGAGTGGTTTTCATGGCGCAGGATGGTGACCAGCCACGGTTTCAAACGTGAAGAGCGGCGTCATCCGCACTTGCTTTTGCGCGGGTTGCAATTCCAGTTCCCAGCGCCAGGCGGTCACCTGTTGGCGTGGTTCCGAAAACATCCGCGAGGATTTCACCTGCTCCAGCAAAACCTCCTCCGGCCCCGCGGCCCGGGCCCGCCGGCTCAACCGGCCCTGGGCGAAGACATATATGATTTGGCCGGCCTTGACCGGAATCACCGCCTGCTCCGTGCCGCCCTGGTCGGTCACCTGGAGCGGACGCTGCGCGGCGCGGACATCGGCGCGCCACTGTTCCCCGGCGTGCAGGGCGCGCACGATGTCATCGGCATTGCGCCGCAGATGCTTGCTGTCATCCCAGCACCGGAAAAAGGCCGTCGTGGCGATCCCCAGCACCAGGGCGAGCAGGGCGAGGTACGCGAGGCACTCAATCAAGGAAGAGCCTTGCCGGCACCGGAATGGGCAGGGGGGAGACATTTTCATGGGACCGTCACCTCCCGGACGACGCGTCCAATCCCGGTTTTTTCCGCCGCCGACCATTCCAGGCGCAGATGATTTCCCCGGCGGGTGAATTCAAACCGCCCCGGCGGAAGGTTGTCGGCGGCGCGGGCGTGAACGGTGTAAACCTGCGTGCCTTCGGGAAAGGCGCGCCATTCCCCGGCGGCCAGAATCTCCATTTCCCCATCCACGATTTCCATGGCAATGGCGCGTTGATACGCGGCCCGGAACAGCCGCGCCTCCGAATTGACCGTATAAGCCAGGGGGAAGATCGCAATGACCAGAATCGCCATCGCCATCGTCATTTCAATCAGGAGGAAGGCGCGGACGCCGGCCGGCCTGCCTCTCTGGGGATGTCGCCGGGGCATTACCATAAAGCCAGGTTGTTGATCATTGAAGCAAGGGGTGCGAAAGCGGCGATGGCGATGACCGCCACAAACAATCCGGCCCACCCCACCAGCGCGGTGGTGATGACGTGCGCGGCCGCCTGTTCCTGCTGAAACGCCCGGGCGTCCAGCGATTCATGCCAGCCGGCCAGCGCCCGGAAAAAGCCGCCGGGGGCGGCCACCGCGTTGCGCAGCCGCCAGCGGAATTCGCCCGCGTCGTCCAGAAGCTGGACGGCGTCCGGCAATTTCATCCCCTGGCGGAGGGACTCCACCGCGCGCGCGGCACGGCGGCGGAACACCGAATTGGCGGTGCAATCGGCGGCCAGCGTCAGCGCGGCGGCTTCAGGAACGCCGGCGTCCAACAGCACGGCGAGCATCGTGGAAAAATCGCGCTGCATCCGCCGCCGCCGCCAGGGCAGGCGGTAATGCAGTCTTTCCAAAATGGGGAACCAGGCCGTGACGCGCGGTCCGCCGACATAGATCAGGGCGGCCAGCCACACCAGCAGCATCACAACCGCCTGAACCAACATGATCTTGCTGGAATTGGCGGCGACGAATCCCATCAAGGCGGTTCCTGAACTCAAACCCAGGCCGGCAAAAACATCCTTAAACTTGGGCACCACAAACACCATCATCAGTTCCATCACAAAACAGCCGAGCGGGGCGATGACAAACGTCATGATGACGAGGTAACTCTGCGCTCCGCGAATCTGGCTGATGGAATCCTTTAACAGTTGCCGGCAGGCGGGCAGGACTTTGGCCACGTTCCCCATCTGTTTGCCCGCATTTAACATGGTGGTGACCTGGGGGGGGAGGAAACCCGGCACCCGGGCGAGCGCTTCCTCGAGCGAGAGTCCGGTTTCGAGCCAGGCGGCCAGCACATGAAATTTCAACCCCATGGACTCGTCGCGGCTGTGCGCCAGGGAAATGAGGGTTTCCTCCAGCGGACGGCCCTGTTTCATGGTGGTTTCAAGCAAGTCCAGAAACATCCGGGCCCGTTCCGCCCGGCGCAGGGGCAGGGTCAGCAGGCAATGCGCCAGTTGCAACAGGGCGATGCCGATGCGCAGTTCCAGCAATAGCAACAGGAGCCGAAACGACCCGACCAGAATAACGCGAATCACCAACCACAATGAGTCATTGTCATCCATAATTAATCACCACTGAGGCTGCGGATAAAAATTGAAAACACGCCGAACACGGGAACAATCTGCATAATGATCATCGCGCCCAAACCAAGCACCGCACAGGGCAGCGCCGAATACAGCAGCAGGTCACTGCGATAACTCGCCCGCGACAGGTAGCTGTCCGACACCCGTTGAAAGCCGCCCGCCAAATCCTCGCCGGACTGCCCGATCATCCAGACAAAGAGTGGAGGGAACACCTTGCCACCGGCGGCCATTTCGGAAAACTTCCCCCGGCCATCCGCCAGGTTTTGCCACCAGCGGGCGAGTTCGGTTTCCGCCAGCGTGCCTTTTTCCAGTTGGATGACCTGGGCCACGGCGTTTTTCAACGGCACGCCGCTCCTGAGCATGAGCGCCAAGGCCGAGCTGACCTGCGCCAGACTGGCCTCCCGGAATGCCGGCAGCCGCCAACGCAAGGACCGCCGGACCCAAGGGGTGATGAGGGCCATGAACAAGGCCACCATTAATAATCCAAACAACACGGGACCGCTCCAGAGACCCCAGAAAATGGGGATTGGCAGAGCAAGATGGGATCCGGAAAACACACTGAGAGTGAGTTCATGCAGGACAAAAGCCAAAAAACAGGAAAGTAAAAAGGCGGCGGACAGCACCAGGGCGGGATAAACCATCAAACCCTTCAGGCGGGTGGAGATTGCCTGACTGCGCTGGTAATGGTCCGCCAGCAGCGTCAGCACGCCGGGCAGGTCGTTGCTCGCCGCCCCCACTTCGAGCATCCGCTGATACAACTCCGGCAACCGGCGCGCCCGCACCGCCTGGGCCAGCGGCGTCCCCCGGGCGAGGTCGGCCCCGAGCTGCTCCAATTCCGTCCGCAGCGGGCCGCTCCGCAGGTCGGCGCACAGATGCCGCAACGCCCCTTCGAGTGGTATCCCGTCCCGCAGCATGGCGGCCAACTGCTGGTTAAAAAAGGCAAACTCGTCGTTTTTCATAAGCCAAAAATCCGGCCGCACTCGGGTTGATTCGTGACCCCGCGTTGCAATAACAATCGGGCGGACTGTTCCAGCGTTTGCCCGGGGGTGACCGTCTGCAAATCATGCGCGCGGATTTGCGCCCGCAACGCGCCGTCCACCCGCAGCCACTCCACCAGCGGCACCCGGCCCGCATACCCGGTTTGCAGGCACGTTGCGCAGCCGGCCCCCGCGCAGGCGCGGCACACCCGGCGCATCAAGCGCTGGTTCAATACCAGTTCCACGGCCGAGGCAATGGCCGAGTGGTCGGCGCACAACACCAGCAGCCGTTCCAGCACCCCCCGGCACGAGCCGGCGTG
>CAZUBG010000223.1:0-8602 GCA_964618545.1 uncultured Bifidobacteriaceae bacterium | reverse complement strand
CGGGTTGGGAAACCCGCGATACGGCAGGCTTGGAAGCCTGCGGTACGATAATGCCAATCATGGGCTGCGCCGGTCCTCCGGGGATATGTCCACGCCTGCCCCTGGCCGCTACGCCGCCACTGAGCGCGCCTGCGGGGGCTGGACCGCCGATTTCCCACTCGGCGGGGCTGCCGGTGGGGCGGGCGCGCCAGCTTGGCGAACGGTCTGCGGGTTGGGAAACCCGCGATACGGCAGGCTTGGAAGCCTGCGGTACGATAATGCCCGCACAACCTGACTGGTTCTCTTGGTGGCCGGCGGCGTGGCTGGCTCATTTCTGGTTGCCTGACGGCGACGAGCCGTCACCATCCCGGGACGAGTCCCGGGTGGACTTTGGGAGCGGACGGGGCTACTTTTTCCTCCCTAATGCAATCATTTCCCGTCCATAAGACCGGGGCCAAGACAATCAAAACCGGTTTCGTGGAATCCTGTGTTTGGCTGGTTGGCCCGATTCTTTGTCTCAGTCTGGCCACTGTGTCCGCAGCGGCGGGGGACAGGCAGATCATTCACGGCCAGGTGCCCCGGGCCGTGGCCGGGTTGCAACCGTTGCGCCGGCTGGAGACCACGAATAATTTGCAACTGGCCATCGGATTGCCGCTGCGGAACCAGGCCGAGCTGACGAATCTGCTCCAGGAGCTCTACGACCCAGCCGGCGCGAATTACCGGCACTTTCTCACGCCGGAGGAGTTTGCGGGACGGTTTGGCCCGACCGAGGAGGATTATCAGGCGCTCACGGAGTTTGCCCGGACAAACGGGCTGCGGGTGACGGGCACGCACCCAAACCGGATGCTGCTGGATGTGGCCGGTCCGGTGCCGGCCATCGAAAAGGCCTTCCAAGTGAAACTTCAGGTTTACCCGCACCCGACCGAGGCGCGGGAGTTTTACGCGCCGGAGACGGAGCCGCAGCTTGAGCTGGCGGTGCCGGTGCTGCACATCAGCGGACTGGATAATTTTGTGGCGCCGCGCCCGCTGTGTGTGCCCATGCCGGCCACGGCCCGGCCGGCGGGGGCGGCTCCGGCGTCCGGTTCGGGGTCGGGGGGCAATTACGCGGGCAAGGATTTTCGCGCGGCGTACGCGCCGGGGGTGACCAACACCGGGGCGGGCCAGGCGGTCGGGCTGCTGGAGTTCCAGGGTTATTATGCCAGCGACATTACGGCCTATGAGACGACTTACAGCCTGCCCGCGGTGCCGCTCAACAACGTTCTGCTGGGGGGCCTGGCCAGCATCACCACGGATGCGGGGGATGCGGAGTGTCCGCTGGACATTGAGATGGCGATCTCGATGGCCCCGGGACTTTCGCAAGTGATCGTTTATTGCACCACGCGCAGCGGCAACACGGACGACATTCTGAACCGGATGGCCACGGACAACCTGGCCAAGCAGTTGAGCGCTTCGTGGATTGTGGGGGCGGACGCGACGGCGCTGCAAATTTACCAGCAATTTGCCGTGCAGGGTCAGTCTTATTTTAATGCCTCGGGGGACACGGATGCGGGGACGGCTTCGCTGCCGGTGGGGGAAGACGCGCCGTACATCACGGTGGTGGGGGGCACCACGCTGAGCACGAGCGGGGCGGGTGGCTACTGGACATCGGAAACGACTTGGAACAATGGGGGGGGCACGGGCAGCACGGGCGGAGTCAGTCCCACCTACGGGATGCCCGTCTGGCAGCAGGGAATCAGCATGGACACCAATCAGGGCTCGGCGTTCATGCGGAATGTGCCGGATGTGGCGCTGACGGCGAATAACGTCTGGGTGCTATACAACGACGGCGGCAGCGGCGGGTTTGGCGGCACGAGTTGCGCGACGCCGCTGTGGGCGGGCTTCATGGCGCTGGTCAACCAGCAGGCGGCCGCCAACGGCCTGCCGTCTGTCGGCTTTCTCAACCCGACCCTGTACGCGCTGGGCAAGGGGACCAATTATGCGGCGACCTTTCACGACATCACGACGGGCAACAATGACTGGAGCGAGAGTCCGAATCAATACAACGCGGCGCCGGGCTATGACCTGTGCACGGGCTGGGGCACGCCCACGGGTTCCAACCTGATCAATGCGCTGGTGTTTTTCCGCGTTGACCCGCTGGTCATCACGCCGACGAATGGGTTCACCGCCGCCGGACCGGCGGGCGGGCCGTTCACCCCGGCGAGTGGTGTTTATGCACCGGCAAATTATGGCAGTGTGACGACGAATTGGTCGCTGATCAACACCTCGGCCTGGTGCAGTGTCTCGCCCGCCAGCGGAACGCTGCCGCCCGGTGGTTCAGCCAATGTGACGGTGACGGTGGGTTCGGCCGCCAACAGCCTGCCGGCGGGGTATTATCCGGCGACGCTGCTGTTCAGCAACACGAGCACCCATGTCGTCCAGAGCCGGCCCCTGGAACTGGTGGTGGGCTCGAGCCTGACTTGGGACAGCACCGCCGGGGGCGGCGCGCCGCAGGATGGGGGCGGGATTTGGGCGGATCCGGGTTCCGGCGAGGGGACAACCAATTGGTGGAATGGCGCGGACGATGCGCTGTGGGCCAACGCCAGCCCGGAGGTGGCGACCTTCGGGGCGGGTTCCGGCACCGCGGGCGCCGTCACGCTGGGCGGGCCGGTCACGGCCGCCGGGATCAACTTTGGCACTCCGGGCAGCGGCAATTACACCATTGCCGGCGGCGGGTATACACTGACGTTGGACGGGGCGGTTTCCGCCGGCAATTCGGCCACGATCAGCGCGCCGGTGAATTTGGGATCCCCCGGCACGTTCAACGCGGCGGGCGGACAAACGCTGGCGGTGAGCGGATTGCTGTCCGGCGCGGCCGGGAACGCGCTGGCCATCAACGGTCCGGGCACGGTGGATTTGAGCGGCACCGGCGCGAGCGCGGCGGCCGGGATGGCGGGGGCGGTGACGGTGAACTCGGGCACGCTGGCGCTGAGCAGCGGGAGCTCCACCTACGGCGCCCTGGGGAATGCCGCGGGAATCACGGTGGGGCCGGGCGCGGTGCTGAGTTTGCAGGGAGCCAACGAGATTTCCGGTTCGAGCGGCGCGGCGCGAACCCTGACGGTGAACAACGGCATGGTGACCAACAGCGGCGGCACGCGGACGCTGGGCCCGCTGACCCTGAACGGCGCGACGCTGGCGGGACCGGGCACTTACACGCTGAAAGGGGATGTTTTTGGCTCCAATGCCGTGATCAGCGCGCAAACGGTGGCGACGGTGGCGGGCATGAGTTTCAATGCGGGGAGCGGGAGCACGCTGGCGTTTTCCGGGACGCTGACCGGCAGCGGGGGACTGACCTTTGCCGGGCCGGGGACGATGATCTTCAGCGGCACGAACAGTTCCCCGGCGGGCACGACGATTCGCCCGGGCACGCTGCAAGTGGGCACGGGGGGCGCGGGGAGTTCGCTGGGAACGGGCGGGGTGACGAACAGCGGCCTGCTGGAGTTCAACCGCAGCGACAGTTTCACCTGGGGCGTGCCGGTGACCGATCCGAATTACCTGGGCTCATTCATCAAACTGAACACGAACACGATCACCCTCACGGCCACCAATAATTTTCTGGCGACGAGTTCGGGCGCGATCCAGGTCAATGGCGGGACGCTGCAAATCAATCCGACGGGGCTGCTGGTGTCCGGGGCGGAGTTCTGGGTGGCGGAGAACGCCGCCACCGGGGCGTGCGTGCTCAATGGCGGCACGCTGATCGCCAGCAACTGGCTGGCGGTGGGGCGGAACAGTTCAGCCGCGCTGGGCACCCTGACGGTGAATTCCGGGGTGGTTCAGGAAACCGGCAACGGGGGCAATCTCATCATGGGTTCACTGGGCGGCAACGGCACGCTGACGGTGAACGGCGGGGCGGTTTCGAACAACGCCGCGATCTGGCTGGGGGAGGATTCGACCGGCAAGGGAACGCTGAACTTGAACGGCGGCCTGGTGCAGGCCACGCAGGTCACGCGTTCGACGTCGCCGGGCTTGAGCGCCATCCTGAATTTCAACGGGGGCACCCTGGAGGCGGTCACCAATGGATCGTTCATGGCGATTGACTCGGCCAATGTGCTGGCGGGGAATGCGATCATTGATGATGGCGGCCATGCGATTGCGGTCAGCCAGGGGCTGTTAAACGGCGGCGGCGGGGGCGGGTTGATCAAGAACGGCAGCGGCACTTTGACCCTCACCGCGACCAACAACACTTACACCGGACCCACCACCGTCAACAGCGGCACCCTGAAGGTGAGTCCCGATCCGGTGCTGCACCTGTCGTTCGACAACGTCAGCGGCACCAACGTCATCAACGATGGCACGGGCGGCAGCGCGATGAACGGCGTCCTCACCGGCACGGCCACGATTTCCACCAATGGCGGGCGCTTCGGCAATGCGTTGAACATTCCGTCGGGGGCGGCCAACGCGGCTTATGTGCTCATCAATAATCCGGTGGTGGCGATGACCGGGGCGGGTTCCTGGACGCTGGGGATGTGGATCAAGACCTCGACGGCGGGCGGGGTGTACGCTTACCAGGGCTCCGGAAGCTGGGCGAGCGGCAACATGGTGTTTTATTTGAACGAAAGTTCGGACGGCGGGTATGGCACCAAGGCCGGCGGGGTGAGTTATGGCCAGGGTTGGGAAACGGGAACGACGGCCATCAACAACGGGGCGTGGCACTTCGTGGTGATGACGTGCAATGGCACCACGAAGACGATGTATCTGGATGGCAACGCGGAAACCATCGCCCACAATTGGGCGGCCGGCACGGGGGTGGGCAGTCAATTATGGATCGGCGGGGCGGCGGACACCGGCGATGAAGACGTCGGTTTAAACGGCTTGATTGACGAGGTCTATGTGTTCAGCCGGGCGCTGAGCCAGACGGAGGTGAAATCGTTGATGACGTATAACACGCTGGGGAGCCGCCAGGTGCTGCCGCCGGCCACGGCCCTGACGCTGGCGGCGGGCACGACGTTTGACATGAGCAGTTTTTCCCAGAGCCTGGGCTCATTGGCGGGCGCGAGCGGCAGCAGTGTCCTGCTGGGGAGCGGCACCAATGTCAGCAACCTGACATTCAGCAACACCGCCAGCACAACGTTTGCCGGCACCATCAGCGGCAATGGGTCGGTGACCCAGAACGGCCCCGGCTCGATCACTTTTTCCGGGATCAACACCTACGCCGGTTCGACGATGATCAACGCCGGCACGGTGGCCCTGGGCCAGAGCAACAACAGCAATCTCGTCGCGACGCTGCAACCGCTGCTGTGGTTCACCTTCAGCCAGGCGGGCGGCGGCGTGGTCACGAATCAGGGCACGGGCGGGAGCGCGCTGAACGGCAAGCTCACGGGCACGGCCAGCATTTCCAGCAGCGGACGCTACGGCAACTGCCTGAGCATCCCCTCGGGCGCGGCCAATGCCGCGTATGTGCTGGTGAACAATCCGGTGGTGGCCATGACCGGGGCCAATGCCTGGACGATTGGGATGTGGGTCAAGACCTCGACGGCGGGCGGGGTTTATGCCTACCAGGGCTCCGGCGGTTGGGCGAGCGGGAACATGATGTTTTATTTGAACGAAGGTTCTGATGGCGGATATGGCACCAAGGCCGGCGGGGTCAGCTACGCGCAGGGTTGGGAGGAGGGCACGACGGCCATCAATAACAACACCTGGCATTTTGTGGTGATGACGTGCAATGGCAGCACCAAGACGATGTATCTGGACGGCAACGCGGACGCCATCACTTCCAGTTGGGCGGCCGGCACGGGGGCGGGCAGCCAGTTATGGATCGGCGGTTCGGCGGACACCACCGATGAGGATGTGGCACTGAACGGCCTGATTGACGAGGTGTATGTGTTCAACCGCGCGTTGAGCCAGACGGAAGTCCGCAACCTCATGGGCAATGCCCCGGTGGACCCGGTCATCACGACGGCCGGGCAATTGCCGGCCGCCTCACCGGTGAGTCTGGCCCCGCCGGCGACGCTGGATCTGGCCGGCATTTCCCAGACGGTGGCCTCGCTGTCGGATCTTGGCGGCGGCGGACTGGTGACCAACAGTGGGGGCGCCCCGGTTGTCCTCGCCCTTTCAAACCCCACCGCCGCCACCACTACCTTCAGCGGGGAAATCAACGACGACAACGCAGCCACCAACTCCATCAGCGTGAGCATGGCGGGGAACGGCACGCAGGTGCTGGCCGGCGCCAGTGCGTACTCGGGAACGACCACGGTCTCCGGGGGAAGCCTGCTGGTGAATGGTTCGCTGGGCACCGGCACCGTGACGGTCACGGGCGGAACCCTGGGCGGGGCCGGGGTCATCAACGGCCCGGCAATCCTCTCCGGCGGCACCCTGGCCCCCGGTCCGTCCGCCATCAGCACGTTTACCTTCAACGCCGGGTTGACGCTGTCAGGCGGCGGCACGACCCTGATGAAAATCAATCCGGCCCTGCCAGCCAATGACCAATTGGCGGTGACGGGCGCGTTGAACTACGGCGGAACCCTCGTGCTGACGAACCTCGGCGGCTCGTTGGTGGCGGGAAGCAGTCTCAAATTGTTCAACGCCGGGAGTTATACGGGCGCCTTTGCCAGCCTGACGCCCGCCAGCCCCGGGTCCGGGCTGGCGTGGAACACCAACACGCTCACCATGGACGGGACGCTGCGGGTGGGGGCGGCGGCGGCCCCGGGCATCGGAGTCCTCACCACTTCCGGAAACACTTTCAGCCTGAGCATCACGGGCGGGCCGCCCTACTCGCCCTGGCGGGTGCTGAGCTCCGGTGACCTGACCGTGCCGCCGGCCAACTGGACGCCCGTCTGGACCAATGTCTTTGACGCCAATGGCGACGGGCAGTTTACGAATGAGGTTGATCCGGCGGAACCGCAGCAGTTTTTTGAGGTGGTGGCGCCGTGAATTATTGCTTCAGGAATTTTTCCAAATCCTGCTGCATTTTTTGCAGGTCGGGCAGATTGACGTACATCATGTGGCCGGCCTCGTACTCGGCGTAGGTGATGTTGGTGCGGTAGCCGGCGTCGAGGGTCATGTGGTCGAGCGCAAAATGCATGGTGTCAATCGGGCAGACGAGGTCGCGCTTGCCGCCGAGCACCAGCACGCGCAGCCACTGGTTCTGGCTCATGGCGGAGGCGAGTTTGTCGCTGGCGTTGGCGTAATTGTTTTGCACGCCGTAATTCCAGGGCTGCACCCCGGCAATCAGCTCATAGGGCAGGTCATCCTCAAACTTCAACTCGCTGCGCACATAGCTGTTGATGGCCGCGGCAAAGGGCCCGCGGGTGGCGGCGCCGGAAGGGTCGTAGCCCGGCGAGGACGCCCCGGGATCGCCGTCGCGGCCGGTGATCCGCGCATCGTAAACGCCCAGGATCAGTCCTTCGTCGTGCAACAATTGCTTGCGGAAGACATCCACGTCAATCCGGAGGTTGTGATCGTCAATCAACTGCGGTTTCAAACCGGTGAGCCGGGCCAGTTCGGCCACGATTTTTTGGCGGTCCGCCGCCGGCAGCGACGCGCCGCGTCCAAGGGCCGACAGGTAGTCGCCCCGGGCAAACGACCGCGCTTCGGCGAGCGCGCCGGCAAGATTGGTTTGCAAGTCCGGCGGTAATTTGTGATGAAACTCCGCCGAGGCCGCATAGGCCGGCAGGATGAGCGCATACGGCAGATCATTGCCGGTCTGGCCCCAGATGGTGCCAAAATCCAGCACGCCGGAGACGAGGATCAATCCGTTCAAATACATTCCGCTGGCCGAATTCAAGCGGTCGGCGAGGCCGGCGGCGCGGAAGACGCCGTAGCTCTCCCCGCACAAATACTTCGGGGAAAGCCAGCGTTCATGCCGGGTGGTCCAGAGGCGGATGAATTCGCCCTCGGCGCCGAGGTCGCTGTCATCGCCAAAAAACTGCTCGGGTTTTTCATCCTTGGCCGCGCGGCTGAAACCGGTGGCGACGGGGTCAATAAAGACCAGGTCGCTGGCGTTCAAAATGGAATATTCATTGTCCACCAGCCCGAAGGGGGGTTTGGGCAGGGTGCCGTCGGGATTCATCCGCACGCGGCGGGGCCCCAGCGCGCCGAGATGCAGCCAGACGGAGGCGGAACCCGGCCCGCCGTTGAAACAAAAGGTCAGGGGGCGGGTGGCGGCATTGGTCTGCCCGGTGCGGGTGTAGGCGACGTAAAACACCGAGGCGCGCAAGGAGCCATCCGGTTTCAGCAGTGGCAACATGCCGGTTTCGGCGGTGTACTGCACCGACTCCCCGGCGATGCTCACGGTGTTCGTGATCAGGACCGGCTGGTGGGAGGCATCGGGGATGGCGGCCAGATCGGCCTTGGCCGCCGGCATGTTCGTTCCGGCGGGGGCATTGGTGGCGGCCAGATCGGCGGCGGAAGCCGGCAGGGTGGCGGCCAGGGCCAGGAGCAGGGACCAGAGTTGTTTGTTCATATTTGGGACGGACTGACGACTGCGGAAATCAGACTGCGAACATAGTCCGAACGTTCAAAAACGTCCAGTTGGAACCGATTGGAGGAAGCCCGCCGGTCATACTTCCTTGACCACGCCCCAATAAACATCCAGCCGTTTGCCCAGGTACAACTTGACGGCTTTGACCAGCACGCGGGCCTCGAGCTT
>CAZUBG010000222.1:877-8737 GCA_964618545.1 uncultured Bifidobacteriaceae bacterium | reverse complement strand
GCATATTCGCGGACGAAATCCGGGAAGATGTCCTCGAAGCAAATCAGCGTGGCGGTCTTGACTTGAAGGTTTGATAGTTCAAAGGGGACGGCGTGTTTGCCGGGGGTGAAGCCGCCGGTGATGGGGGTGAACCACTTGATGAAAGGCAGCCAGCGCGCGAGCGGAATGTATTCGCCGAACGCGACCAGTTTGCGTTTGTGATAAACACCGGCCAGTTGGCCGTTGGGGCTGACCAGGAAGCTGCTGTTGAAGTAATCCGCGTCGTCGGAATTTGTTGAGCCGTCATGCGCCGGTTCGGCGTCGTCGCTGCCAATGATCATCCAGAGATGATTGGTCCGGGCGAGATCGGTGACCGTGTGGAAGGTTGCTTCATCATAGCGCACCATTTTGGTCATCGCCGCCTCGGGCCAGATGAGCAGGTCGGTTTCATTGGTGAGCCCCTGCCGGGACAGGCTGATGACCTTTTCAAAAATCGAGGCATCATCGGTGGAATTCCAAATCAAGGTCTGGGGAATGCTCGGTTGGACAAAGGTCACGCGCAGGTAAGGCAGTTTGGTGGTGAACCTGACGGCCTGGGGGGCGGCCTCGGCCGGACGAAGTTGAAACATTCCCACGGCAAACAGGATGGCGACCGCAAACAGGGGCAGAATGATTTCCCCCTGCCAGGCGAAGCGCGTGGCCGGCCGGGTCAGAATCAGGCGGGCGGCGGAGTACCCGGACAGTGAAGCCCAGACGATGAGGAAAGAAACCCCGTAGACGCCGGTAACGGAGGCGATTTGCACCAGGGGTGTCATGGCATATTGCGACACGCCGAGCAGATTCCAGGGCAGACCGCTGAAGAGCCGGGCGCGGAGCATCTCCAACGCCACCCACGCCGCCGCGCCGGTGATCGCCCAGAGGGTGCGCCGTCCCCATGAATCGGCGAGTTTGGGTGATTCATCGTACGACATCAGCCAGACCCAGAGAGCGGGATACACCGCCAGATAAGCGCTGAGCGCCAACCAACCCAGAATCGGGAAACCCGTGACCGGAATGAGCAGCAGCCACGAAAACGATCCGAGGGCGCAGAACAGTCCGGCCACATAGCCGATTCGCGCGGCCTCCGCCCCTTGACGGCCTCGCGCAGCCAGCAGGATGAGCGCCGGGGCAACCCAGGCCAGGCCGGCAATGCCGGGCTTGGGAAACGCCGCCGCGAGCACCAGCCCGGCGCCCGCCGCCGCCAGATAACCGCTGTGAATCAATAATTCGCCGGCCACGCTTTGGGCAATGGTGAACGAGGAAAAATGTTCGCAAAACACCGGCCCCAGTTCGGTGCAGCGCGAAGCTTCTTGAAGCACCGCCCGGCTGGCATTGACCACGACCGCCCGGCGCGAACCGCGCCAGACCGCATAATCCGCTTTGGAATTACCGGCATAATCGAACCCCCGGACGCCGAATTTTTCGGTGAGCAGTTTAAGCTTGTTGCCACTGCGAAGATTGGTCCGGCCATCGCTGCCCAAGACCTCGTCGAACAGCCCCACATGCGCGGCCACGGGGAGGGCCATTTGCAAATCGGATGCCGTGGCCAGCACCAAACGGCGGCCGGCGGCTTTTTGTCCGCGCAGCCAGACGAGAAATTCAGGATGGTAGGGCAGGGTGGCGGGATCAAGTTTGACGCGGCGGGCGAGTTGCTGCTTGAGCCGGGCGCGACCCCGGGACCACCACCACAGCACGGCAAAAATCATCAGGGGGTTTCGCCGGAGCAAGCGGGCGAGGTATTCCCACATCAAATCCGTTTTGACGAGCGTGCCATCCAGGTCCACGCACAGTGGCAGGTCCGGCCCGGCTTTCAAATTTGCTGACGGCGGCATGTGCTTCGTTTAAATTCTGTACCCAATGATTTCGTCAACGTGTCCCCGCCGGATGGTGAATTGTTTTGGCGCGTCCTTCCTGCTGGTCATCGCGTGGAAGTTTATACTGCTCCTCGTCACCGCGCAACCCATCCCGGCCAATGACGCGTTTGGTTACGATGGTCCGGTGGTGAATTACCTGCTCAACGGTCATTATTGCAATCCGTCGCTCCTCATTCCCTTTCCGTTTTCCGCGACGCAGGTGTTCTGCATTTATCCGCCCCTTTACCAAGCGGTCTTATTCCTCTGGATGTCCGTGTTTGGGCCGACCGTGCTCGCGGCCATGTGGTTTCATTTCGTGCTGTTTGGTTTATATGCGCTGACCCTGCTGGCCATTTTCCGGCGGTTGCAGACTCCCGCCCGGGCCGTGAATCTGGCCGGGTTGTTCCTGCTGGGCATCACCTTCGATGACCGGCCGGATGGTCTGGCGCAATTGTTGGGGATGCTGGCGGTTTATGCCTGGGTCCGTTCCGTGCAACCGCCGGGCCGGTCCCGCTGGCCGTGGCTGGCCGCCCTGCTCGTGGTGCTGACCTTGTGCATCAACCCGGAAATCGGCGTGATCTATTTTGGCCTGGTTTGGTTGCTGACCCTGGGGGCAGCCGGGCGGAAACATCACTTTCCCGTCGTCCCGATGGGATTCATGCTGGTGGCCCCGGTGGCGTTGGTGGCGCTGGTGAAGCATGGCCGGCCCGATTTGTGGGCCGGGTTCATGGAACATGCCGGGCAGACGCCGTCGTTCACCGGCTTGCGACGGCCTGCCGTCGGCGATCTTATCAAGCTGGTGCGCAACATTCCCGCCATTCTGCTCATTGCCGTCCTGCTGCCGAAATGGTTTAAGCCCCTGTTCACCGTTGCGCCCGCCGACCGGTCCACGGAATCACCGGCTGTTCTCCTCGTCTTCTCCACGGTGTTGATCGCGCTGGGGTGGGTTGCGGGCGGATTGTTTCTGTTCACCGCGAACTGGATTCTGTTTCTGGCGCAGTGGCAGCCCCTGCTGGTCGGCGCTTTTCTGACGCTGGTCCAGCGGCGTGAACCCGCGATGAAGCGCTGGCTGTCGCCGGTGCTCGCCGCGTTGGTGCTGCTCGTGTCCGTGCGGGCGGTGGGCATGGCCACCTGGGGGGTGGCGTGTTCGCTGGACGTCAATCAAGGCGCCGCCGGGCAACTCGTGCGGGCGGAGCTCGACCGGGCGCCCTTGGGTTCAACCGTGGTGATGTCCTCAGCTTATCTGTATGAAGCCATGAAGCATCCCGGGCGGATGTACCTGCATGAAGACTGGATCCATGCCAATCGGCCCGACGACCCGTCCGTCAAGCTGAACGGGGATACGGTGGCGTTGCTCAGCCTCAAGCCGGCGGCGTTGATCCTGACGCAGTTCGATTATTACCGCCGCTACCAAATCCCGCTGGCGCAACTGGGCGCGATGCCGGACCGGGTGGCGTTTCGGATCACCAACACGGCGCGCCTGCCGTCACCCGATTCCCACCCGCACTTCCAACAGGTGGTGCAGCATGTTTCCTGGGCGCCGGTCCTGGTGGAGTTTGACTGGAAGCGGTGACGAGAGGGCGCGTTGGTTGGTTAAGTCCCGGGTGGCGAGTGCGGGTGCAGAGTCGTGCATCCCGAAGTTGTTGGGGAGGCCGGACGAGCAGGCGTTTTTGAACTCGACGACGTGTCGTCTCGTCCAAAAGCGGCGACCTGTCGCCGCACTCCAAAATGGCCTTCGGTCTGAAAGCCGCCAAGGACATCGGGAGGTGCCGGCCGGAGACGGCGGGGAAAAATAATTTCCGGTCATTTTCGTTACCTAGTAACGCGATGGGGGACTGATTTGTCTTGACTGCGCTGGCAAGTCGTTGGGGTTGAATCACTTAAGCCGTGTCAAGGAAAACATTCAATGAGGGCCACATTTCGTTACTAGGTAACGAGCCCGCCGGGTTCCGCCGCCAAAACGGCGGCATCAGGCTTTCAGGGCGGCGGCGAGCAGGGCTTGTTCGCGGGGGCCGAAATTGAGTTTGAGCGCCTCGGCCCGGCCGGCTTCGGACATTTTTTGCCAGGATTTTTTCAGGGCGTTGATGGTCCTGGCCTCATCGGTTTTGGCGGCCAGTTCGGCGAATTGAAATTCCAGGAAGACCAGGCACAAGGCATCCTCGATGATCCGGCTGTGGGGGTCCTCCGGGAAATGTTTCTTGAGGTTCAAGTCCTGGACCTTTTGGATGAGGCCCTCGGGATAGCCGGTGGCGCGGAGGATTTCCCCGGCTTTTTGGGCGTGAAATTTTTTGAGGTTGGCGCGCCACACCAGGTAGCCGGCGCGGGTCATGGGCTGGGAACTGCGCGGGCTTTCCCAGCGGCACAGGTGCTGACAGCGGGCCGCGAGCCGCAGTTCCTCCGGCGCGTCGGGACACAAGCGCAGCACCCAATCGGTCAGGCGCTGGGCGTAGAGCAACTCTTTGGGGTGGGGGACGCCGTCCTGGAGTTCGTGGTTCGGGTCGCGCGCGTTCTCGGCATCAAAGCGGCGGAGGGCCTCGTGGAAGCGGGCGGGATCGGGCATGGTGGCAATGTCAGTCACGGCGGCAGTAATTCGCAAAAGCGTTGGGAAGGCAAGCTGATTTTAGCCTTTGCCCACGCCGCCCACCGGTTGGGAAGAACAGCCGCACTGCGCACAATATAAAAGCCCCGGAGGGGCAACTGATAGTAGCCCAGGGCAAACGAGCTGTGCGAGAGCAACCCTGGGTAACCAGCCCACAAGTTAATCCCCCTCTCCTCCATTCGGAATGGAGGAGAGGGCCGGGGAGAGGAGGTGTATTAAATCCGTGTTGTGACCACACAGGATTATTAATGCCCACCGATGGAAACCCCGTGAACCGGATGACCCATTCCCAATGTCGAAAAAGCATGTAGACCAAGCTTGACAAGCATAAACGTCTGAAATACAATCGCAGCATTTCGGAATTGATGATTAAACACATGTTGCGATGGAATCCTTGGTAAACGTCACCGCGCAATTTATGAAACCGAAGATCTTAAAGATTTTGATTGTCGGGATTGCATTCATGATTTTCGGCCCGGTTCTCGGCTGGATTCTTGCGATTGCGGGTTTATTTCACGCGGTGAGTGTGGTGCAGCCAGTGCCGCCGGGGACTATTCCAGATATCGGTGGGGCTTTTTCACGGATGCTGGTCAGCCTTATTCCGATGTTCATCGGCATAGCCTGCGCAGCGGTCGGAGCCTTTATGACATTGTATGCACTCATCACGCACATGTTTGGTCCGAGAGATGAAACCTAACCAGTCGCTGGAGCCAACGCCGGATGGCACTGGCGGTTCCGCTGCCGTAGCGTACGTCGCAGGCCGGCGGTGGTTCTGCTTTCTACTTTAAGTGTCGTTCGCACGCCTATGGATGATTACTGGCAAGCGGAATTTCGGAAGCGAATGGAACGATTCGGCAGCGCAAAAGCTGACGGACTCGTGCCAGTATCTATCAAGGTCAGGATTTCGTCAGGTTGTTTTCACCGTGAACATTCTCCAAATGCTTATCATCTCATTGATGATTATTTAGCCAAGGCAGATTTGTCAGATGTTTGCCATCATTTTGAGGAGCATGAGAGCGGGCCAGAGATTCTTGTTTATGTGGCCGTGACCGCAGCAGGTTTGAGTTTCGCCAAGAGTGTTATCGAGCTGATTACAGCCATCATCAAAGCTCGCTCCGAAGGAATCAAGCGTGGTGATAGACCTTCCGACCCGCTAGAGCTGATTGTTCGCGGACACACAAAAGATGGAGAGTATTTTGAGGAGACGGTTTTGCGCATACCATCTGAAAACATCATCGCCGCCAAGCTGGTTGAGGATGCGCTGGTCAAAGGCAATTCACCGAAGCAAAAAAAGAGACGCAAGAAAACATGACCGCGGCGCCGAAAAAGTCGTGGGAGCCAACCGCCGGTGGTGCTGTCAGTTCCGCTATCGCGGTTCAATTTCTACGTTTGGCATCGAAACCACACCAAAATACAAAACTATGATTAAAATCATTCACCACAGACCCGGTCGTTATGCGCCGCCGCTTTTTTGTGACACTTGCGGCAAGCGCATCACTGACGCTGGTCTCGCGGCAGCAGTGACAGTTGGACATCCAATTCCAGAAGGAGAGTCTTCTGAAGTTTTGCACGTCCACAAAGGCGAGTGCCACGATGCCGTAGATCGCCGTTTAGGTCGGCAGGCTGGCTGGGATGAGTTGTCACGGCCTTTGTTGCATTTAATCTACAATGTTGATTTGTCGCCGGAGAAGCTCATAGATCACCGGGAAGCAGACGTCGAGTGTGGTATGTTTCGAGTTCCGAATGACGCCGAGGTCTAATAAGTCGTGGGAGCCAACCGCTGATGGCGCTGTCCATTCCGTCTCGCAGGGCGGGACGGAGTACGCCGCGAGTCGGCGGTGTCCCGCCAACGCGGGATTTTTACGTTAAGCGCAAACACACACCAACCCATGAGCTTCCTCGATATATTTCGTTCCAAACCCAAACAATGCACCTCTTGTCAGAATGCTTCTCCCGGCTTGCACAACGTTTATTCGGGGCTTCGGCATGGCAGCGTCACAGACCGGCTTTGCACGAGTTGTCTGATGGCCCGCTTGGCGACGGCAATTCGAGGCAAGCGCATTCTGTTTATTGAGCCACTGACGACGGATGGTTATTGTTATGCTCCGTTTGGCGAGGTCGGCAACCGTGGATTGACCCAAGACCGCGTCCGCCTCGCCTTATCTTCGCTCGCGCCCAAGTGCGCGGATTGTGCCTCGGAGCCGCACCATCTATGGATGCCATTGGCTGATCTTGACGAGCGTGCGATGGAGCAGCAGTCGAGAGGTGATTATTACTCCATTCCTTCCGAGCCCGTACAGTGGAAGCAGACCGTGTCGCTTTGCGATGCCCACGTCGCGGCAAGATTTCGGGACTGCTTCGAGCGGAAGCGCTATTTTTTTCGTGCGTTCCGATTTCCAGAAGGGGGAGGTTCGGGTTATTATGCGTAACATTGCTCCCA
This sequence comes from uncultured Bifidobacteriaceae bacterium, assembly GCA_964618545.1. Classification (GTDB taxonomy): domain Bacteria; phylum Verrucomicrobiota; class Verrucomicrobiia; order Limisphaerales; family UBA11358; genus UBA11358. The sequence continues at coordinate 1,827 of CAZUBG010000222.1, read as the reverse complement.
CCAGTCGTCGGGGCTCCTTGCTATTCCGCTGTCGCGCTGTGCGCCACGACTCGGCACACCGCCAACTCGGGCTTTCTGCCTCAGGCGGGGGATTATACTTTATGAAAAATCGCAAACTTATGGCGTTCCTGGCGGTGGCCGCCATTATGGTTGGCGGTTGTTCCAAACGGAACGAACCGGTTGTCATCGAGCCGGGAGTTGCCATTGGTTCCGTGCATTCAGGCATGACGATTCAGCAGGTCATTGCGGGGTTGGGTCAGCCGAACCAGACCATTGATTCAGTTTTGATCTATTCACATTTGGGGCTTCAAGTTGCTCCCGGCAAGGGAGATGTCGTCCATAGAGTGACCATTGCGCAACCCTTCGCAGGGCGAACCAAGGAGGGCATTGGGATTGGGTCGAGTCGCGCTGAGGTCATCCGAGCGTATGGAGAGCCGGCCGTTGACAAGCAGGGAACGGCGGATATGATCTCGGTATTTTTCCAAGCCTCCAAATGAGTGCAGTGGAAGAGAGGCGTAGGAGGTAGGGGAGTTAGTCGTGGTTTTTATGGCGAAAGATGTCGCTCCTGACGGAGCTTGAGAATGTTTTTTGGAGATTGGGTGCTACAAATATATCGCCCCTGACGGGGCTGGGGCGGGCAGGCCTTTTCCAGCGTCCGTTGCGGGACGCGTTGATTTGTTAAAGACCTTGTTGCCAGCCACTGCGTAGCTGGCTACGGTCCGAGGTCCCTGCGGGACTTGTTCTCCCGGGTGGCAGGCGACCCGGCGTTGAAACAGCCGGGCTATGGTCGGATGGTCCCTCCGGGACAACGGTGTTGTGGCGTCGTCAGCGCCACCCGTGATCAATCTCGATGATCCCTTGATTGTTGGCTTGGAATTAGTGATTTTGATGGCGGAAGATGTCGCTCCTGACGGAGCTTGAGAATGTTTTTTGGAGATTGGGTGCTACAA
>CAZUBG010000222.1:0-777 GCA_964618545.1 uncultured Bifidobacteriaceae bacterium | reverse complement strand
GCTATGGTCGGATGGTCCCTCCGGGACAACGGTGTTGTGGCGTCGTCAGCGCCACATGCCACGAGTTCAAGGGGTTCAGACGCTCAATAGTAATTCGAGCGGAGCTTCCAGACGTTGAGCAGGTCTTTGGGGATTTCGCCGAGGAAGCGTGATGGCATTTGCGCGGTATAGCCGTCGTTGCCGAAACCGCCGCGCATCTCCGGGTAGCTCAAATAGAGTTCGTCTTTGGCCCGGGTCACGGCCACATAAAACAGCCGCCGCTCTTCTTCTTCGCCCGCGTCGTTTTCCATGCTGCGGGTGGAGGGGAACATGCCGTCGCACAGGGAGATGACGAACACAATCCGAAATTCCAGTCCCTTGGCCTGGTGAATGGTCGAGAGCCGGACGCGTTGTTCGTCGGGACTGGCCCGCTTGTCGTCCTCGGCTTCCACGTTGGTCAGCAGCGCCAGTTGGGTGAGGAAATCATCCACGGTCCCGAGGTCGCGGGCGAAGACGGAGAGTTGTTCCAAGTCGTCGAGGCGGTTGGTGTAGTTGTCAAAGTTCGCCTTGAGGTAATCCTCGTAGCCGGCGTCCAGGACGAGTTGCAGCATTTTGGCCGGGGTCCGGCGGACGTCTTCGGCTTCCAGTTGGGCGATGGTGGCGACCCACTGCGCCCAGGCGGCCGCCGCTTTGCCGGGCACGGCTTTGGCACAGGCCTGGAGCGCGGGGGCGATTTGGATGGGGGCGGCGGCGGGTGCAGCGGGGGAATCCGCAGCCGGGGGCGCGTCCGGGGCCGGG
>CAZUBG010000221.1:0-8858 GCA_964618545.1 uncultured Bifidobacteriaceae bacterium | reverse complement strand
AGGGTCCGTCAAGAAACAACCTTTTCAACCTGACTGGTCCTTTTGTCGGCTGGCGGCGTTGCTCGCTTGTCACAGAACCCTTTGGCCATGCTCCTCGCTCGTGCCCGGCCAGCCGCCAAAATTCCGGCGTCAGCTTGTAGAGTTAATTTCTTGACGGACCCTAAATGCATAAAGGACGGGAGCACCGGCTCCCCGTGGTGAAGCGGAGGAGGCTGTGATTTTGGCGTCGCGCCTTGAACCTGATCGTCCGCTTAAAACCAGCCGTCACTGGCATTGGTGACGGACGCATCGGGCGGTACTGTCCGGCCCGACGCAACAACGGCGAATGCCCCATCGCCACCGCCTCCGTTTGGCTGTTCGGCGTGGCGGCGGCTCTGGCGAGCGCCGCACCATCCTTCCAATCCCGGTCAAGCCTGCCATCCCCGATGGTCAAAACAACACCTCACGGTAAAAAGCAAAAAAACAGAAAATAACATGCGGAAAAAATCTGCGCTCCAGGGTGCCTTTTCAGGGATGAATTCCCCCCTTGCCGGCGAGCCCGAGATCGCGCACCCTTTTTGCATGCCGGCACCCACATCTCATCCCCGTGATCCCCTGCACGGCATCACGCTGGAGAACATTCTCAACCAACTCGTCCAGCGTCATGGCTGGAGCGAAATGGGGCGGCGCATTCCCATTCGTTGTTTTCTGTTCAACCCCACCGTGAAATCCAGCCTCACGTTTTTGCGCAAAAACCCCTGGGCCCGCAAAAAAGTCGAGGACTGGTTCATCGGAGAACTTTAAAATCATATGGCTGTTACCGACGATCTGACGGTGCTCGCCCTTCAGGAGCGGGAACTGCACTGGCCGCTGTTCAATGAAGCCATGGCCTGGCAAATCGGCCTGCGCCTGCGGGAACTGGCGCTGGCGCGTCAATTGTCGGTGGTGATTGACGTTCGCCGGTTTGGCCAGCCCTTGTTCTACAGTGCGCTTCCCGGCACCTCGCCCGACCACGCCGAATGGGTGCGGCGCAAAAGCAACGTGGTGGCCCGCTTCCATCGCAGTTCCTACCGGGTGGGCCTGGAATTGGCGCAAAATCAAACCAGCCTGCCCGAGAAGTTCGGTTTGCCGGTCGCCGACTATGCCACGCACGGCGGTTCCTTCCCCATTCACGTCGTCCAGGCGGGCATCCTCGGTTCCCTCACGGTTTCCGGGCTGGCCCAGCGGGCGGATCATGAACTGGTCGTCGAGGCGTTATGCGCTCAGTTGGGCAAAAACCACGGGGCGCTGGCCCTGGCTCAGCCGGGTTGTCAACCGCCAGGTTTCTGAAATAATCAGCCCATGAACTTTCACCTCCGAACCTTGGCCCTGGTGATGCTGCTGGCAGCCCTCGCCACATCGGCCGGCGCCGCGGATTTTGCCTTTGGCGCCGACCTCTCCTTTTTGAAGCAGGCGGAGGACGGCGGCAAAGTTTTCAAGGACGGCACCAACGCCGCGTCCGGCCTCCAAATTTTTCGCCGGCACGGATACAACTGGGTGCGGTTGCGCATCTTTGTCGAGCCGGTCACCGATCATTTGCCCAACAACCTGGCTTACACCCTTGTTCTGGCGCAGGAGGCCAGACAACTCGGCTTCAAACTCCTGCTTGATTTTCATTACGCCAGTTCCTGGGCCGACCCCGCCAAACAGCCGACGCCCGCCCGGTGGGAAAAACTGTCGCATCCAGAACGCGTGCAGGCGGTCTTTGCCTACACCCGCGAGACCATCGCTGCTTTCCGTGATGCCGGGGTGCTGCCCGACATGGTGCAAATTGGCAACGAAGTCACCCATGGCATGCTGTGGCCCGATGGAAAGTTGCCGGACAACTGGGATAATTTCGCCCGGTATCTTTACGCGGGAGTCAACGGTGTGGATGCCGGCCGGGGCAACGGAAAGCGTCCCAGAATCATGATTCACATTGATCAGGGCGGCAGCCGCGAGAGAACCAAATGGTTCTTTGACAAGTTGAACACCTATGAAATTCCCTACGATGTCATGGGGTTTTCCTATTACCCTTGGTGGCAGGGCCCCCTCACTGATCTGCGTGAAACCCTGGCCTTTGCCGCGCACGAATACAACAAGGATGTGATGGTGGTGGAGACCGCATATTATTGGAAACCCAACCGCGAAACCGCCGACCGGGCCGAACCCTTCCCGGAAACCCCCGAGGGCCAGCGCGAGTTTCTGGACGAACTCACCCGCGTGGTCATGGAAGTGCCCGACGGACGGGGCTGCGGCGTGTTTTGGTGGGAGCCGGCCGTCGCCGGGGGCTTGAGTTCCCGCGGATTTTTCGACGGCGAGGGAAACGCCCTCCCGGTGATCACCGTTTTTGACAAATACACCCGGCCGGTTCAGCGAGTGAATAATTAGGCTGCTTGGCCACTGAGTCGTCGGAAAAAAGAAAGCCCGGCGGTCAGTGACCGCCGGGCAAAGACACTCGGGACGAACGGCGACGCCGTCCCGTTGATGTTGAAGAATCTTTCGCCGGATTGCCGTCGCCGCCGGTCCAAGACTTCATGGTCAGCATAAGTATAGACTGTTGCCCCCGTCTTTTGTTCAAATGTTTTTATCGGATCACCGCTCCCCAATGGGGGGATGACCGATGCCTTGAATTTCGGGCGTGACACTTTGAAAGCGGACATGGCGAATTTTTTGGCCCAATCGGATTATTGGCGCCGCCGCCCTTCCTTTGGATCAGCGTCTGACGCAGACCAGCCAGCGCAAGCTCACGGCCGGCACGCCGCTGATCGAATCCGGCCTGTTGGGCCGGGCGCCACTCCTGCGGCAAACGGGCGGGTGATTCAGCTTCGGTGAGTGATCATGAAACGTCCGCCACCCCTTGATCATGTGAACGTCAGCCGGTTTTGGCTGGACGCGCCACCCGGCAGGCCCGGACAAACGCCTTGAAAATGGCGCGGTGTTCCGCATAACGATCCGCCAGGCGTTCGGGATGAAATTGGACGCTCAACAGAAACGGCAGCAGTCCGGCGGCTTCCGGCTTTAATTCCATGGCCTCAATCACGCCGTCGCCGGTGCGGGCCACCGCCATCAAGGGTTCAGCGGGGCCGGCCACCGCCTGATGATGGGAGCTGTTCATCCCCAGGGTCTTGCCGCCGGTGATCCGGGACAGCAGCGATCCTTTTTCGACTGGGACGCGATGAACGAATTCACAGGTTTTGTCCATCCGCCGGTGGTTGATGGCCCCGGGCACTTGCCGGTCAATATCAATGATCAATTTGCCGCCCAGGGCGATGTTCAGCATTTGGTGGCCGCGGCAAATGGCCAGCAGGGGCTTGTGCTGGCGGAAAATTTCATCCAGCAACTCCAACTCGCGCAGGTCGCGTGCGCCGTGATCGGGCGTTTCTTCCACCGTTTTGCGCAACGCGCGCGGCACTTTGGATTCATAGAGATCAGGGTTGATGTCATCCCCGCCGGTGAGCAACACCCCGTCCACCCGGCGGAGCACTTCGGCGAGCACCGCCCGGTCGGTTGTCAGGGGCAGAATCACCGGGATGCCGCCGGCTTGCAGCACCGAGCTTTCGTACTTGATCGAAAGGCTGGCGGACAAATCATTGAATTCCACCCCGCACTTTTCGACGCACGGTGACACCAAAATCAAAGGCATTTTAACCACGCCCCCAAGGTAGAATCAACCGGGTGGATTGTCAGGGAAAATCACTTTGCCAGCAGCGCCCAAGCGCACCACAGGACGGGCGCCTGCCCGTGCAGATCGCCCACCGAACGCGGCCGGTCCAGATAAAACTGGCGGTCCTTGCTCTGGTTGGTGCCCACGCAGATTTCGCGGACGTTGCCGTCCGGGTTAATATAGCGGCACAAGCCGATCCAGCCGCGCCGTGCGCAGTCGCCATATTCCGCCTCGTCCAGCCAGCCGTGCTTGACGCCCACGATCATGGCATAGGTGAACATGCCCGTGCTGGAGGTCTCCAACCAGGATTGATCATCGTCAATCAACTGTCGCCAGAGGCCCGAGGGGGATTGGTGCGCTTTCAGCCCGGCCATCATTTTCTGGTAGCCGGCCATGATCCGGGCGTATTGGGGGTGATCCGGCGGCAGCGAACTCAAGACCTCCGCCATGCCCACCGCAAACCAGCCGTTGCCGCGCCCCCAATAAAACGGAATTTCCGGTCCGTGAAAAAACAAGCCGTTCGGCTTTTGCAATTTATCCAGATACGCCGCCATTTCGTTGGCCGCGCGATCGGCATATTTGGGATTCTTGGTGGCGCGGCAGGCCTGAATCTGGAGGGCGCTGATCATGAACATGTCGTCAATCCAGTAACGGGTCTCGCGGGTCAGACCATCCGGCCTGGGGTTTTCCCATTGTTTGTCGGCAATGCCCACGCCGAGGTCGAGATATTTCTGTCCGCCGTTCACCAGATAGATTTCCAATGGCACCACGCCGAATACGTGCGAATCCACAAAAAAATCCCGGGGGATCAACGGGTTCCCTTCCGTCGGGAAGATATCATCGTAGCGCCGCACCAGCTTTTCCTTCAGGGCCGCATCGCCAATCGTGTCCGCAAAACGCAGGCCGCCATAGGCGGTGCAGACCTCCGGGTAGATGATGAAGCCGACCCTCTTGTTGACGGCATGGGGCCGCGCCAGGAAATTTTGCGCGATTTTTTCGCCCACCGCCCGGGGATCGGCGTCGGCGGGGAGATTTTGGAAGGCGGTCACGGGGGGCCGGGCACCGGTTTTACAAGGGGTGTAGCAGCCGTCCAAGAGGAAAACCAGCAGGAGCAGGGACAGGGCGGAAAACAAGGATTTGTACATGAGCCATTTGTAAACAAATCGCGGTCGTTGTCGAATCCAAAAACCAGTCACACCCCGGCTTCGGGAAAATGCTCGCGGATGCGTCGTCGCAAATGCTCCTCGTCCGCCGGTTGGTAGCGCTGCCGCGTAATCAAGCGCTGCACGGCGTCCAGCAATTCGAGCCAGTCCTCCAGCGGCGGCTCGGGCACCGGCTGCCAGGAGTCAAACCGTTTGGCCCGGTGAAAAAAACGCCATTCGCGGCTGACGTGCTGAACATAAACCTGCAGTTTTGTTCCGTCTTCCGCCACCCGTTTCCAACTGATTTCGGCTTTGGCCATTTATTTTAAAGTGATTCCGGCAAATCCACGCTGGCCACCGCCATGGCGGCAATCCCTTCTTCGCGCCCGATGAACCCCATCCATTCATTCGTCGTGGCCTTGATTCCCACCTGTTTTTCCGCCACGCCCAGGGCCGTTGCGATGCGTTTTTTCATTTCCGCGATGTGCGGATAAATCTTCGGTGCCTGGGCGATGACCGTGGCGTCCACATTGACGATCCGGCCGTGGCGGGCGGCCATCCGCCGGGCCGCTTCCTCGAGGAATATTTTACTGGGAACGCCCCTCCAGCGCGGGTCGGTGTTCGGGAAAAAATGCCCGATGTCCGGTTCGCCCATCGCGCCCAGCAGCGCGTCGCAGAGGGCGTGCATCAGCGCGTCGGCATCCGAATGCCCGTCCAAGCCCTTGGGATGCGGGATTTCCACCCCGCCCAAAACGAGCTTGCGACCGGCGACCAGTTGATGAACGTCATAGCCAATGCCAACATGAACCATGCCGCACTATAAAATTTCCCCGGGCTTTGACCAAGAAGTTTATCGTGTTTTGTCCAATTTGGCTTGAATCCACAAGGCCGACGCTTGCAAACCCCCGATTTTTGGAGCATGCTGGAGACATGCTGCCGGACGAGCAAACCAGCCCCGAACAGATCACCGCGTTGCGGGCCATGACCGGCGTTCGGCGGCTTCAGTTGGCCGAACGGCTGTACTGGTCTGCCCGCAAAATGAAGGCGGCTGGCTTGCGCCATCAGCATCCCAACTGGCCTGAACAACGGTTAAATGACGAAGTGTGCCGGATCTTCAGCCATGCCCGAACCTGAATTGTTTCTGTTGTTTGTGCGCCCACTGAATCAGGCGGGCATCCGCTACTTGGTGAGCGGCAGTGTGGCCGCCATTTTCTATGGCGAACCGCGTCTCACCCACGATGTGGACTTCGTCGTCTTTCTCAACGCCCGGGACATTCAACGGCTGATCGAAGTGTTCCCCGCCACCGATTTTTATTTGCCACCAAAGGAAGCCATGCTCGCGGAAACAGCTCGCGAGCAGCGCGGCCATTTCAATCTGATCCACCATGCCACCGGCTTCAAAGCGGACCTGTACCCCACCGGCCGCGATGAATTGAATGCGTGGGCGTTTCGCGGCAAACGCGCGGTTGAATTCGAGGGCGAAACGATTCTGTTCGCGGCACCGGAATATGTCATCGTCCGCAAACTGGAATACTATCACGAAGGACGCGCGGAAAAACATCTGCGCGACATTCGCGCCATGCTGGCTGTGTCCGGCGAACACCTGGACCGTGCTTCGATGCTGGAATGGATTCAACGGCGGAACTTGGAAGCCGAATGGCGGCTGGTGACCGGGTGATAACCATGGAATCCAAAACCGGCGGTTAGGTGGGCTTGGCCTGTTTATTAACCGGAGGCTGAGTTGTCGGCGATTTCAATGGGTGCCGTTACTGCCCGGCCCGGATCCCGGCGGGGATGGCTGTGGTCACGGTCACATTGTCGAAGAGCGTGGAATTTGCCACGGAGTTGTTATGCGAGGCCAGCGCCAGGCCGGCGGAGATGGTTTTTTTCATCGGGATGGTCACGGTGCCCACGGGCTCCCAAGTCTGACCGTCCACGCAGGTAAAAGCTTTGAAGATGTCCCCGGTGCGGACCAGCTTGAGCCAGTGCGGCATTTTGACGGGCGGGCCGTCGGCGCTGGCGGGGCCGTTGTCGGTCACGGCGCGCGATTGCAGCACGGAACCGCCCTGGCCGGTGAAGCCCACGAAGGCGTATTTGGCCCCGGGGGCGTTGCTTTCGCGGAACATGATGCCGGCCTTGGCCCAGGGGTCGGTGTATTGCAGTGACACCACGCGGGCGATAAGCTGGCCGTCGCCGGTCCAGGGTTTGCTGGCGTAGTGGAAGGAGTCGGCGACATCCCAGATGTCGCTGCCGGTGGCGATCAGGTTAAATTGTCCCCGCAGGTAACTGGCTTCGCCGGGAATGCCCACGTCGCCAATGTCCGCGTTCGACCAGGTCTTGGGCAGGGTCGCCGTCACCACGGGGATGGATTTGATCCATTTGGCAATGATCTCCACGGCCCGGGCGTCCACCACGTTTTTGGCAATGGGTGGCATCTGGTTGTCCCCCACCAGTCCGATCCGGTGGAACAAAATTGATTTGTCGGGGTTGCCCGGCACGATGATTTTGGCCCCGGCGATTCCGAGCGGATTCTGCACGGGGCCGTTGATGAGGTTTTGCCGGTCCAGCGGCGTGTCAAAGCGGGCGTCGAAAAAGGCGCCCGCGCCGCCGGGTTGGTGGCATTGGGAGCAATTGGCATCCAGATAGGAACGCACCCGGGTGTTCAGGGTGGCGGTGGGGCTGGTCACGGGCACCAGTTTGGGAATGATCGGAATTCTTTTCTCATCCAGGGTCTGGTCGAACAGTCCCAGGTGATTCCAGACGCGAAGCTGATTGTCGGTCACGCCGGTTTGGGAATAGGTGAAATCCCCGTTGAGCTGGCGCGCATTGACGCCCAGCACGCCGCCGGAAATGGGGGTGTGACAGGTCAGGCAATCCTGGCGTCCGGGAAAAAACCATTTTTGCACCCGGGTGCCGCTGGCGGTGTGGATCGTAATGTCCTCGGTGATTCCGGCGTTGACGAGCTCGGCGTCGCTGTTGTCGGCCCGCCATTTGTAGCTGGCCCCGTACACCGCGCCGCTGGTGTCGCGCACGAGCAACCGGGTTTCCAACCGGCGCAACCCTTGGGGGTTCGTGTCATCCACGGGCAGGCTGAAATGTTTCATGAACACGGTGCCGGCCGGGAACGACCAGTGGCCCGCCGGGGTAAAACCGATGGCGGCATTGGTGGCCAGCGCCACCCAGCGCATTTTGACCGCGCCATCGGACCAGAGCGGGGAGTTGACGCCATAAGGAATGAGTCCGGCCGCCGGTTTGAAGCCGGCCAGATCGTCAAACGCCCCGGTTTGGGAAAGCAGCTTGGGGAGGGTCTGGCGCGGCGGGGGCGGGCCGCCGCGCGCCAGCCGGAAAATGCGACCGCCAATGCTGCTCATCTGGCAGAAATAAAGTTCCCCTTCGGCATCCGTGCCAAAGGAGGAAAGCCCGGTGTAATCGGTCCCGGCATTGGGGCCTTCGCCCTTGGGCATGACGCACAGCACAAGCTTGGTTTTGGGCGTGGTGGTTTCGTCCAGCGCCCAAATGGTCCGCATCACGTTGTCGCCAAAGATGTATTTGCCGCCCAGATCGGCGGCGAATTGCCGGCCGCGATACACATAGCCGCCGATGATGGCCCGCCCGTCGCTGTGCGGATAATCCAGCACCGGCCCGCGACTGATGCCGATGTAGGGTTCCTCCATTTTCCCCAGGTTGCCTTCGCAGCGGTTCCACTGAAAGTTCAGGGCGGATTCGCCGGGTTCGATGACGTCAATTTCCTCGCGGGAACTTTCCCCGACATCCCCGATGAAAATCCGGCCGGTCGCGGCGTCGTAAGTCATCCGGTGGGGACTGCGCAGGCCCAGGCAAAAGAACTCCTCCAGCACATTGGACTGGCCGACAAAGGGGTTGTCATTGGGGATGAAATAGTGCGCCGTGACGCCGTTCAGGGGCTGGCGCGGGGGGGCATGGCTGATGGAGCCGCCCCGGCAGTCCACGTCCACCCGGAACACCCCGGAATAGAGGCTCTTGTTGATGATCTGGTCATTGTCGCCGACGGAATTATCGCCGTCGGTCCAGTA
>CAZUBG010000220.1:0-8898 GCA_964618545.1 uncultured Bifidobacteriaceae bacterium | reverse complement strand
GTTTTGACTTCACCCCCCGGAGAAGTCGGTTACAATCACGTCACCGCGCAGGCCGCTCACGTCACCGTTTTGACTTCACCCCCCGGAGAAGTCGGTTACAATCGTTGCCGTGTCGGCGAAGATTAAGCAGGTGTTTTGACTTCACCCCCCGGAGAAGTCGGTTACAATGACGCGGCCGGTGTCGCCGTTGCCCCGGGCGTTTTGACTTCACCCCCCGGAGAAGTCGGTTACAATGTTTGATGAAGAGGCGAGAACAACTAAGCAGTTTTGACTTCACCCCCCGGAGAAGTCGGTTACAATTGCAAGTAGCCGTCCCACCCATTAGACAATGTTTTGACTTCACCCCCCGGAGAAGTCGGTTACAATAGGTTTGACAGAAGTTGTTGATCTGGTAGTATTTAACCAGACTTTTCCGGGGGGTGAAGTCTTAACTGATTATTCGGCGTTGAAACCACTGCCTCGCACGTTTCAACGCCGTTTTTATTCCCAAAATTCCACCTGTTGGGGGATATCCGGGTTTTTGGCCCGGTTGTCATTTTTGTAATTTTCACCGATCACGGTGTAGCTTTTTTTCCATTGCTCATCCGTCATGAACATGAGCCGCACATTTCCCGCCGCCGGAATGAATTTTTTGATCCGGTCAATATGGGTGTCCATCTGTTCGTAACTGATGCAGGGGCGGGCATAAACCGAAAACTGGATCATCAAGTAACCGTTGTCGAGCAAATCGGTTCGAAATTTGGTGGCCGCCTTCCGCTCCTTGTCGGTCATGACGGGCAAATCAAACATGGTCAGAATCCAGCCCATACGGAACGCACTTTTTTTCTCAATCCGGCTCACGATAATTGCGGCACCCAAAACAACTCGGAGGACCGCTCGGCGTAACTGCGGGCCAGCGACGCGGCGGAGGCGTCAATTGCGTCCATCAGTTTCAGGGAATAACGGTCATGCTCCACCCGCTGTTCCCGGAGTTCCGTCCCCACCTTTTTGCACCAAGCCCTCAGGCTCACGTCCTCTCCCACCATGAATTCGGCCATCATCAAATCCACCGCCGGCCGGTACGGCTCCATCATGTCATAAACCAGCGGATCGGCGTGAAAGCGCGGCGTGTGCTTGACCCCGAGCAGGGGCGACAAGCCATGAACCAGCAACCCGCGATGACACAGCGCAGCCAGCACCGCATAACCGTAATTCAGCATTTGGTTCGGCGCGTTGTCCTGCCTGCGATCACGCGAGGAGGACACCCAGCCGATGGAGGGGAAATAAAGCTGCCAATAACGACGGGCGCAGTTGCCTTCATCAAAAACATCCTGTCGAATGGCGTATTCCAAATGCGGGGAATTTAAACGCCTTTTTTTGAGGACCTGCAACTGATTCACCGTTTTGCCCCGGATGAGATGCTGCCACAGGCGCTGGTTCAACCGGGCGGGTCGCCCGGCCTGGTGCAGATAGGCACGCGGATCGGTGATGCGCTGCAAGGGGGCCGTGACACCGCAGGGTTGATAACTTTCGTTGCAATGCAGGATGATCCCGTCCGATTCCAGCACGGCGGAGACAAAACTGGATGTGAGCGTGACGCCGCGCGCGGCGATGATGACTGCCCGGACGTCCTCGTGCGGGATGCGATTTTCGCTCTGGTCCTCACCGCGACAAACCAAAAATCCCCGTTCTTTGGACAACACGCAGCCATGCTTGAAAACATGGAGAAGATGGTGGCTCATAAACAGAGGGGCTATGTGATTCTGGTCAGGCCGGCACCAACCCAAACATCCAACGAAGCCACGACTCGCTGGTTGTCAGCCAAAGTCAGCTCCGCAATGAAATCTTTTGTGATGATCGTGCGCAGGGTGAGTTCACAGGGTGGCAACGGCTTATCTGCGGAAATGCGCCGCTTCTGCTTGGCTTCGTTTCGAACAACAAGTTTGTAGCCCTCCGCTGGAATCTCCCTGGTTGTCCGAACCGCACAATCCGATTGAAAAAAGCCATAAAACTTCGCCTTGCCGCCAATATCCGCCACAAATTGGCGTTCCTTGGCCACCGATCCATGGGCAAAAACGGGTCGTACGCCAAGGACGCCGTTTTTGTCCCAAAAGATGATTTGCCCTTTGTGGCTGCCCAAGCCTTTACGCCAGGCGCCCGTGCCGTCCTTTGACATTTCCCTGTATTCAGTGGGAGCCCCCACCTTAACGCTGACGTTAAAAACGCGAGCCCCGGTTGAGCCATCGTGTTGCGGGAGTTGAAATCTTGCGCAAAAATCCACCCAGCCGGTCTCATCGGGTTCTGTTTCCGCGAAATCTGCCACCACAGTTGCGATGGTGTCGTCACGAATGGCTTTGATTTGCTTGCGAAGATAATCCAAGTCAAATTTCATTTTGCCTGGGGTAATTGGCTTCATTGCCAGATCGCGCAAGGCAACTCGTTGGACAATCACCATCCCGGACTTGTCCGCCCGCGCACCGTAAATAGTTTCTGCAAGCCCGGCTTTTTCGTAGGCAATTGTATGCGGCATGACCTGATTAATCTCCTTCTCAAAAAACGCCTTTGCGTTTTTGTGGATGGGTTCGGGGAAACGGAAAAACCGTTCTTTGTGAGCATCCCGCGCCCAGGCAGGCAGAAAACTGATGACCATTGCGTCCAGTGCGTGATGCCGGTCATCGTCCCGGTTTTTCTCGGCGTTGGCTTCCCATTCGTTGAGGTCCGAAGTTCCCGGCGGTGGTGGATTGAGCAGGCTGTTGAGCCGGTACTTGCGGCGAATGCGAGCGGTCAAACCGCCCGAGATGACCAGCACACGCTTAACGGGATTTTTTGCGAGACAATCAATGCCGTTTTGCCACCCGAAATGGATGGAAATAATCGTCTGGGCAAGTTTTGAAATCCACGCGGTTTCGGCCAAGGCGGTGTATCGTTGCACCAATTCTGGCGCGTCCTCACGCAACAGGAGCTGCACCTTTTTATTTCGGAGCGCAACCGCACGCTGCTTGACAATGGTTTCATAGCCATTCCAGCCTTCCTTGCCGTGCTTCCATTGGAAGGGGGTTTGCTCATCCTTTTGGTCGTTGCATTCTTTGTGCGCCAGAACGTAATTTACCATCGCGTCTGGCCCCCCTTTTGAACGCGGGACGATGTGTTCGATTTCATAATCAGCCAGTTCAGTCATGGCCAGAGCCTGGCCGCAATAGAGGCAGATGCCCCCCTGGGCCTTGCAAAGCTCGTATTTCAGCGAGGCTGACTTTTCCCCCGCACCGAGTTCGGCGGCTTTTTCTTTGGCTTCTTTCCGGGATTTCTCACGGTCGCTCTGAAATTTCTGAAGATCGCGCCTGGCCTGTTCGCCCATGAAGTCCTCTCGGACAAACTCCAGAACGATGCTTGCAGGGACACCATGCGCCTGGTGGAGCGCCTCCAGTCGTTGAGTGAAAACTCCAAGGCGGTGGCGAACCACCGGATCATTAATGCTGCCAATCAATTCGCGAATGGCGGCCTGTTTGTCCAAGGCTCCGGCATCGTCCGTATGCCGCGCTGCCAAAGCATCGAGCCGTTGTTCGGGGATATGAAGGTCTTCCCAAGTGTCGTTGGCACGTTCGAGATCTTCCAGAAATTTCAAATGCTTGACGAGAATCCATGGCCGCGATTGCTTGATGAAATTTTTAACGCCGTCCGTCTCCCGGGTTGGCGCGGCGTCACGCACGTCCATGCCGATTTCGTCAAGCAGCGACTGCTCGCGGGCCAGCAAGCGGCGGCGAAATTCTCCCGGCCGCTGGCCGCTCAGAATCAAAGCCCGGATCAGCCTGAGCGCGGGCCGGCTAAAGCGGCTGCGGCCTTCGGCTTTGGGGGCTTTGATGATCTCGTGTCCGACCAGCGGGCGAAGTCCCAGATCTTTGATGCCCTTCTTGCTTCCCCAGGCGGTCTTCGTCAATGCATACCGTTCTGCAACTTTGTCAGCCCAATCCTTTGAGTCGGGGGCGACCGTTAGAGCGTCTGTCGTAAGCTTGTTGAAGATGGTTCTGATTTCTTCCGCAGTGAGTTTGCGCTGTCCGTTCGCCTGGCGGACGAGGGTGTTTTTTAGCTTCATCAGGCAGGTGACTTCCGAGGCCAGCAGCGAATCGGGATACGGACGTTTGTTTTTGGAATCATATTTGATGCCAACATTGCAGACTTGCAGCCCATCCAGCAACGCGCAGTCATTGATGATGCGGTTGTCGAAGCGCGGCACCTTTTGCGCGGTTGCGCCCATCCAGTCATCGGCGCTGCCCGGGCGAATGTCATGCTCTTTTCGGAAGGACAAATACCGGCCAAAATCTTCGTTCGCTTCCCTGGGGGGGGCTCCCGCCGGACCGTGAACCAGAAACTCACCAAAATCCTTCGCAGCCACCGGAAAATGCCGGTCGCGCTGCCTCCAGTCATGGGCTTTAATGGCTTCAAAGGCTGTTTGAATTTGCGGCCGTTGTTGGGCGGCTTGCCGTGCGAGGGCGGCGATTTCGTTTTCGACATCGGCCCGGTCAAACCGCACCTTGCGCGTGCTTTGCGCCCGGCAATTAATTCGCTCTTGAAACCTGTCCGGCTGCCACAACCCCATCCTGGCAGCATCATAATAGCACGGGAAATGAAAGCGGGGGTCGGGGAATTCCTTTTTGAATTTGGCCCAGGCTTCAACGGCGGCTTTGTATTCCGGGTCTTTTTTTGCCATTTCTTGTTCACTCTCCTGGCCGGTCCTGCCGGTGCGTTTGAGTTCCCGGGCAGCCCAGGGGACGGTTCCGTAACCCCGCTTTTGGACCGCCGAATGCAGGGCCTTGTAGATTTGCCACGGCTCAAGTGGTTCGCCGCGCAGCAGCTTGATGCGCAGCAAAGCCGAGTTATAGCAGGTGGTGAAATCTTTTTGGGTTTGGGCGGGAGCGCCGTCCCTGGCCTTGCCGTCTGGATAAACTCTTCGCTTGGGTTTCCCCTCTTTGTCCTTGCCCCATTCGCCGGGTGGAAATTCGCGTTCCAGCCGGTAGTCACCCTTGGCCGTCTGCCTCCATTTTGTTTTCCCGTTTTCCTCCACTTTGCCAACCCGGCGGCCAGACAACGGCTCAAGCCCCGCCTTTTTCATCACTTCGTCCAGCCAGTGCTCGCGTGCCTTGTGAGCCAGCCTTGTACGCCACATGCGTCTTCGCACGGCAGCCGTTTTTGTTTCGGCGAAATCCCCCGGAATGAGCAGCGAAGCCTTGTGCAAAAAACGGTCGTCCTGTCTCACCGCTTCGCCGATGGAACCTTTGCCGAGGTCAAACGCCCAGATCGTATTTGCCCGGTCTGAGTTTGATCCTTTGCTTGCGCCGTCGGAAGTTTTTCCGGCGGTCACCCGGTCTTGATCATTTTGCTTCATATACCAATCCTTCTGAAGTCCAATTTTTCCGAGTATCCGCCTTGTTTTGGCGAAAGACCAGTGTTTTTTAAGTGGTTTTCCGGGCAACAACGGCTTAAGCCGATCACAGACCGCCGCTCCGGAGGGTTTGCCTTTGCAACCGCCAGGCTTGAAACAGGCCAGTTTTCGAGGGTTGACACGGATGAACCGCTTGCTCCGTGTTCTCTTGCTCTGGGACCTCTGCGCCTCGGTAGTTAAAAAAGCCGCCACCCGCTTTTGTGTTTTCCATCCGTGCCCATCCGTGAAATCCGTGGAAAATCCCCGTCTTCGTTCGCGTGGTTCGCATATTTCGTGGTTAAAAATCCCCCGTCGTTTCCCGCCCCGCCTTTCTCTGTGCCCTCTGTGCCTCGGTGGTCAAAAAATCCCCGCCTTGGCAATTGTTTTCACCCGGCCGGGCCGGTTTTGGTTCTTTGCTGTTTTCGGTGGAAGGCCATGGTCCGCAGTTGATTTGGCGGCCCGGCCGGTTGCCAACCCGCCGTCGCTGGAGTTATGGCGGACAGGCCGGCGACACCGCCGACGACCCGTCGTTGCCACGGCTGCGGACGCGCGCCGTTGGTGATTGGTTCGTCAATTCTCCCGGGTGGTTGCAGCCGTCCCGTTGGGACTTGTGGCGGGTGGATTCCACACCCGGCAATGAATGGCCGGACGATTGTCGGCCAGCCCTCCGGGCTGGAAAAATCACGGACCCGGAGGACCCAGCCAGTCATTCCACCGAAAACGGCGAAGAACGCCGGTTTTCCTGGCAACCCTTTGGCGGGCAGGCGTTTGACCCCGGTTAAAGTTTTTTAACTATTTTGAGGGACACCCTGCGGATGTCCAACCCCCGGTGGCAAGCTGACGGGCATGAAGATGATGCTGTCTTTGTCAGCGCCCGGCGCCGCCCCCCGGGGGCGGCCGGACGGGAACTGCGCCCGGCTTGCCCCGGATCTCTGGCGAGTCGCCGCTTTTCTTTTCAGCACACACCGGCGGTTCAAGCCCGGTCCGCCAGACGGAAAAACTCCCTGAAACACGCGAAGGAACGATTGATTTTTCCCAACCGCCGCGCCTGGCCGGGTTTTGCCCCCCGCCCCGCCTGCGGGACAACGGGCAAAAAAAAGAAGCGACAAAATTTTCGGCGACGTGTATCATCCTTGGATTCGGTCGAGGTCAATTATGACGGTGTCTTCAACCAATGAAACGCCAACCGGCGGGGAAACCCCCGCCCGGGAGCCGGCGTTTGATGAACTCATCGTCGCCGCGGCCTCGTGTGGGATTTTGGTGTTCGACGAGTCTGGTCAATGCGTACAGGCCAACGAGGCGGCGGCGGCCATCACCGGCGTTCCCATCCCCGTGCTGGTGTCGCAGAATTTCCGGCAGCTTAAATCCTGGGGGAATTCCGGCATGCGGCGCATGGCCGACCATGTGCTCGCCACAGGAACCGCGACGTCGGCCGAGTTTCATCATGTCACGACCTATGGCCGCGAGTTGTGGCTGGCCAGCCGGTTCAGCCGGTTCGAAAAAAACGGCCGGCCCCACCTGCTGCAAATCTTAACGGACGACACCGAACGGAAATCTTTGGAAACCCAGTTCCGGGTGGCGCAACGGATGGAGTCCGTCGGCCGGCTGGCGGGCGGGGTGGCGCACGATTTCAACAATCTGTTGACGATCATCTCGGGGTACTCGGAGTTATTGTTGAATGACGCCCCGGAGGGTCATCCCATGCATGACTTTCTGGGGGAGATCAAAAAGGCCGGCGAACGCGCCACGGTCCTCACGCGGCAACTGCTGGCCTACAGCCGCAAACAAATTCTCGCCCCGGAACAGCTCAACCTGAACATCCTGCTCAAGGATTGTGAGAGCATGCTGCGGCGGGTGCTGGGGGGGCATGTTGAACTGGTCCTGAGGCCGGGGCCGGACTTGGGCCGGGTGCTGGTGGATGCCGCCCAGTTGGAGCAGTCCCTGCTGAATCTGGCGATCAACGCGCGCGACGCCATGCCCCGCGGCGGCCAACTGACGGTCGAGACGGCCAATGTGAAATTCAATGAAGCCAACAGCCAGGCGCATCCGGAGGTGAAACCCGGGGATTATGTCCTGCTGGCGGTCACCGACACCGGCACCGGCATGGACCAAGCCACGCTGGCGCAGATTTTTGAACCCTTTTTCACCACCAAGGGCGTGGGCATCGGCACCGGGCTTGGCCTGGCCATGGTTTTTGGCTTCATCAAACAAAGTGGCGGCCATCTTACCGTGAACAGTGAGCCGGGCTTGGGCAGCACGTTTAACATTTATCTCCCCCGGGCCGAGGTCCGGGCGGCGGTGGAGTCAGGGGTGACGGGCCGGGCGCTGCCGGGCGGGGGCGAGACCATTTTGTTGGTGGAGGATGAAGAGGACCTGCGAAAACTGGCGGAACACATCCTGACCCTGCATCGCTACCGGGTGCTGGCGGCGGCCAACGGCCGGGAGGCCCTGCGGCTGGCCGAATCCCATCCCGGCCCGATTCATCTGCTGGTTTCCGACATCATCATGCCGGTCATGGATGGCCGGCAGCTCGCCAATCAGATGGCCGTGTTAAAGCCCGGCCTGAAGGTGTTGTTCATGTCGGGTTATACGGATGATGCGGTGATGCTGGACGGCATCCGCTCTTCCGAAACGGCGTTTCTGCAGAAGCCCTTTTCGTTGGAGGCCCTGCCCCAGCGGGTCAGGCAGACGCTGGCCGGTCATTGATCCAGCACCTGGCGGACCCGTGCGGGCAGCGCATCGCCCGTGAAGGGCTTTTTGAGAATGGCCGTTCCGGGAGCGAGCACCCCATAACGCAGCACCGTGTCTTCAGCGTAACCGGAGATGAACAGCGTCCTGACCCCGGGATGCAGCGCCGCCAGCTCCCCGGCCAACTGCTGTCCGCTCATGCCGGGCATGACGATGTCGGAGACGAGCAGATGAATGCTGCCGGGATGGTTTTTCGCGAGTTCGAGCGCGGCCTCGCACCGCCCGGCGTCCAAGACCGTATATCCGTGACTCTGAAGCACCTGCCGGGTCAGCGAGCGCACGCCGTCCTCATCCTCGGCCAACAGGATCGTTTCCCAGCCGGCGAGCGGACCCTGGGTGTCCGGGACCGGCCCGGCTTCGATTTCGGGAAGAAAGATTTTAAAGGTGGAACCCTGTCCGGGTTCACTCAACACGGAGACATGGCCGTCGCACTGTTTGACGAAGCCGGAAATCATGGCCAGTCCCAGCCCGGGCCCGTGGCCTTCCTGCCCGGCGGGGGAGAAGGGCTCAAAGAGTTGAGCGATGGCGGATTCATCCATGCCAATCCCGGTGTCGCTCACCGCCAGCAAAATGTAACGTCCGGGATTCACCCCCGCGTGGGTGCGGCAGTACGCCTCGCCCAAACTGACTGCGGCGGTTTCAATGGTCAGCTTGCCGCCCTGGGGCATGGCTTCGCGCGCAATGAGGGCCAGGTTCATGAGCACCTGCTCGGTTTGACTGATGTCCGCCTTCACCCGGCCGAGTTCCGGGGCGAG
>CAZUBG010000219.1:0-9000 GCA_964618545.1 uncultured Bifidobacteriaceae bacterium | reverse complement strand
TCAGGCTGCAAACCATGTTGGCCAGCATCGCATTGCGATGTTCCGATGTGCGGCCGAGTTTGGCCGTTCGCTTCAAATGTCGCATAACAAAATTACTCCGCTTTGGGTTCTTCCTTGGGCGCTTCCAGCAGACCCGGCTCAAAATTCATGCCGAGCGAAAGCCCCAAGGCCGTCAGTTTATCTTTGATTTCGTTGAGCGACTTCTTGCCAAAGTTACGGTACTTGAGCATTTCCTGCTCGCTCTTCATGGCCAGTTGGCCGACGGTGGTGATATTGGCGTTGTTCAGGCAGTTGGCCGCCCGGACGCTCAATTCAATTTCGTTGACGCTCATGTTGAGCAGCTTCTTCATCTTGGACTTCTCTTCGTCCTGCTTGTCGGCTGCCTCTTCAAATTCAATCGCGTTCTTGTCGTAGCCGACAAACACATCCAGATGGTGCGCCAAAATGGCGGAAGACTGCGTCAAAGCATCGTCCGGCGTGATCCGGCCATCAGTCCAGATTTCGAGGATCAGACGGTCGTAATCGGTCCGGTTGCCCACGCGGGCGGCTTCCACGGCGTAACGCACGCGGGTGACGGGGGAAAACAGGGAATCAATCGCCACCACGCCAATCGGCTGGCCGATTTTCTTGTTTTCATCGTTCTGGCAGTAACCACGACCAACGCGGACGGTGAGCTCCATCTCAAATTTTTTCTTCTTGTCGAGCGTGCAAATGAGCTGTTCGGGATTGACCAGTTCGACGTTTTGATTCGTCTGAATGTCCCCGGCGGTGATGGCCCCCTCTTTATTGGCGGAAAGGAGCAGGGTCTGCTCATCACGGGAATGCGCTTTGAATTTGACCTTCTTCAAATTCAAAACAATGTCGGTCATGTCCTCAACCACACCTTCAATGGTGGTGAATTCGTGCATGGCGCCATCCACCTTCAGGGAGGTGATGGCCGCGCCTTCCAGCGAGGAAAGCAGCACGCGGCGGAGAGAGTTGCCCACGGTGTGGCCGTAGCCGGTTTCAAACGGGTCGGCAATGAATTTTGCGTAGGTGGGCGTGGCGGTTGCCTCTTCCTTCTGCAACCGCTTCGGCATTTCAAATCGTCCAAGTTTAACAGCCATATTTTCTCTTTCAACAATTGTTAACTGACGGCCGGCATTCATTCCCAAGTGCCGGGAGCGCCCATATAATTGTTTGGTTCCGCACGCGCGGAACGGATTGTGGTTTAACGGGAATAAAATTCAACGACCGCCTGCTCATTGGCAATGGGCTGAATCTCGTCGCGGGTGGGAATGCGCATCACCACGCCCTTGAATTCATCCTTGCCCAAAGACAGCCAGTCCGGCACGGCGCGGCTGGTGGCGACTTCCAAATTCTTTCCGGCCAACTGGCGGGAAACATTGTTGTTCTTGATCTGCACCACGTCATTCACGCGCAGCGCGTAGGAGGGAATGCCCACCTTGCGACCGTTGACCGTGACATGACCGTGGCAGACCATCTGCCGGGCGGCCGCACGCGTATTCGCAAAGCCGAGGTGGTAAACCACGTTGTCCAAACGGGTCTCCAAAATCTGGAGCATCTGTTCGCCGGTGACACCACGGCGGCGCAGGGCTTTTTCATAGACCCCGCGGAACTGGCGTTCCATCAGGCCATAAAAATAGCGGAGCTTCTGCTTCTCGATCAGGCCGAGACCATAATCGGTGTGCTTGCGGCGGGATTTCGGACCATGGACGCCGGGACCATAGTTGCGGCGTTCCAAATACTTGGAGGGGCCGAAGATCGGCAGCCCAAAGCGGCGGCTGATACGAACACGAGGACCTGTATAACGAGCCATAAATTAAATATGCAAAATCAAACCTGAAATTAATTAGACGCGGCGTTTTTTGCGCGGGCGGCAGCCATTGTGCGGAACCGGGGTCACGTCCTTGATCGTGCTGATCTCCAAACCGATGGCCTGGAGGGCGCGAATGGCGGACTCACGGCCTGATCCCGGACCCTTCACGCGGATTTCGACTTCCTTCATGCCATGGGCCATGGCCTGGCGGGCGGCATCCTGCGCCACCTGTTGCGCCGCGTAAGCAGTGCTCTTGCGCGAACCCTTGAACCCCACGCGACCGGCGCTGGACCAACCAATCAGGTTGCCCTGCATGTCGGTGATGGTAACCTGGGTGTTGTTGAAAGTGGCCAGAATGTTCGCCACACCGACCACCACGTTTTTCGCGTGCTTGGCCTTGACAATCTTCTTGGCATTGGCGTCCTCACCCAAAAGCTCGGCTGCAGTGGGAGCGGCCACAATGGCCATTTCCGTCGGTTTGGCGGGATCCGCCACCGCCGTCACCGCAGGGGCCCCGGCCGGAGCCGCAGCGGCGCCCGCCGCCTTGGGCGCGGCTTCCGCCGCCGGTTTGGCTTCCTTCTTGGGAGCCGCTTTTTTCTTTATTTCTTCAGACATAATAGAAAGTCAAAAATCAGTGAATGCCGGTCTTGGCGTTGGGATTGCGTTGCACGCCCACGGTGCGGCGCGGACCTTTGCGCGTGCGGGCGTTCGTCTGCGTGCGCTGACCGCGCACCGGCAGTCCGCGGAGATGGCGGATGCCCCGATAGCATTTGATGCCCTGCAAACGCTTGAGATTCATGCCGATTTCCCGGCGCAGATCGCCCTCGATCACATACTTGCCCTCCTGGATGGCATGCACGATCTGGGAAAGCTGCTGTTCCGTCAAATCCTTGGCGCGAACGGAGCGGTCAATGTTGGCGCGTTCGAGAATCTCGATGGCATTGGTCGGACCAATGCCGTAAATGTAGCGCAGCGCGATATCTATGCGCTTGTTGGGCGGAACTTCCACACCGATGATGCGTGCCATAGGTTAACCTTGCCGTTGTTTGTGACGTTTGTTGGTGCAAATCACGCGGATGACGCCACGACGGCGCACCACTTTGCAGTGCTCACACATTTTCTTGACTGACGCGCGAACTTTCATTTTCTAAATCGTTTTATTTTTCCAGCAATATCCGCCCCATCGAGAGGTCATAGGGCGTCAATTGCAAATTTACCGTGTCGCCGACATTTAAACCGGCCTGTTTTCCACCCAACCGGCCCGCCACAAAGGCCGTCAAACGGTGCCCGTTTTTTAGCTCGGCACGATAAGTGCCGTTTGGCATGGCCTCGATCACCGTCGCCCTTACACAAAAGACTTGTTCTCCGGGCATGTCAAAATCTCCGGCTGGCCCTCGGTGATCAACACCGTATGTTCAAAATGGGCTGATAGTGAACCATCTTGGGTCACCACTGTCCAGCCGTCTTTTAATATTTTTACGCCGGCCAAACCCGCATTGACCATGGGTTCGATCGCGATCGTCATCCCCGGCCGCAGCTTTTGGGTGCTGGTTCGCTCAACAAAATTCGGCACCTGCGGCTCTTCGTGCATCGTCCTGCCAACCCCGTGGCCGACAAACTCCCGCACCACACTAAAATCATTGCTCTCGACGTAATCCTGGACCGCCCGCGAAATGTCCATGACCCGGTTACCCGGCCGCGCCGCCCCAATCCCTTCATACAGGGCGCGTTCGGTGACATCCATTAAACGCTGCGCCAGCACACCACATCCGCCCACCGCCACCGTTTTGGCCGTATCACCCACAAAACCGCGATAAAAGACACCCACATCCAAACTGACGATGTCGCCAAACTTGACCTGCCGTTCACTGGCCAAGCCGTGAACCACCACTTCGTTCACCGAGATGCAAGTCTGGCACGGATACTTGCGGTAACCTAAAAAGGCGCTCTTGGCCCCGTGCGACTTAATCACTTCCGCCGCAAAATCGTCAATCTGGCGAGTCGTCAACCCGGGCTTGATAAAGGCCGCGACCTCATTCAAGACTTTGCCGGCCAAAGCACACGCCGGACGCATTGACACCAAATCCGACTCCGTTTTAAGAATAATCTTACCCACAACCGGGGTTAGAAGCGTCCGCGAATCCGGCCTTTTTTCAGGAAGCCGTCGTAATGACGCATCATTAAATGTGATTCCATCTGCCGCATGGTGTCGAGCAGCACACCCACCGCAATCAAAATGCTCGTCCCGCCAAAAAACGTGCCCACCGCATAGGGTATCCCCAGTTCCTTGTTCATGATGATCGGAATGGTGGCGATGATCGTCAGAAACACCGCGCCAGCGAGCGTGATCCGGCTCATGGCTTTGTGCAGATAGTCACTGGTCCCCTGCCCCGGACGCACCCCGGGAATGTACCCTCCGTTCTTCTTCAAATCGTCGGCGATCTGCAACTCATTAAACTGCGTAGCCACCCAAAAATAGGAGAAGAACAGGATCATCAGCGAATACAGCGACAGGTACAAAAAAGCCCCTTCATTCAGAGCCCGGGCAATATCACCAAAAAACGGAATGTGAAAACGGTCCCCCAGGATCAGGAATATTTTCTGGGGGAACATCAGGATGGACTGGGCGAAAATAATGGGCATCACGCCGGCATAATTGACTTTCAAGGGCATGAACGAAGTGCCGCCCGCATACATCTTGCGCCCCACCACGCGCTTGGCATACTGCACCGGAATTTTGCGCTGCGCCTGGGTGATGGCGATTACGCCGGCAATCACCGCCCCCAGCAGGATGACCAACAGCAGACCCGTTCCCATAATATGGTAATTGGACTCAATGCCGCCCGCCGGGAAGAACATATCCCCCAGTCCTGTCACCATTTGGGGCAAGCGTGCCACAATGCCGATGGTAATGATGAGCGAAACGCCGTTGCCAATGCCCCGCTCCGTAATTTGTTCCCCAAGCCACATGAGCAGCATGGACGCCGTCGTCATAAGCAGGACCGCTTGGATCAAAAACCACCAGATATGATCATCGCTGAACAAAATCAGCCGCCCCATGCTCGCGCCGTAAATTTTCTCCGGATTTTCAAAGCCAAGGGCGAACACCGCCCCTTGGATCAAGCAAATTCCAACCGTCAGATAACGGCTGTATTGAATAATTTTGGTCCGACCCCCCTCTTCGCGGGCCAGTTTGCTCAACTTGGGCCAGACGGCGGTCAACAACTGGATGATGATCGTGGCGCTGATGTAAGGCATGATGCCCAGAGTGCCAATCGCCCCGCGCTCCTGCGCGCCCCCGGCAAACAGATTGTACATCCCCATCAAACCGCCACCGCCACCATGCTGACTGTTGTAAAAATTGGACAGTGCCTCGCCGGACAAACCGGGAATCCGGATGTAAGTAATGAGCCGGCAAACCGCCAAAATCTTCACCGTGAACCAAATCCTGGAATTAAGCTCCGGAATTTTGAAGCAGTTAACGAATGTTATGGCGATGTTGCGGAACATGAATCAAATCATTTCAGCCCTTGGCCGGTTCGACCGACGGAGCAGGGGCGGCAGGCTTGGCCGCCACCATTTCACAAATGCCGCCGAGCGCCTCGATTTTGGTCTTAGCGGAGGCACTAAAGGAATTGGCAACAATCGTGAGTTTTTTGGTCAGCGCACCCGTGCCAAGGATCTTAACACCGGCGGACTTTCCATTGACCAATCCCAGCGAGCGCAACGCCGTTTCATCAACGCGGGCGCCATTTTCAAAGCTTTCCAGCACCCCGAGGTTCACGGGGCTGTAACGCACCGTAAACCGGGCGTTGTTGAATCCGCGCTTGGGAATGCGGCGGATGAGCGGCATCTGGCCGCCCTCGAAACCAATGCGAACAGAGCTGCCGGACCGGGCCGACTGGCCCTTGCCGCCGCGCCCGCTCGTTTTGCCATGACCGCTGGATTCACCCTGGCCAAGCCGTTTGGTGCGGTGCTTGGCTCCGGGACGGGGTTTAAGATTGTGCAGTCGCATAAAAATCAGATAACAGCGGGAGCCTCAACGGCGGCCACCGGAAGTACAGGGGTTGAAATTTTCCTGATCGTTAGACCACGGCCTTTGTAGATCGCCTCGCGCAAACGCAGGCTCAACAGCGCCTTCAGTGTCGCCTTCACCACATTGGCGGCATTGCTGGAACCAAGGGACTTGGTCAGAACATCCTTCACCCCGGCCGATTCCAACACGGCGCGAACCGTCTTGCCGGCAATCAATCCGGTGCCCGGCGAAGCGGGACGCAGGAGGATTTTGGCACCGCCGTAAGCGGAAAACACCTCATGGGGAATTGTGGCATCCTTAAGCGAGACGGGCACCATCTGGTTGCGCGCCAGCTCACCGCCACGACGAATGGCATCCGCCACTTCGCTGGCCTTGCCCAGGGCATAGCCCACCCGGCCGCGCTTGTCACCCACGACCACGAGGGCGCTGAAATTGAACCGCCGGCCGCCTTTGACGACCTTGGATGAACGATTGATGAAGACAACCTTCTCCATCAATTCTTCGGAAGGCCCGCCGCCAAACCCGCCGTCCGACCCTTCACCGCCCGGTTTGCCGCGACGACCACCGCGCCCGCGGGGACCACGCTGGTCTTCACCACCAGTTTTTTTAATATCAGCCACAGTATTCTTCTTGGTTCAGGTTAAAATTGCAATCCGGCCTCACGGGCCGCCTCGGCCAGAGCCTTGATTTTTCCATGATACAGGGTGCCACCACGGTCAAAAACGACCTGTTTGATCCCCTTGTCCAGCGCGGTCCTGGCCGCCAGGGTGCCAATGACTTTGGCACTGGCCACGTTCGCCGCCAGCTTGTCGCGGTCCGGCGTGTTCTTGCCCAGCGTGGAGGCCGAGGCCAGCGTCACGCGCGCATCGTCATCAATAAACTGGACGTGAATGTTTTTGTTCGCAAAGCAGACCGCCATGCGGGGACGCAGCACTGATCCATGAATTTTCTTGCGGATGCGCCATCGGCGCAACTGCGCCAGACGTTGTTTTTTTTCAGTTCTCATTTGGTTGAGCCACGGATTTGGCCGGGGCTTAAAATCTTTGGTTATTGGACCGTCTTGCCTTCCTTGCGCACCACGTGCTCGCCGGCATAACGAACGCCCTTTCCTTTATACGGTTCCGGCGGATAATATCCGCGGATTTCCGAGGCCACCTGCCCGACCACGCGCTTGTCCGGACCCTCAATCGTCAGTTTGGTGTTTTCCTCCACGGTCACTTTGACCTGCTCCGGGATGGCATAATTCAGCGGATGCGAATAGCCCAGGGACAGGTTCACCACCTTGCCCTGCACGGCGGCCTTGAAGCCGACGCCCTGGATCTCCAGCTTTTTGACAAATCCCTCGGTCACACCCTTGACCATGTTGTTCACCAGAGCACGGCTCAGACCATGCAACGCCTTCGCCTGCGCATCGTCACCATCACGGGCGACCAAAATTTTTCCGTCCTGCACTTTCAAGCTCGTGCGCTTCGGCAATTCCCAGTTGAGTTTGCCTTTCGGCCCCTCCACCAGGATCTTCTGCCCCTTCACCTCGACTTTGACCTTCGGGGGAATGGCAATCGGCTGTTTTCCAATTCGCGACATAAAATAATTACCAGATGTAGCAGAGCAATTCTCCGCCCAGGTTTTTCTTCTTGGCCTGTGTGCCAGTCATCACGCCTTCGGAGGTGGACAGGATGGAGACACCCATTCCGCCCAACACCCGTGGGATCTCCGTGGATCCGACATATTTGCGCAAACCAGGCTTGCTGACGCGCTTCAAACCCTCGATCACGGCCTTTTTGCCCTGATACTTGAGTTGAATCTTCAGTTTCTTAACCGCCTTGCCATCCACTGTCACCTCGGTCACATACCCTTCACTTTTTAAAATGCGGGCGACGCCCTCCTTGATCCGGGAGTGCGGCAATTCAACCGCCGGCAACAACGCTCGGCTGGCGTTGCGAATGCGGGTCAACAAATCAGAAATCGGATCGCTCATAATTATTACCAGCTCGCTTTGGTTACACCCGGGATCAAACCGTTCAAGGCCGACTCGCGAAACGTCATGCGCGAACAACCGAACTTGCGCAGATACCCGCGGCGGCGACCGCTCATGGAGCAACGATTGACCAACCGGGTTGGGCTGGCGTCACGCGGCAGCTTGGCCAGACCGGCATAATCCCGTTTCGCCTTCAATTCAGCGCGGATCGCGGCGTACTTCTTCACCGTCTCCGACTTGCGCTTGTTGCGCTCAATCCATGATTTCTTGGCCATAAAAAAAATTATTTCTCAGCGAACGGGAAACCCATCAGTTTCAACAAATCCAGCGCTTCCGTGTCTTTGCGCGCGGTCGTCACAATCGTGATGTCCATGCCCTGCTGACGCTTGATTTTCTCCAGTTCAATTTCCGGAAAAATCGTCTGGTCCGACACCCCGAAGGTGTAGTTGCCGCGACCATCAAACTTGCGGGGCGAAAGCCCGCGAAAATCGCGGATCCGGGGCAGCGCCGCCGCAACCAGCCGGTCAAAAAATTCGTACATCTCATCCCGGCGCAGCGTCACGCGGCACCCGATTACCTGGCCTTCGCGCAACTTGAAGTTGGCGATGCTGTGCCGCGACTTGCTCGTCGCCGGCTTGCGCCCCGTGATCTGCGTCAAATCCTTGGCCGCGTCCTCAATCGCACCTTTTTCCAGCGAGGCACTGACCCCCATGTTCACCACGATTTTCACAAATTTGGGAATCTGGTGGACATTCGAGTAGTTGTGCTTGGCCTTCAGGGCCGGCATCACCTCGTTTTTGTATTTTTCGTAAAGTCTGGCTTTCATTTTTGTTTGTCACGGAATTGGCCGTGACCCATATTCAAATCTCAGGTTGTAGCCGGGGCGGGCGTCCGCTTGGCGGCGCGCGCATCAAATTTCACGACGGTCATCACGTTCGAGACGTGAATGGAGCCTTCGCGCTCCACAATCGCACCCTGCGGATGCTGCTGGCTTTTCTTTGTGTGGCGCTTGATCATCTGCACGCCCTCCACAATCACGCGGTCTTTGCGCGACAGCACGGTGATGATTTTCCCCCGCTTGCCTTTTTCCTTGCCGGCGAGGACCACCACTTCGTCACCTTTTTTTACATGAAACTTTGACATAACTTCAAATCACTTCCGGGGCCA
>CAZUBG010000218.1:0-9160 GCA_964618545.1 uncultured Bifidobacteriaceae bacterium | reverse complement strand
GCGTGCCCAGCACCACCACCCCCAGCCCGTCCCGCACCTTGAACGCCGCCACCCACAGTTTCTCCAGCAGCCCCGTCACCAGCCCGCCGAGACACAGACAGGCCAGTTGCAATCCAATAAACTGGATCACCACTTCCGCCCGCCAGGGTTTTTCCGTCAGCATGCGCGTCAAGTTAAGCTAAACCGCGCCGCGGGAACATGAAAAACCAAGACCGGAAACGTCACTCCGCCGGCTTGTTATTCCGGCGTTGCGCGGCAAAAAACGCCCGCAGCATCTGCCGGCATTCCGCCTCCCGCACCAGACCGGTGATTTCACACCGATGGTTCAGGCTGGGAAACTGCAACAAATTCAGCGCGCCGCCGGCCGCCCCCCCCTTGGGATCGCCCGCCCCGAACACCACCCGGGCCAGCCGCGTGTGAACCGCCGCCCCGGCGCACATCGGGCACGGCTCCTTCGTCACATACAGCGTGCAATCCGTCAGCCGCCAGTCCCCCACCGCCTCCTCCGCCTGGGTGAGCGCCAGCATTTCCGCATGGGCCGTGGCATCCTTCAGCAATTCCACCTGATTCCAGGCCCGCGCGATGATCCGTCCCGCCCGCACAATCACCGCCCCCACCGGCACCTCCTCCGCCTCGTAAGCCCGCGCCGCCTGGCGCAGCGCTTCCCCCATGAAATAATCGTCACTCTGCAAATCAATGATCGGATCGTCCGGCATGCCCCAATTTCAAAGCCCCCGCCCCCGCATGTCCAATGAATTCGTCGCCCGGAGCAGTGGTGTCCTGCCGTCTCCGCGAGCGCCAACGGCGCGGCCTCATCTCAACAATCTGCTCAGGCCGCCGATAACAGCCATCATTCCACTGCGAAGAGGCCCCCGAACCGCGCGCAGCGTTCTGTACTGCGGCAGCCCTCTGCCGCTTTTGCGAGCAGGCCCTCGGCCATCCAAGTCACCCCACCGGCCTTGGGGCTTGGAATTTGAAGGTTTCTTGAATTCTGCCGGTTGGATTTTAAATTTTTCGCCGCAGCGCCACGCCCGTTTTGCTTGCAACCCGTTGACCGCCAGCCGCTTCCCACTGCCGCCCCGCCCAAAAAATATTTTCACGTGGGACTTGCAATGTCCCATCTCCTGTGCTGCCCTGTCTTCGCAACATGGGATTGCCCATGATTGCGGAACGCCCCGGCGAAAGCCACAGGCGGTCGGCCCCGGCAGACTGGGGGCAAAATCAGGCTCAGAACGGAAAAACACGGAACGACACAGAAAAGGACAATTTTAAAAATAAAATCCCGGACCCCAACCCCGGATTTTTCTTAATCCCGGCGGACCCAACTGAATTTGTTTGAAAAATCCCGCCCGCTTCCCCACTGTTCGCAACGCGGTTATTGATTAAAGCATCATGAAAAAAGTGTTCCAAGAAATTCCCGGGGCCGTCGTGGCTCCCCGCGGCTTTCAAGCCGGCGGCGTGTTTTGCGACATCAAACGCCTCGGCACCGGCAAAGGCTCCGACAAAGGCCCGAAGCGCGACCTCGCCCTGATCGTCTCCGAAACGAACGCCACCGTGGCCGGCATGTTCACCACCAATCAAATCTGCGCCGCGCCCGTCAAAGTCTGTGTCGCCCGCGTAAAAAAAGGCGTGGCCCGCGCGGTCGTGGTCAACTCCGGCAACGCCAACGCCTGCACCGGCCGCCAGGGATTGAAGGATGCCGAAGACATGGTCCTGTTCACCGAAGTCACCCTGGACCTGCCGCGCGGCTCCGTGCTGGTCGGCTCCACCGGCCGCATCGGCGTGACCATGCCCATGGATAATGTCCGCGCGGGGATCATCGCCGCCGCCGTCGAACTCGGCGCGACCCCCGCCCACGCGGATCAGGCCATCGAGGCGATCATGACCAGCGACACCCGCCCCAAGCAAATCGCCATTGAATTCAAGCTCGGCGGCAAAACTGTCCGCATCGGCGGCATGTGCAAGGGGGCCGGGATGATCCAGCCCGGCATGTCCGCCACCGGCGCGCGTCCGGCGGCCCTCCCCAACGGCGGTTTGCACGCCACCATGCTCGGCTTTATCACCACCGATGCCGCCGTGGATGCCACAACGCTGCGGACCGCCCTGCAGGAGGCCGTCGCACAAAGCTTCAACCGCATTACCGTGGATGGCGACATGAGCACGAATGACACAGTGCTGGTGCTCGCCAACGGCCTGGCCGGCAACCGTCCGTTGCAAGGGACGGACCTGAAGACCTTTCAAGCCGCGCTAAATCACGTCACGCTCGAACTCGCCAAAAAAATCGTGCGCGACGGCGAAGGCGTGCATCGCATCGTCACCGTGCGGGTGACCGGCGCCCGGTCCGTGAAAGAAGCGGACCAGGCGGCGCGGACCGTGGCCAACAGCCCGCTGGTCAAAACAAGCTGGCACGGCGGCGACCCGAACTGGGGCCGCATCATTGACGCACTGGGCTATTCCGCCGCAAGAATCGTGGAAGACAAAGTGGACATCGGATACGGCACCGAAGACGGCAAAAAAATCCTCTGGAGTCTCAAGCGCGGCCAGCCGACCAGGGCAACGTTCCAGGAATTGTGCGCGGCGGCGGCCCCCAAGGAATTCGTGTTGCACATCAACCTGAACCTCGGCAGCGGCGACGCGGTGATGTACGCGGCCGATTTGACTGAGGAATACGTGGAGTTCAACAAGGGCGACGTGGCCGACCCCAATTCGCTGGGGGGATAAGGGACGGGGAAATTCCAAATTTCAAGCATCAGAAAAACGTGTCATCGCCGAGGCTGATTCACGCGCTGAACGAACGTGAGCCGGGTTGGGTTGACCCAACCGTGAAACATGTTATGCTTAACCCGTGAAAACGATCACCATTCGTGATTTGCGCCAGCACTGGCCGGAGGCCGAGGCGGCTTTGCAGGTGGAAAATGAAATTCTCATCACGCGGGATTCCCAGCCGGTGGCCCGGCTGGTGCGGATTTCCCAACCGGCGGCCAGCCATCCGCGCTGGAATCCAAAGGCGCATGCCGCCCGGATTAAAAAAATCCTGGGCAACCGGGTTTTCCCCAGCCTGGACGCCGCCCTCGCCGCCGACCGGGCGGACCGTCCACTGTGATCTACATTGACACCAGTTGTCTGTTGAAGCTGTTTCGCCCGGAGCCGCTGAGCCGGGAGGTGCTGGCGGCGTTGGCGGCGGAAACCCGGGTCCTCGTTTCCGTGCTGGTGGAAATGGAGACGCTGGTGCAACTCAAGGCGGCCTGGACCGGTGGCAGTTTTACGCGCTCCCAGTGGCGCCGGTTGGAAGCGGAACTGGCTCGATTGCGGATCCAGGCCCCGTTCGAGTTTCGCACCCTGCCCGCCACCGTGTTTCCAACGGCATTGCGACAACATCGGAATTCGGGCGACACGCATTGTCGCACCCTGGATCGTTTGCACCTCGCGGCGATGGAGGAATTGCAGGTCACCCGCCTGATGACCCACGATGAGGCCCAGGCCAGGGCGGCGCGCACAGCGGGGTTTGAAGTGGTTTGTCCCGGGCGGAAATGACCTCACGAATGACCCGCCGGTCAAAGCCACCGCCCGGGAAGTGGCTGCCATTCTGGAAAAAATATCTTCCAGCGACCGGTACAGCCTGACGGAGAAAGAGCGGGATATCCTCCGAAAAGCGGCGAAAAAATAACACGCGGCGACTTTAATTGCCGGAACGCATGGCAGTTGTGAATCCCCATCACCTTCAATCGTCCCTCCGGACGATCGCGATTTATCCGTCGCGGAGCGACTAACAAAACCCGTTGTCCCGGAGGGACCATCCGAAAATAGCCCGGCGTTTCAACACCGGGGGGCGTTGGGAATGGCCAGAGTCCCGCAGGGACGGCTGACTCTGCCCGGTTTACGTTGCCGCCGCCTCGCTCAATGGGCCGTGGCCAATCCTTGATGCTTCAATCCGCTTTTGTAAAGCCCTGGTTAATTCGGGCAGTTTGTCATCTTCCCAAGGAATGCAGTTGTATTGCCGGATGTCGAAATGCATTTTTTCCATGTCACTTTTCCGGCACAACCAAACTACTTCCAAACCTAGCCCCTGGGCAAAACCGGCTTCATAATAAACCCCGCCACGATGGTCGGTCAGGTCGGCAACCAAAAACTTGCTGCCTCGAATTCCGGCAATTATTTCATCATCAATTTTGTTGTTATGCTCTTTCTGGTCCACTCGAAATGGTTTGTATCCAGCAGCCATAATACCCTTTTCTATCGCCATCCTCGCACCATTTACCGACTCGTTGAACCACATGGCGATGAAGCCAATCTGGCTGTTGGGGTTGGCTTGGCGTTTGGAATCAATATGCGCCCAGCCTTTTGGAGTGATGCGAAGATAACTTTCAGGCGTTTCGCTCAAAAAACCGCGTTCCGAAATTAAGTAATCATAAATCAGGAACATTAGCTCAAAAACATCCAGCGATCGAGAGACACCCAATAGAATTGGTTTTATGATTGAAACTGTTGGCCGGTCAGTGGATGCGTCGTCCCGCGTTGCTTCAGAAAAAACAAGGCCGTCATCAATTTTTTCCCCGGGTTTGGGGTAATTTTGGGACAGGTAATCAAGCAATTTTTCGGCCTTTTCACCAACTGTTAAATTCGGCAATCCTCCAAGGATTTTGAGGTCTTGAGTGTAAATTTTACATTCCGGATTTTCTCGAATCCACCCGGAAAGATTGGTCCTTTGTTGTTTAGCCCAATGCTTAATCTCTCCAGCAGCCATTTCACCTATGCTGAAATGTCCGCAACGTGGACAATGAATTTCATAAGCGGCACGAATGTCTGTTATCTCACTTTCAGTTTCACAAACTGGGCAAGTGCTTTTTGACATGGCGGCACCTTAATTTATTACTTCGGCTTCAACTGCGGGAACAAGATCACATCCCGGATGCTTTCCTGACCGAGCAGCATCATGCACAGGCGGTCTATGCCGATGCCGATGCCGCCCGCCGGGGGCATGCCATGTTCCAAGGCAACGAGGAAGTCCTCGTCCAGCTTCTGCTGCTCGCCGCCGGCCTGGTGTTCGAGGCGTTCGCGCTGCTCGATGGGGTCGTTCTGCTCGGTGTAGCCGGGCGCGATCTCCTGGCCGTTGATGCAGCACTCGAACACCTCCACCGTCGTCGGGTCTTCCGGCGACACTTTGGCCAGCGGCACCAGTTCCTTCGGCAAATGCGTGACGAACGTGGGCTGGATCAGCGTTGGTTCGATCAGTTTTTCAAACACCGCGCCCGTGACTTCAAAGTCCTCGTATTCCTTGCCGATTTCCGCGCCCAGACTGTGCGCGCGCCGGCGGCGGGCATCCGGGGTGAGTTCGAACCAGTCCGCCCCGGCTTTTTCGCGGATCAAATCCTTGTATTTCGCGCGCCGCCAGTTCGGGGTCAGATCAATGACCTTGGGCGTGGATAATCTTTCCAGGGTGCGCACCACGGAATCGAAACGCGAGGCTGCCGAAGCCAGCGTATCCTCAATGGGTTTGCGGTCGCCGGAAACCTTCAACTTATGCAGACCCACGGTGCCGATGGCCACCAAAATGCCCCCTATCGCGCTTTGGGCGACCTCGTTGCCGGGAGCCTTGCCGATCTGTTCCTGCGCCGCCACGAGACTGGCGCGGGCATTGCCAATCTCCTTCACAAACTGGCTGGCGCTGTCGCCATCGGCCACCTTCAACAAGGTGCCCGTCAGCGCGGTGGAAACGCCGTCCAGTTCCCGGATCGCGTGTTCAATGGCCAGGCCGATGGCGGCGTCCTGGTTGTGCGTGATGACGAGCGTGCCAAGCACCTTTTGCGCCACCTGGCAGATCATCCCCTGCACCAGCTCCATCATGCTCGCGTAGTCGCCAAACGCCTCGTACGCCTCCAGCATCGTGAATTCCGGGTTGTGCTTGCGCGAGAGACCCTCGTTGCGGAAATTGCGGCCGATTTCAAACACCTTGTCCAGGCCGCCCACGAGCAGCCGCTTGAGATACAGTTCCAGCGCGATGCGCAGGTAAAAATCGCAGCCCAGCGCGTTGTGATGCGTCTTG
Organism: uncultured Bifidobacteriaceae bacterium; assembly: GCA_964618545.1. Lineage (GTDB taxonomy): Bacteria > Verrucomicrobiota > Verrucomicrobiia > Limisphaerales > UBA11358 > UBA11358. The sequence continues at coordinate 3,117 of CAZUBG010000218.1, read as the reverse complement.
AACGGCTGCGCCGCCGCCCCGCCGGGAATCGCCTGCATCATCGGCGTCTCCACCTCCACATACCCGCGTGAGTGCAGAAAATCACGGAGTTCGCGGATGATGGCGCTGCGCTTGAGAAACACCTCCTTCACCTGCGGATTGCTGATCAGGTCCAGATAACGCTGGCGGTAGCGGATTTCCGTGTCCTCCAGCCCGTGCCACTTGGCGGGGGGCGGACGCAACGCCTTGGCCAGAATCGTGAAACTGGCCAGTTTCACCGAAATTTCGCCGGTCTTGGTCGTAAACATCGCGCCCTTGACGCCGATGAAATCCGCCAGGTCCAGATGCTGGAAAATGTGGAACGACTCGTCGCCGAGAATGTTCTTCTGCGCGTAAACCTGGATGCGCCCGCTCTGATCGCGAATATCAATGAACAGGGATTTGCCCATGGCGCGATGGGCGGTGATGCGGCCCGCCAGCGCCACTTCGCGGCCTTCCGCGTAATGGGCGCGCGCGGCGGCGCAGGTTTCGGCCGGGGTGAATTTGTTGCGGAAGGGGAAAATCCCCTTCGCTTCCAGCGCCTTGAGCTTGGCCTTGCGTTGCTCGATCAAAGAATTCGTGTCATCCATAAAGGTTGCAAAAGGCAATGAAACACCAAAATCAGCGGAAAAAAAAGCTTCAAATTCCAACTCGGCCCGGGTGGCCCGGGTCTGGGCGCCGCCGGAGCGCGGGTCTGTGACCCGCAGCGCACACCTTGCAAACCCAAGCCTGAGAACTGTTTCCACTTCACCTTCCCATCGGGCGTGCTGCGGCTCACCGACCCGCGCTCCAGGGCAGGGGGGCGGCCCGCGCCCGCGCCGCCCCGGGCAACCGCCCAAACTTTCGTTTCGACGTGGTGGCGAATCCCGCGTAACGTTTGCGCAATGTCTGCTGAAGTTCAACTCACGCCCATGATGGCGCAGTACCGCCGGATCAAGGGCGAATTGCCGAAGGACGCGCTGTTGTTGTTCCGGCTCGGCGACTTTTACGAGATGTTCTTCGAGGATGCCCAGGCGGGGGCGGAGTTGCTCAACCTCGCCCTGACCGCCCGCCACGGCGTCCCCATGTGCGGCCTGCCCTTCCACGCCGCCAACACCTACATCACCCGCATCCTCAAGGCCGGCCGCAAGGTGGCCATCTGCGACCAGATGGAGGAACCCCGCCCCGGCAGGCTCGTTCAGCGCGAGGTCACCCAAATTCTCTCCCCCGGCACGCATTTCGACGAACGCGTGCTGGTGGCCGAGCGCAACAACTTTCTCGCCGCCATTTTCCCCTCGGGAAAAATCTTCGGCCTGGCCCTGGTGGATCTGACCACGGGCGATTTTCTGACCACGGAACTGGAATCCGATCCCGCGCTGGTCACCGAACTCGAACGCCTGCGCCCCGCCGAAATCATTTTCCCGGCGGAGGCGGTCCGGCTGCAGGAACTCCTGCACGGCGCCTTTCCCATTCTCAATCCATACGAGGGCTGGGTGTTCACCCCGGAAACCGCGCTCTTCGCCGTGCGCGAACATTTCCAGGTGGCGTCGCTGGACGGTTTCGGGCTCAAGGATCACGCGGCGGCGGTCGGCGCGGCGGGGGCGGTGCTGCACTATCTCACCCAGCACCTGCGCCGGGACGTCAAACATCTCACCCGGCTGTCCTTTTACCGCCGCAGTGATTTTCTCACGCTGGATTACACCACGCTGCGGCATCTGGAAATCCTGGAACCGCTGAACCACGACGCCCCGCGCAACGCCTCGCTGTATGGCGCGCTCAACCGCACCGTCACCCCCATGGGTGCGCGCCGCCTCCGCGACTGGCTCTCCCAACCGCTGGCCGCCACCGGCCCGATCCGCCGGCGGCAGGACGCGATTCAGACGCTCATCGCCCATCCCGGCCGCCTCGAAGAAATGCGCACCCAAATCACCCGGGTGCGCGACCTGGAACGCACGCTCGGCCGGTTGAGCACCGGCAGCGGAAACGCCCGCGATCTGCTGGTGCTGAGCCAGGCGCTGGCGCAAATCCCGGCGGTCAAACAAATCCTCCGCGACCTGCACGCCGCCGGTCCGGAAACGGCGCGCCTGGCGGAGAACGGCCGGCAGGAGGTCCTGCCCGCCCTGCCCGCCGATGATGTGCCGGCTTCGACGGAGCAACCAGCGCCCGCCCTGCTGGACGACCTGGATGCGCAACTGGCCGAAGCGCCGGATCTGGTGGAGTTGATCGGCCGCGCCATTGTGGAGGAACCACCCCTGGCGTTGAAGGAGGGGGGCATGATCCGCGACGGTTTTGATTCCGCGCTGGATGAACTGCGTTCGGCCCAGCGCGGCGGCAAGGACTGGATTGCCAGGTTGCAGGCGGATGAAATCGCCCGCACGGGCATCGGTTCCCTGAAGGTGCGGTTCAATTCCGTGTTCGGCTACTACATTGAAGTGACCAAATCCAATTTGGACAAGGTCCCGCCGTCCTACATCCGCAAGCAGACGGTGGCGAACGGCGAACGCTACATCACGCCCGAATTGAAGGAGATGGAGGGCAAGATTCTCGGCTCGGAGGAGCGCAGTGTGAAGCTGGAATACGAATTGTTTCAACGTCTCCGCGAGGAAGTGCTCGGGCGGTTGCCGGTCATCCAGTTGACGGCCGCCGGCCTCGCGCAACTGGACGTGCTGGGCAGCTTCGCGGAAACGGCCCGGCTGCACGGCTACACCCGGCCGGTGGTGGGAACGGAGGGGGTGCTGGAGATCCGCGACGGACGGCATCCGGTCTTGGAACAGCAATTGACCGATGAACGGTTTGTGCCCAACGACACCGGCCTGGCCAGCCTCGTCAACGGCGCCAACGGCGCCCCGCCGGCGCTCCCGCAAATCGCCCTGATCACCGGGCCGAACATGGCCGGCAAAAGCACCTACATCCGGCAGGTGGCGCTGCTCACGCTGCTGGCGCACACGGGCGGTTTTGTGCCCGCCGCCGCCGCGCGCATTGACCTGGTGGACCGCATCTTCACCCGCATCGGCGCAAGCGATGATTTGTCGCGCGGGCAAAGCACCTTCATGGTCGAAATGACGGAGACGGCCAACATCCTGAACCACGCCACCGCCCGCAGCCTGATTGTGCTGGATG
>CAZUBG010000217.1:0-9176 GCA_964618545.1 uncultured Bifidobacteriaceae bacterium | reverse complement strand
CCCAAAAAAACCAGCCGTTATTTCAAAATCGAAGAATTTTGTCTCACACCCTTTGTGGTTTGGGCGTTTTTGCAGTTTGTGTTTTTGAAACCACCTGATTAAGATCAATCATCAAATTCGGCACGAGCATAAAATTCTGGGGGGTGCGTGGCTCCATCGCCACGCCCGGGGCGGGCACTGTCCGCTACGGGGGAAACACTTCCTGCATTGAAGTGCGCCACGGCGGAGAGATCATCATTCTCGACGCCGGCACCGGCCTCCGCCAGTTGGGGCGCGCGTTGTTGGAGGAGTTCAAGGATCGCCCCCTCAACCTCACCCTGCTGCTGTCCCACACGCATTGGGACCACATCCAGGGGCTGCCCTTTTTCGCCCCGATTTATGAAGAGCGCTGCCATCTGCGCATTCTGGGCTGCGAGGGCGCCCGCACCAGCCTGGTCGCCGCCCTGACCGGCCAGATGGAAAGCACCTACTTTCCCGTGCCGTTTTCCCAACTGCCCAGCAACATCGAGATCGAGGAGTTTACCGACTACGATTTCGCCATCGGCCCCGTGCAGGTGCGGGCGCACCGGGCCAATCATCCCGGGGTGTGTGTCGGTTACCGCCTGACCACGGCGGACGGGCGCACCGCTTTTTTCCCCGACATCGAACCCCGCGCCGGCGGACCTGACGGCGCGATGGTCGAATTTGTCCGCGGGGTGGAGGTGCTGATTCTGGACTCCCAGTACAATTTGGCCGAATACCAAAAACACATCGGCTGGGGGCATGGGTGCGTGGATGATTCCGTGGCCCTGGCCTTGCAGGCCGGGGTGGAAAATCTGTTTCTCTTCCATCACGATCCCGATCATGATGACCGGACGATTGATCAATTCGTGCAGCACGCCCGCGAACTGGCGGCCCGGGAAAAAGCCGGGCTGAAAATTGAGGCCGCCCGCGAGGGCTCCGTCATTCAACTGGGCGGAACGAGCCCCGCCGAAGGGTTGTGAGCCCCCGGGCCAAAATCCGGTTGGCCGCCGCGCTGCTGGCTGGTTTTCTCACGGTCGTTCACGCGGACAATCCCCCAACCAATGGAGCCATCATGAAACTGCATCTCACCACCACCGCCTTTGCCGAGGGTCAACCCATCCCTCACCGGCATGCCTTTGATGACCAGGATCTTTCCCCCGCCCTCCAATGGTCCGGGGTGCCCCCCGCCGCCAAAAGCCTGGCGTTGATTTGTGACGATCCCGACGCCCCCGCCGGCACTTGGGTGCATTGGGTGATGTATGACCTGCCGCCCGCCACCGCCGGCGTGGCCGAAGGCGTCCCCAAATCACCGGAGCTGTCCAATGGCACCCGGCAGGGGATGAACGATTACCAGCGCCTCGGCTACGGCGGACCCTGCCCGCCGCCCGGCAAGCCCCACCACTATTTTTTCAAGCTCTACGCCCTCGACCTCCGGCCCGACCTCAAGCCCGGAGTCACCAAAAAGGATTTGGTCGCGGCCATGGACGGGCACGTCCTCGCCGAAGCTCAATTGATGGGCACATACGAGCGGAAATGATCAAGCCGGCTTTTCCGCGTAATTGATCGCCATGGCCCCGCCCAGAAAGTTGATCACGCGCACCCCCGTGAAATTCATTTCGCGCATTTTGGCCGCCACGGCCAGTTGTGCGGGATAGTGCCGGAGCGATTCCAAAATGTAGGCGTAGGCCCCGGCGTTGCCGCAAAAAATCCAGCCCGTCAGCGGCACCGAGCAGCGCAGGTGGGTGAAATAAAGGGAACGCCAGAGCGCGTTGGCCGGCTTGCCAAACTCCAAAATGACAATCCGGCCCCCGGGCCGGGCCACCCGGCGCATTTCCGCCAGCCCCTGTTCCCAGCTCGCCAGATTCCGCAGGCCGTACCCCATCGTGACCGCGTCAAAGGAATTGTCCGGGAATGGAAGGTGCAGGGCGTCCCCCTGAATGAAGCCGGGGTTCGTCCCGCGTTTGCGCCGTTGGGCGATCTCCAGCATGGGCGCGCTGAAATCCAGGCCCGTCACTTCCGCCCCGCGCTGGGCCAGGGCCAGGGCCAGGTCGCCGGTGCCGCAGCAAAGGTCGAGCGCCCGCGCGCCCGGCGTCACGGCCGCCAGCTCCACCACCCGGCGCTTCCAGCGCCGGTGCAGCCCGAAGCTTTGCAGGTCGTTGATCAGATCGTAACGCCTCGCGATGGTCGCGAACAGGTCGTTGACCTTGGCGGCCCGCTGGTCGCCGGGGGTGAAATAGGCGTTGCTCACGCGCCCAGTTTATCACGACCGCCGGCCCCCAAGTCAAAGCCCATAAATTCTTTGCGAAATCACGCTTGCCATCCCGCCGGTTTTGCGTAATCTGTCCGTCGTCTTCTGGAAGCGAGCGTAGCTCAGCCTGGTAGAGCATCACGTTGCCAACGTGAGTGTCGAGGGTTCGAATCCCTTCGCTCGCTCCAATTCACCCCCTGCGTCAGTGTGCGACAAACCGCAGCCATCCCCCCCTTGCCGTCGGCTTGCGGCGGCTCACAGCGCCGCGGGCGGCTCCGCCGGAAGGCCGCGGGAAAACCAGCGGATTGCCCAATTCTGGCGCCCCTGGATCAAAGCAATGCCCGGAGGAAAAAAAAGAAACCCGCCGCGATGCCGCAGGCAAACACCGCCTGGATGGATAAAACAATCAAAGACAGGGTGATCCGTTGGCAATTCATGAAAATGAAGCCGATCGCATTAAAAACCAAAAACATCCCGAGCGCCAGCAGGATTATTTTCAAACTGCACCAGGCCGCCTGGACTTCAAATAAACTCTGCCAGGAGCTTTGCCAGGCAATGTTGAGGAAGGAACCGGGGCCGTGTCCGGCGTCAGGAACCACCAGGGCGAGGCCGGCCAGCCCAACTCCGATCAGGAAACACTTGCAGACAAAATTTTGCATGGGGATGTATTGTTTTGTCATATCGTCATCCTGTTTTTTAGTGCCTGCAATCCACAAATCCTATAAAACTTATTTAGCAGGAATCCGGCAAAAGTCAACCGGGCATTTTTAAAGCGGAGACCGCCCCGGCTGATCCCATTCGGCCGGGCCAGCCGACCGGGGCGGGCGGGTTTGGTCTGTCTCCCACCGGCGGATTTTCAACCGCCAAACACCCGGAAACCACCCCGGCGGGCCCGGTTTGCCATTCCGGGAATGGACAACCGGCGGGAGAACGACTAATCTCAAGCCGGCAAAGGAAAATGTTTTTTCGTCATGTTCAAGATCATACTGCTTAAATTCATCATCGCCGCCTTTTCCGGCGTGATCATTCTTTACGCCCTGTGAAACCGCCGCCCTTTCAGTATTACCGCGACCCGCTGTTTTTGCTGGGCTGCTCGGCCTACGCCATCAACCGCTGGCTGATCAAGCCGCATGTGCATGCGGGGTTTTTTCATGACCATTTCAACGACTGTTGGCTGATCCCCTGCGCCCTGCCGCTCGTCCTCTGGTCGCACCGGCGGCTCGGACTGCGCCCGCCGGATGATCCGCCCGGCGGTTTTGAAATCGCGGCTCATCTTGCTTTTTGGTCGCTGTTGTTCAAGTGGATCGGCCCCAAAATCCTGGCCGGCGTCACTCCTGATTGGTGGGATGTCCCGTGTTACTGGGCCGGCGGGCTCGTGGCCTGGCTCTGGTGGCATCGCCAATCACTCCCTGGCCGGCCGGCAACCCATGAGCTTTGACGCGCTGGCCCCGTATTATCGGTGGATGGAGCTGATTCTCGCCGGCAGAAAGCTGCACCGCTGTCGCACCGCATTTCTTGACCAGATTCCCCGTCCGAAAAGGATCCTGTTGCTGGGCGAAGGCCACGGCCGCAGCCTGGCGGAGTTTTGCCGGCGGTTTCCCGAGGCGCAGATCACCTGTGTGGACGCCAGCGAACCAATGCTCACCCAAGCCCGGCGGCGCCTGGCGCGCCACCGTTTGCCCGCCACCCGCGTGGAGTTCCTCCGGGCGGATGTGTTGCACTGGTTGCCTCCGGCCGGAGCGTACGATCTGGTTGCCACCCATTTTTTCCTCGATTGCTTTCGCCCCGGACAACTGGAACAAATCACCCCTGAAATCGCGGCCAGTCTGCAACCGCAGGGCGTCTGGCTGCTGGCCGATTTTCAAGCGCCCGCCGGCGGATGGCGGGGGATTCGCAGCCGGTGGATTCTTTGGATGCTCTATGCTTTTTTTCGCATCGCCACGCGTTTGCCGGCCCAAACACTGACCAGGCCTGACTCGTTGATGACGCAAACCGGACTGGCCTTGCATCGCCGGATCACCCTCGATTGGGGCTTGCTCCACACCGACTGGTGGCAAAAGTCCGAAGTTTGAAACGCGGGGCCGATGGACCGGCCGGTGACAGGGCGGCGGCCGGCCAATTCCGGAAAACTCAGGATTGAACCTTTTCAGCCCCAGGGGTTTGCGTATCATGCGCGCGTGAATACTTGGGTCGGGTGGTTGGAAAAATTGCCGGAACGTCCGCGCATGGTGCTCAAAACGTGCGCTTATGGCTTTGTGGCCGGACTGGTCGCCGTGGCGTTCCAACTGGCGATCAACGCAGGTTACCAGGCGGGCATTGTGCGGCTGTCGCACTGCTCGTTCGTCACGTTTTTCTGGAGCAGCCTGGGGTTGATCCTGGGGACTTCGCTCCTCTCGGGCTGGCTGCTCAACGCCTTTTGCACCGACGCCGCCGGCAGCGGGATTCCCCAATTGAAGGCCGCGTTTTGGAAGAATTTCGGCTTCGTGCCGTTCCGGGTTCTGTGGGTGAAATTTCTGGCCGCCACCCTGCAAATCGGCGGCGGCGGCAGTCTGGGACGCGAGGGCCCGAGCGTGCAACTGGCCGGGACCGCCAGTTCGCTGCTGGCAGGGGTGGCCGGCGAACCCAAACAGAAGCGGCGGCTGGCCGCCGCCACCGGGGCCGCCGCCGGTCTGGCCGCCGCCTTTAACACCCCGCTCGCCGGCGTCACCTTCGTGCTGGAGGAGTTGATTGGCGATTTGAACAGCCGCCTGCTCGGCAGCGTGATCATCGGCGCGATGCTGGGAGCCTTGGTGGCGCATGGCATCCTCGGGCCGCAACCGTCCTTTTCGCTCGCTCCCCTCGGCGAGCCGGTCTGGTATTCGTATCTGCTCGTGCCGGTGGTCGCGGCGGCGGGCACGTTGGTGGGCGTGGCCTTTCAAAAGTCGGCGCTGGAATTGCGCGCGCGCCAAAAAAAATGGACCGCCGTGCCGGTCTGGCTGCGGCCCGCCTTGGGCGGCTTGGTCTGCTGGGGGCTGGGGGTGCTGGTGTTTGTGCAAACCGGCCGGCTGGGGGTGTTCGGTCTCGGCTATGGCGACCTCTCCGCCGCGCTCACCGGCAAACTCCTCTGGCAGACGGCGGCCCTGCTGCTGGCGGCCAAATTCGTCGCCACGGTCGCCTGCTACAGCCTCGGTGGCTGCGGCGGCATCTTTTCGCCCACCCTCTTTTTTGGCGCCATGACCGGCCTGGGCATCGCGGGCCTCCTCCAACCGTTTTTTTTGCTGTCACCGGACAGTGTGGCCATGCTGACCGTCGTGTGCATGAGCGCGACCCTGGGGGCCGTGGTGCGGGCGCCGGTGACGAGCATCCTCATCGTGTTCGAAATGACCCATCAGTTTGCGCTGGTGCCGCCGCTCATGCTGGCGGCCCTGGTCAGCCAGGCCATCAGCCGCCGCCTCGCGCGGTACAATTTTTACGACGCCCTGCTCGTGCAGGACGGCCACGAGGTCGAACGCTTCGCCCCGCCGCGCGATTTGCGGGAATGGCAGACCCAGCCGGTGGCCCAACTCGCCAATCCCAAGCCCGTGATCCTCCCGTCCTTGGAACTCAAACAAATTCAAAGCCGCCTGCTGAACCATCCCTATGCGCAGTTCCCGGTGATCGTGGACGGACAAATTCTCGGGGTGCTGAAGCGGGAGGAGGCCGTCCGGGCCATCCGCGAAAAGCGCCCGCCCGTGTTGGTCGAAGCCACGATTTGCCGGCCGGATTTGTCCCTGCGCGCCGTGGAGTCCCAATTGATTGATTCGAAAACCGGTTTCCTTCTGCTCCAGCAGCCAGAAGGCGGACCCCTGGTGGGAATCCTGACCTTGCATGACATTCTTCGCGCGCAGCAGGCCGCCGCCGAGGAGGGCTACACCTGATTCCATTGGACTTTTCAAAAGACCACCAGCGTTGAAAACCACTCCCGGCTGCGAACTCCCGGCTGGGGCTGCCTCGCTCACGGGGGGCATCACTCACATCTGATACCTTGACCATCAACCGGTTGCTCGCGCTTCTCTCCACTCTTAAGCTGGCCGTTGGCATTGGGTGATTTGTCCCAAATCCTGGCGCGCGCGACACTGCGATTGGGTGTATTCGCCCAACCAAAAGATGCGACGGCATGCCCGAGGGTTGTCTGTTTCGGAGACTCTCAAATGAATGGACCGGCGGCTTGCACCGGGATTTTGACGCGCACAGACAGTTCAAATCTTGGGGAAAACCTGCAGGAATGGGGTCGTGGACGATTTTCCCACGGTCCGTTGCGCCAATCCGAGGCCGCCGCCCACGGCACCGCCGGGGAACTGGCATCGCTCTTGCTGGATGATCCAGAAATATGGTTTTGCACAGCAATTTCCAATAAAAGCAGCAACCCTGATGAGTTTCCACCATGCCTGAACAATCGCAATCCTTTAAAGTCTTTGGTCCGCTCTGTCTCCTGGGGACGGGCTTTTCCTGCTTGGTCTTTTTTGCTCCGGATCCCGGGCTTCACTTCGGTTCTTTCTTTGCCATCGCCGCACAGTCCGCCTGGGGAAACTGGCTTGACCTGAAGGCGGCCTGGTGCAGCCTTAAAATCGTCCTGTTCTGCCTCGGCCTGCTTCTCGCCTTGGATTCGCTCGGGATGATTTTTTTGCGGCGCCGGCGGGAAGACCTGTTTTGGGGTGCGTTTTTGCTCCAGTGCGCCGCCTCCTGCGGCCTGGTGGCGGGCGGTTTTTTTCTTCTCAAAGCGCTGTTGTGAAAATTTGCCGCCCTTGCCCTTGCGGAATTGCCGGATTGTGTCAATGATGGGGCGGTTCGTGCGAATCAACCGTCAATTCTGGAAATGCCTGCGCCCGTCTGCAAAAACAGCCCTGTCCGCCTTGCTGGTGTCGCAGATGCTGATCCTGCTGGCCCTGGCCGCCAGTCCCAGTCTGCATGAAGCCCTGCACCATGACTGCGGCCGGCCGGATCATGACTGCCTCGTCACCACGTTTGTCAAAGGCCAGCTCGGCGAGTCGTTGCCGCCGCCGCCGGTCACTTTCTTTATCGTCTTCGTGATTTGTGCCGCCTGGCTGCCTCCCCTCGAGCCCCGGTTGGTTTTCCAAGCCCGGTTTGCTCCCACTCGCGCGCCCCCGCGCTTCTAAATCTCCGTTCCGTTCCTTTTCCCAATGGATTCCCGGGCCGGAGTCGGTTCCCGGGCAACCATTCAGCCAGCATCGAACTGTTCTCCGAAAATATGATCATGGCCGTGTCTGACGTGGATCAGACCGCCCAAGGGTGCCGGGGGTGAAAGACCAGCCTCCCCGCCCGCCTCGTGACCGCCGGCCGATTTGCATGAGCCTGACTAGAAAAACCACAGTTCCGCCGTTGCTCGCCGCCCTGGCCTGGCTGCTGCTGGCCGGTTGCGCGGTGGGGCCCGACTTTAAGCAGCCCGCCGTTCCCAACGCCGGCGATGTCGCCGCCCAACCGCCGGCCGCCACCGTCACCACCACCAACGTCGCCGGTGGGGAAGCCCAGCGCTTTGCCCGGGGAATGGACATTGCCGGAGACTGGTGGACCCTCTTTCATTCCCGGCCGTTGAATGACCTGATTGAGCAATCCCTCACCAACAATCCCGACCTCCAGGCCGCGCAGGCGGCGTTGTCGGTCGCCCGCGAAAATATCCTGGCTCAACGCGGCGTTTACTATCCCAGTGTGGCCGGAAGCTTTTCCGCCACCCGCCAGAAACAATCCCAGGCCCTCGCCCCCACGCCCAACTCCAACGTCTTTCAATACAACCTGTTCACCCCGGAAGTCAGCGTTTCCTATTCCCCGGATGTGTTCGGCGCCAACCGCCGGGCCTCCGAGTCGTTGCAGGCGCAGGAGCAGGGCGTCCGTTGCCAAATGATCGCCACCTATGCCACGCTGACCGCCAATGTGGTGGTCACGGCCATCCAGGAGGCTTCGGTGCAATCGCAGATTGACGCGACCCGTCAGCTCATTGACCTCAATTCCAACATGGTTCAAATCCTGCAATACCAATTTGCCAAAGGTTACGCCAGCCGGCTGGATCTGGCGGCCCAGGAATCGCAGCTCGCCCAGGTCATTGCCACGCTGCCGCCGCTCCTCCGCCAATCCGCCCAACTGCGCGATCTGCTGGCAGTGCTGGCGGGCCGGTTTCCCAATCAGGCGCCGGCCGAACAATTCGGGCTTTCCACGCTTCATTTGCCGGAGAATCTGCCCGTGAGCCTGCCCTCCCAATTGGTGGCGCAGCGGCCGGATGTGCTCCAGGCCGCCGCCAACCTGCACGCCGCCAGCGCCCAGATTGGCATCGCCGAAGCCAACCGGCTGCCCAATCTCACGCTGACGGCCAGCACCGGCAGCACGGCGCTGGCCTTGGATCAGTTGTTCACCTCCGGCACCGGTTTTTGGGGCGTCGGCGCCGCCGCCACCGCCCCGCTGTTCCAGGGCGGAACCCTGCTGCATCAGGAGCGCGCCGCCCGGGCCGCCTACCTCCAGGCCGCCGAACAATATCGCAGCACCGTCCTGACCGCCTTTCAGAATGTCGCCGACACGCTCGCCGCATTGGAACAGGACGCCCGGGGCTTGCAGGCCGCCGCCGCCGCCGCCGATGACGCCAGGATCACCCTGGATTTGTCCCTGCGGCAATGGCAGGACGGCTATCTCGGCTATCTGGCGCTGCTCAGCGCGGAACAGGCCGACCAGCAGGCCCGCATTACCCTCGTCCAAGCCCAGGCCGGTCGTTATGCCGACACGGCCGCGTTGTTTCAGGCGCTCGGCGGCGGTTGGTGGCATCGCGCGGATTTAACCAGGGATAAACCATGAATAGACAATTACTATCTGGCTGGGCGGCCTTGGCCCGTCGCCTCCCGCAGGGGGCGGCGGATTTGTTGTACCGCAGACTTCCAAGTCTGCTGTATCGCGGGTTTCCCAA
>CAZUBG010000216.1:0-9193 GCA_964618545.1 uncultured Bifidobacteriaceae bacterium | reverse complement strand
CTCGCTCGCGCCTGGCCAGCCGTCAAAATTCCGGCGTCAGCTTGTAAAGGTTATTTCTTGACGGACCCTCATAGACGCAAACCCAAAAAAAAGGTCGCTTTCGTCCGTCAAAATTGGAAAATGAATGCTTGAATCCGGTCATACCCCGTTCAATCCGTTTCATTCCGGGGTTCCCGGACAGCATTTGATTTATGGCAAACAAGAATAAATTACGTTTCGGACTGCCCAAGGGCAGTCTGCAGGACGCCACCATCGAGAAGATGGCCAAGGCCGGGTACAACATCTCCGTGAGCAGCCGCTCGTACATTCCCTATGTGGATGATGAGGAGCTGGAAATCCGACTCATTCGCGCCCAGGAGATCAGCCGCTATGTTGAGCATGGCTACCTTGATTGCGGCATCACCGGCCATGACTGGATCATCGAGAACGGCTCCAAGGTTCATGAAGTCGGTGAATTTCTGTTCAGCAAAGTCTCCCGCCGCCCGGCCCGCTGGGTGTTGTGTGTCCCGGAAAATTCCCCCATTAAATCCGTCAAGGATTTGGAGGGCAAACGCATCGCCACGGAAGTGGTTAATCTGACCAAAAAGTACCTCAAAAAAAACGGTGTCAAGGCCGAGGTGGAGTTTTCCTGGGGCGCCACCGAGGTCAAAGCGCACGAATTGGTGGACGCCATCGTCGAGGTCACCGAGACCGGTTCCTCCCTGCGGGCCAACAATCTGCGCATTGTGGATGAGCTGTTGAGTTCCACGCCCCGGCTGGTGGCCAACCATCTGGCTTGGAAAGATCCTTGGAAACGGTCCAAAATCGAGACGATGGCGATGCTGCTCACGGGGGCGCTGGAGGCTGAGACCAAGGTGGGATTGAAAATGAACATTGCGGAAAAGAACCTGGCTTCGCTTTTGCAAAGCCTGCCGGCCTTGCGCAACCCCACGGTTTCCGCTCTCAGCCTGCACGGCTGGGTCGCCGTCGAGACGATTATTGACGAGCATGTCGTCCGGGAATTGATCCCCCAACTCAAGGCGGCGGGGGCCGAAGGCATTATCGAATATCCTTTAAACAAAGTGGTTTATTAGAGTCTGAGCCCCGGGCTTCGGGCCTTGGGGAGCAGACCAAGCCAGCGTCCGGGCGCACGGGGTGCAAAATTTGATTGGCAAAGCCCCCGTTCTCGGCTATCACATACGTACATGGGTTCATTGAAAAAACGCCGCAAGGCAAAGATAAATAAACATAAACGGCGTAAGAAGCTGCGCTTGAATCGTCACAAGAAGCGCACCTGGCAGAAGTAATTCTGCCCCGTTCGGTCTCATCATCCGTTCGCGGGCGGCTTGTTGGCAAGCGTCCGCGAGCGGTCTTTTTATCCAGACCGGAACGCCAGGTTTATTGAACGGTTGCGATCTACCGCCGTTAAAGGGGTAAAACTGTTTCCGGCTTGATTTTTGTCAGGATGAAGCATCAGTTCGACAAACATTACACCCGCGAAGAGGCGTCCGCTCTGCTGCCGCCGATTCGCGTCTGGCTGCAACGGCTCAATCATTTGAGTGAAAATCTCGAACGATTGGACCAGTGCCTGCGCCATCTGGCCGGTCCGGGGAATGACATTGGCGGGGAGTCCGTCAATAATTGGATTCGCACCCTCTCGGAAATGCAGGAAATCCTGGCCGAATTCCAATCCCGCCAGATTTTCATTCAGGATTTGTCCCGCGGACTGATTGATTTCCCGGCCATCATTGGCGGGCGGGAAGTGTTTTTGTGCTGGGAATCAGACGAGGAAAACGTCGAGTTCTGGCACGACTTGGAAACCGGTTACGCCGGTCGCAAACCGTTGTAGCGGTTATTTTTTGGCCGCCTTCAACTCGGCCTTGGTCGCCGCCTGCAGTTCATCCAATTCCGGCTTTAGTTCCGCCTTGGTTTGCTTGTCCATCCGGTCAATGAACAGCAGGCCGTTAAGGTGATCCGCCTCATGCTGCACCGCACGGGCCAGCAGTCCGCCGCACCGAAATTCAATGGGCTGGCCCGCAGCGTTCAGCGCCTTCACGTCCACCACGCCGGGACGCTCAATATCCGCATAAATCTCCGGAAAACTCAGGCAGCCCTCACCGCCTTTGACGATTTCGCCCGCCGGTGCAATCACCGGGTTGATCAACACCAGCGGCATGATTTCCTTCACGTCCGCCGGCACGCCCTGGAGCTCCAGAGTGGAGGGGCGATCCGTGATTTCCGCCACATCAATCACCGTGAGTTGCAGGGCCCGGCCCACCTGTTGGGCGGCCAGTCCCACCCCGTGGTTGACCGTCATGGTGTCAAACATGTCGGCGATCAATTGTTTGATTTCCGGGGTGATGGTTTCGATGCGCTCCCCTTTTTTGCGGAGCACCGGGTGGCCGTATTTAATAATGGGTAGAATCATGGCATGCACTGACTCCTGGCTTGGGGATGGTTAATCGGCCCGCACGTCCAGCAGTTGTAAAATTCGTTCGAGATCCTCGTCACTGAAAAAAGCGATTTCCACCGCCCCTTTGCCCTGGCTGTAGCGCAGGTGAACCTTCGTGCCGAATTTCTCCCGCAACTTGTCCTCCAGACGCGCCACATGCGGATCCCCGGTGGGTGGGGCGACGGTTTCCGGGGTGACGGTTTTGGCCGCGGGCCGCGCCAGCCATTTGGTCACCAGCCCCTCGGTTTGACGAACATTCAAACCTTCCTTGATGACGCGTTCGGCGGCGAGTTTCCGGCTGCTGTCCTCCTCCAGGCTGAGAATGACCTTGGCGTGACCGACCGAGAGGCGGCCCTCGCGGACATAACCCAGCACCACGGCGGGCAGCTTCAACAGGCGGGTGGCATTGGCCACCGCCGTGCGGCTCTTGCCCACTTTGAGCGCGATTTCCTCCTGGGTGAGCTGGAATTGTTCGGCCAACTGCGCGTAGCCCTGGGCTTCTTCGATGGCGTTGAGGTTCTCGCGCTGAAGGTTTTCGATCAGCGCCAGTTCCAGCACGGTGCGGTCATCCGCCTCGCGGGTGATGACGGGAACCTCGGCCAGTTGCAGCAATTGGGCCGCCCGCCAGCGGCGCTCCCCGGCAATCAATTCAAAAAGACCGTTGCGCTCGCGGACAATCAGCGGCTGGACGATGCCCTGTTCACGGATGGAATCCGCCAGTTCCCGGAGGGACTCCTCGGAAAAATTCTTGCGCGGCTGAAGGGTGGACGCCTGAACGCGGTTCAAGGGCACGCGCTGCACCCGCTCATGAAGACCGGGTGCCGGGTCGGGTGCCGGAATGTGTGGGGAGAGGGCCGGCGCGGGTTGACCGACAGAAGGGCTGCCACCCAACAATGCGCCGAGACCACGCCCCAAAGCAGGTTTCGCCATGCCCGCAGAGTGTCGCAGAAACGCCTCTTTGTCAATGTGAAGCATCGCTGTCCATCGGGGTTGATGGAAAATCCCGGAGGACGGAGGTCCGGGTGGCAAAAATCACGGGACGTGGCAGCAGCCCGGGTGGGCGGACGATAAAACCGGACTGACATAGGGAATACCCAGGGAGAGGCCGCGCAGGATCAACAGGGCCGCCAGCGCGCACACCCCCACGGGGATGGCCGACCGCAGTTTCAAGCGGAATGACAGGGGCAGCATTTTGCCGGACAAACTGATGGCGAGCAGGGTGGGGGTGGTGCCCAAACCAAAGGCCGTCATGAACAGAACCGCTGAAGCGACGGAGCCGTGTGAAACGGCTCCGGCCATGGCGACATAAACCAGTCCGCAGGGCAGGAGGCCGTTCAACGCCCCCAGCAGAACCAGGGAACGCAAACCGCGCCGTTGCAGTTGGGCGGCCATGGCGGCCTTCAAACGCATCACCAAACGCACAACGGGCGCGGACACGGCCACTTTTTTGGAAAGGAAAAAACCGGCCAGAATGGCTGCACCCAGGGCGATGGAGAGCCAGCGTTGCAGGCCGGCCAGCACGAGGGAATGACCGGCCAATCCGGCTACAACGCCCAGCAGGCCGTAGGTGGCAATGCGACCACATTGATAAAGCAGGCGTCCGGCGATCATCCGGCCGGGGCCGCCCGGCGGCACGGGCAGGGCCAGTTGCAGCGGGCCGCACATGGCGGCGCAGTGCAGGCTGCCCAGCAGTCCCAGGCTGAGGGCCAGAGTAAAGTCCAGGATCATGGTTTTGCCGGAACGATGAACTTCTGTTCCAGGTAATAGTCCTTGCCATCCGCCCGCCACGCGACTTTGAGCCGCCAAGGGCCGGGGGCCAAGGGGGCGAGGCTCACGGTCTGCGTGCCATCCGGACCGGGGGCGAGTGGCTGTTCACGATCCTGTTGGGGGGAGTCCGGCCGGTACAGCCGCACGGTTCCAGAGAATTGTTGTGCCAGTTGTCGGACGGGCAGGGTGATCACCATTTGCCGGGCGACGGGGTCGCAGCGGAGGGCGGCTCCGGCGGCTTCGGCGCGGGCGGTGTTGTCAATCTGACGTTGGAAGACCACTTCGTTCTCGTAATAGTTCGCGTTGACGAGGTCTTCCGGATGGGTGACGGCAATGGTGACGGTGGTGGCCAGGCCGCCGGCAAACAGCAGAAAGGCGGCGATGACGCCGTAGGGCCAGAGATTGCGGGGGCGGTTCATGATTCAATTTTGGTTGCGCGGGCCGATGAACGCGGTTTTCAGGGTCTGCAATTTTTTACCGTCCGACCACACCCCGATGGTCACCGGGGTGGTCCCGGGCTTCATCGCGGCCAGATCAAGTTCGATGAGCACGGAATTCTCCGTCAGTTTTTGCGGCGCGACGCTGATCCCGCCCCGGCCCATGACGGTCAATTCTCCCGCCGGGTTTTCGAGGCGCAATTCGACGGGCATTTCGCGCGAGGTTTTGTTGATGACGCGGACAGTGTACAGGTTGCTGTACCGGCCGTCGGGCATTTGCTGAAAGAGCGAGCCAGGGGCGCGCAGCAGGGTGGCTTCGGCATCCGACCGGTTGAACAGCATCGCCCCCAGGATGACGGCCAGCACGAACAGTACGACCGAATAGCCGATCAGGCGCGGCGTGAGGCGGAGGCGTTCGCCGCGTTCGATGCCGTTGAGGGAGGCGTAACGGATGAGGCCCGGCTGCAATCCGGTCCGGTGCATCACCTGGTCGCAGGCATCCATGCAGGCGGTGCAATGGACGCATTCCATCTGCGTGCCATTGCGGATGTCAATGCCGGTGGGGCAGACCGCCACGCATTGCTGGCAGGCCACGCAATCTCCAAAGCCGGCCATGCGGCGGTCCCCGAATTTTCGTTCATGTTTGAGCGGGCCGCGTTTCTCGCCGCGTTTGTGGTCATAGGCCACGACGATGGAATTTTCATCCAGCAACGCGGATTGGAACCGGCCATAAGGGCAGATGAAGGTGCAGGCTTGTTCGCGGAAGCGCGCGAAGATGCCGTAAAACAGCAGGGAAAACAGAATCATGAAAGTCAGACCGGTGAAGTGCTGCGCCGGCGGATCAGTCACAATCTGCCAGAGTTCCCGCCAGCCTATGATGTAGCTCAACAGCACATTGCCGACCAGGAAGGAGAGCGCAAAAAAAATCGCGTGTTTGACGGTTTTCTTCGCAATCTTCGGCGCGTGCCAGGGGGCGCCCGCCAGCAGGCGCTGCTGGGGCGCGTCGCCTTCAATCAGGTATTCGATTTTGCGGAACACCATTTCCATCATCACGGTTTGCGGACAGGCCCAACCGCACCACAGGCGGCCGTAGGCGGCCGTGAAAACGATGATGCCGGTCAGAAACACCAGCAGGGCGAAGGCGAAGATGATCATGTCCTGCGGCCAGAAGATCTGGCCCAGGACGACGAATTTGCGTTCGGGAATGTTCATCATCAGCAGCGGATTGCCATTGATGGTGACGAACGGGCCGGCAAACATAATGAGCAGCAACAGCCAGCTAAACCAGGTTCGCCAGCGATAATATTTTCCAGTGACTTTGCGTGGATAGACCCACTTGCGCCGGCCTTCGGCGTCGGCGGTGGCAATATGGTCGCGGAAATCTTCGGGATGATCCATGGTTTTCGGCGGGTGGTTGGTGGCAGGGGCTGACATTTTGTTGGTTTCGTTCATCCCGCTTGCGGCACCAGATCAACCCGGAGACTCGCCCCGAATGCCAGGGCCACTTTTTCCAGTGTGCCCAGGGTTAAATTGGCATCGAAGCGTTCCAACCGGCTGAGGTTGGCCTGGCGCGTGCCAATGGCTTTGGCCAGATCCGCTTGGGTCATGCCGCGCCGCTGCCGCAACCTGATGATTTGCAGCACAAGTTCAATGCGCTTGTCTTTGGCGGCAAACGCCGCCCGGAAGTCCGGGTTTTGCAACTTGCGCTTGAGACAGATGTCCCAGTCCACATGCGCCCGGTTATTCGATTCCAGCGCGCGGTGGCGGTTGGTGGTTTTCATAATAATCCCGCACTGTCGCGTATTGTCATTCAAACGCCGACGGTGCGGCTTTCACCGGAGTCTGATTTTCCGGCGGTTTGCCGGGCGTGGCCAGTTTGGCCCCGCGCAGGGTGTAGATGTAGCTGGCCACGGACTGGATTTGATCCGGCTTCAGCGTGGCCTTCCAGGTGATCATGCCTTTGGCCGGCACGCCGTTCCAGATGACGGTCACGGTGTCCGAATATTTGCTGCCGTGGATCCAGTAATCATCGGTCAGATTCGGGCCGACCAGTCCTCCGCCGTCGGCGCGATGGCACGGGGCGCAGTAGCGGGCGTAGATTTGGCGCCCGTCTTCAATCACCGCCGGGTCGGTGGAGGGCTGAAGCGCGGGGATGCCGGCTTCAAACTTTCCCATGGCGGCGGCTTTGAGCTGTGCGCCAGCCTTCATCTCGCTCGTGTATTCCTGGGCCGAGGTCGGACCGCCCAGGACGTGGTAGTAGAGCAGATAGAGGGCCGCAAAAACGATGGTGATGTTAAACAACCACACCCACCAGCGGGGCAGTTTGTTGTCCAGTTCCCGGATGCCGTCGTACTCATGATCCAACAGCAAAGGATCTTGGGGATTATCGCTCATAAGGTTCAGGATTGAGTTTTATCGGTTGAAGTTTCCTGGGTTTCGCCGCCGTCCAGCGGCAGGTTGCCCATGGTGTTCAGGTAGTTTTTTTTCAGCGCAAGGGCCCACACGAGCATGCCGGTGAAGAAAATGAAAAAAATCAGGATTGAGACGACCCCGTACAGGCCGATGCCCTTGATGCTTTCCAGTACGTTTTGATACATAAGGTTTCCTGGTGTTTATTGGCCGTTGGCGGCGACGGGGACTGATTTGATGTCCGTGCCGAGCCTTTGCAGGTAGGCGATCAGGGCGATGATTTCGCGATCCGGCTCCGAGGTCACCGATCCCAGTTTGAGGTCGGCGGTGATTTTTTCCGCCTGCGTTTGCAACTCCTTCTGCGCCGGCCCGTTTTCATAACCCTCTGGATAAGGCACGCCGACCCGGCGCAGGGCCGCCAGGCGGGAGGGCAGGGAATCCGTCTCCAGTTTTTGGGTCAGCAGCCAGGAATAGCGCGGCATGATCGAGCCGGGCGAGGTGGAGCGCGGATCATCCATGTGGTTGTAATGCCACGCGGCAGGATACTTGCCGCCTTCCCGGGCGAGGTCCGGACCCTTGCGCTCGGAACCCCAGAGGAAGGGATGGTCATAGACAAATTCGCCGGCTTTGGAATACTCGCCGTAGCGCTCGGTTTCCGAGCGGAACGGACGGATCATCTGCGAATGGCAGCCCAGGCAGCCTTCGCGAATGTACAGGTCGCGGCCGAGGACTTCCAGCGGGGTGTAGGGCTTGACGCTGGCAATTGTCGGCACGTTTTCCTTGATGAGGTACATGGGGATGATTTCCACAATGCCGCCGATGAGAATGGCGACCACGGCCAGCACCGTGAAGATCAGGGGCTTGCCTTCCAGCAGGCGGTGGAAGCCCGAACCGCTGTGCGTCTCCACGGCCGCCTTCTGCCACGGCACGGCCTGCGCCTCGGTGTCCGGCTCGAACTTCCCGGCCTTCGCCGTGCGATACAAATTGTAGGTCATCAACAGAACGCCGACAAAGTAGAGCGTGCCGCCAACCGAGCGGAGGCGGAACATCGGCACGACCTGCACAATGGTTTCCAGAAAGTTCGGATACTGGAGGAAGCCGTCCTTGGTGAACTGTTTCCACATCAGGCCCTCGGTGACGCCGGCCACATAAATCGGGATGAGGTAGAACATGATGCCCAGCAATCCAATCCAGAAATGGTAATTGGCCAGCTTCGTGGACCAGAGTTTGGTGTTGTATAGCTTGGGGAACAGATAATAAAGCATGGAAAAGGTGAAGAAACCGTTCCAGCCCAGCGCGCCCGAGTGGGCGTGGGCGATGGTCCAGTCCGTGTAATGCGAGAGCGAGTTGACCGATTTGACCGCCATCAACGGTCCCTCCAGGGTGGCCATGCCGTAGGCGGTGATGGCCACGACCATGAATTTGAGCACCGGATCCTGGCGCACCTTGTCCCAGGCCCCGCGCAGCGTGAGCAGACCGTTCAACATGCCGCCCCAGCTCGGGGCGATGAGCATCAGCGAAAACACCATGCCGAGCGACTGCGCCCAGTCCGGCAGCGAGGTGTAGAGCAAATGATGCGGCCCGGCCCAGATATAGATGAAGATCAGCCCCCAAAAATGGATGATGGAAAGCCGGTAGGAAAAAATCGGCCGGTTCGCGGCCTTCGGCAAAAAATAATACATCAGCCCGAGATACGGCGTCGTGAGAAAGAACGCCACGGCGTTGTGGCCGTACCACCATTGCACCAAGGCGTCCTGCACGCCCGCATACATGGAATAACTCTTGAACCACCCCGCCGGCATGGTCATCGAATTGGTGATGTGCAGCACCGCGACGGTCAGGGCCGTGGCCAGGAAAAACCAGATCGCCACGTACATGTGTTTTTCCCGGCGCTTGAGGATGGTCCCGATCAAATTGACGGTGAACACCACCCAGACGACGGCAATCGCGATTTTGACCGGCCATTCCAGTTCGGCGTATTCCTTGCTGGTGGTGAAGCCCAGCGGCAGGGTGAGGGCCGCGCCGACAATGACAGCCTGCCAGCCCCAGAAATTAAACCAGCTCAAAAAATCGCTGAACATCCGCGCCTTGCACAGCCGTTGCAGCGAATAGTAGATGCCCATGAACATGCCGTTGCCCACGAAGGCGA
>CAZUBG010000215.1:0-9305 GCA_964618545.1 uncultured Bifidobacteriaceae bacterium | reverse complement strand
AAACGTTCACAATGAAAATATGCAAATATCAAGAACTGGTTGGGAGCGTTTGGTTGGGGCCGGGCCGGGGGCAATTCTAAATTCGGGAGTTCAACCGTGTCGGTGGGAACGACCGACCGGGGCCTCCCAGCGCCGTAGGCGCGACCTATTTGTAGCACCGCACCCCACAAAACCCAAAAGCCCCGTAGGGGCGGCATCTTCGGGGAATCATTCTTCGGTGGTGGTCCTTGAATTTTGAAGATTGGTTTTTTGATATTTCTCACCCCTCCCCTTCACCGGTGCCTGCTGATATATGGCCGGACATAATTCAAGGGACATGCAAATCCCATTTGTTCGCGATTTTGGCCGGTTACTACCAGGGTGATGACTTGTGCTACACCTGTTATGCTTAAAAACCATTGGTTTCATTGTTAAATTGAGCCTTTATTTGTAGCCTATCCCGAGTACTCCGTAGTATCTCATGCCGGATGTCCCTTTTAACATGACCGGCCATATATGACGGCTGGCTTCATTGGTTGTCAATGTGCCCGTGATTTTTCCGGCCCGGAGGGCTGGCCGAAAATAGCCCGGCAATTCATTGCCGGGTTCCGGACCAACCAATCACAAGTCCCGTCAGGGACGGCTGAAATTCACTCCCACAGATCCCATTGGTCATCTTCAATAAAGTAACCGGTTCTTGATACTTGCATATTCCCATTCTGACGGCGGCCTGCTGGGGCGGGCTCGGCCTTCCCACCCGCCAGCGTTGGTCGTGAGATTCGTGGGCCGCCTTTTCCCTCTCTGCGATCTTTGCGATCTTTGCGGTTAAGCATCCCCGCCTTTTCTCCGCTCTGTGGTTTGGAATCCCGTCTTCTCCGTAAAGGGGTCGGTCCTGAATGGCCCTTAGATAAGGCCTAAAGCTTTCTTGGACAAGGGTTTACGCCGATGGGTGTCCGGCACGGTTTCGAAGATAATTTGGCGGGATATTTTTTCCATTTCCTTAATTGTTTTCCAGAGTTTGCGCTCGTTGGCCACGGCCAGTTGCAGGGCAGCAAACTGCGGCTGACTCAGGGCCACCGCGACGGTTTTCCCGGCGACTTTGCGCGCCCTTTGGGACCAGCTCCAACGGGGGGACATCCTCCTGGGCGACCGGGCCGATGGCGAGGACCCCACGCGGGCCGGTCTGATTCCCTTCGGCGTTGATGTGGTGGCCCGCCTGCACCAACGGCGCAAAGTGGACTTCCGCAAAGCCAAACGGCTGGGCAAAAACGATGGCCTGTTGGTGTGGGCCAAACCCTGCCAACAGTCGGATCTTCTCTCCACGGACGAAGGGGGCCTTCTCCCGGCGGAAATCACCGTGCGGATCATCCGCTTTAACACCACCATCCGCGGCGTTCGCGGCCGCAGGCTCACCCTGGTCACCACCCTGCTGGACGCCGATCTCTCCCCGGCCGCAGACTTGATCGCCCGCTACGCCCGCCGCTGGCGGTTGGCGCTGTGTCGGCGCGATCTCAAGACCACCCTGGGCATGGAAGCCTTGCGCGGCAAGTCCCCCGACCCGGCGGAAAAAGAACTGCTGGCTTACTTGGTGGCCCACAACCTGATCCGCTGTGTGATGGCCGAGGGGTCGCCCAGCACGAAGTGAATTTGGAACGGGTCAGTTTCAAAGGCAGCGTCGCCGCCGTGCGCGTGTCCAGTGCCGCCAGGGACAAGGCCCGCAGTCAAAAAATGCGCCGCGAACGATGGGAACAACTCTGGCATGATCTGGCCAGCGACCTGGTGCGCAAACGCCCCAACCGCCGCGAACCCCGCGCGGTCAAGCGCCGCCCCAAACCCTATCCGCTGCTCAACCAGCCACGCCACAAGTTCGTGGAAATCTCGCATCGCAGTCGCTTCTGGAAAGGACGCCCCCGTCATTATCGGGACCTTAACTAAGGGCCATTCAGAACCGACCCCATTATGAAATGAGCCTCCTTACGCTGGCTGCCACACAGATCGGGGGGGCAGGAACGCCGGGCCGATCAGTTCCTGCGGGAGCATCCCTCTGGTGTGCCGGCCAAGGGCATGGTTGGCGTTGGATCGCCGGTGGGAAGATTCGGCGGCAAAAAAATTATTTATAAAGCGTTGACAAAGGCGTTAAATGATCCATAATGACGATATGACGAGTCGTCTATAAGTGGTTGTATCCGCAATAATTAAAAAGATAACATAATTTATCCACAACATATAAACTTATTAAAGACGACTAAATTGACTGATAATAAAGCCGAGCAACTGACCGGGCCACTGGAAGTTCTCATAAAAAAATCTGAAATTATGAAAACACAAGACAACACAAAGTCCGGACCGAATGCCGTCAGTATCAACCCCGAGCGCCACGTTTGGGTGCGCCACTCTTCGAAACTGATTGAAAACCGCCACGAACGGCGCAAAATCCGCGAGCGACTGCGGCAATTGGGGTGGGTTCACAGCGTGACGGACGAAATCTTTGCCTGAGACATTTAGGAGCCCGACAGCCGATCGCTGACCGCCAATTGAAGGGGAATGGTTCGACCGGTGATTGGCGGGGGGGGTCGGATGCTGTACACAAAAGCGGCAGAGGACTGCCGCACTGCAGGACGCAGCGCGCAGTTCGGGGGCCTCTCGGTGCGGGGATGATGTCCGTCATCGGCGGCAAAGCAAATTATTCAGAGGCTCCTTACGGCCGTGTTGCCCAAGGCCAAAACAAGGCAACCCTTGCCTCCGGGAACAGCAAAAAACCTGATAATTCTTCACTTTTCCACATGCTGCGGGTCACAGACCCGCGCTCCGGGGCTTGGGTAACACGCCCTTACGCCGGCTGCCACGATCAGGTTAGGGTCCGTCAAGAAACAACCTTTACAACCTGACGGGTTCTTTTGACGGCTGGCAGCGTTGCTCGCTTGTCACAGAACCCTTTGGCTATGCTCCTCGCTCGCTCCTGGCCAGCCGTCAAAATTCCGGCGTCAGCTTGTAAAGTTTGTTTCTTGACGGACCCTTACCATGGGCGGCGCGGCAGCACCGCCTGACCGGGGATTCGCCCCCCCCTCGGGACCGGCCTTTTCCCAGGGGGAATGCGCGGTCACACCACTTTCAGCGGCTCGAATTGGCGGCCCAGGATGGGGGCGCTGGGGGTTTTCAGCCATTCTTCCAGCACGCCGGCGTAGAGGTTGCGAAAGTCCACGTTGTACCGGATGTCGCCCTGGTACAAATCCTCCGGGGCCAGACTCGGATACCGTCCGAGCAGTCCGGCCCGGACTTGGTTCCCGATGACAAACAGCGGGGCGGCGGCGCCATGATCGGTGCCGCCGCTGGCATTCTCGGCGACGCGCCGGCCGAACTCGCTGAAGGTCATCACCAGCACGCGGGACAGGTTGCCTTGCGCCTGCAGATCGGTCACAAATGAGTTCAGGGAATCGCCCAGGTCCTTGAGCAGTCGCTGCTGGGTGCCGGCCTGGTTGGTGTGGGTGTCGTAGCCGCCCTGGGAAACGTAATAAACGCGCGTGGGCAGCCCGCCGCCAATCAGTTTGGACACGAGGCTGAGCGAATTGCCCAGGGGCGAGCCCGGGTACCCGGCCTGATTTTTGACCCGGGCGGCGATGGCGCGCACCTCGTCGGAACTCACCTGCGCGTCCAGGGCGGTGCGGGTGATGAAATCCACGGCCCGGCCGCCCTGCATGGGCATGCCCGCCGGGAGGGAACCGATACTGCCGCCGGAATTGTCATCGGGCAGCGGGGTGGACATTTCGAGTTCGTTCAGTTTCTTGTAGGATTCCTCGGTCAGGTCCGGTTCGCCCGGCTTGGGATGGGCTCCAGACAGGAAGCGGTAGTTTTGGGGATTGTTGAAGACGATGCCCTTGGGCTGGCGGGCGAAGAAGGCCTCGGGCAACTGGTTGCCAATGGTTACGCCCACCGCCGGATCGGCTCCGGCGCAAGCGTTGTCAAAGTAGCGGCCCAGCCAGCCGTATTTTTCGATTTTATCCTCGTCGGAGGCGGTCTGCCAGATTTCGGTGGAGCGGAAGTGCGAACGGTTGGGGTTGGGATAACCCACGCCCTGAATGACGGACAACCGGCCGGCATCGTACAACTCCTTGAAGCCGGTGAGCGCGGGGTGCAAGCCCACGTCATCGTTGAGCCGGATGACTTGGTCGGCGGTCAAGCCAAGGTGCGGGCGCGCCCGGTGGTAATGATCGCTGCGGTACGGCACGACGGTGTTGATGCCATCGTTGCCGCCGGCCATCTGCAGCACGACAAGAATGGTGGAATCCTTGCCGGTGGCCAACTGGGTGGCGGAATCGGCGGCGCGGGAATGGAGGGCGCCAAAAGTGTCCGCGAGAAAAGCCGGGACGGTCCAGGAGAGGGCGCTGCCGAGCATGGTGGTGCGCAAGAACTGGCGTCGGGTTTGGAGGGTGATTTCATTTTTCATAATTCAGGGGAGCGGTTCGATCGGTTCAGGCCACCTGGTATTCCGGGGTACTCATGACGAGCCGGATGACAGTAAGGAGGTCGTCATGATTTAATTGGGGTTTGGCGTCCAGAAATTCATTCAGGGTTTGTTCCTGTTCGCCGGAAAGGGGCGCCTGCAACAACCGGCGTTCCAGCGCGGCGACTACTTCGTTTTTGTTGGCACGCTCCTCCGGAGTGAGGATTTTTTCCGGGTCCACGCCGCCCATGCGCAGGTTTTGCACGAAGCGGGCGACTTTTTGCCCCCCCTGCCCGCCGGCCCTGCGGGCGAGGTCGGCGGCGGAAAGATTGGGCACGGTTCCGCGCACCAGCGACTGGGCATCGTTATACCGCGTGAGGAGGGTGTTGGTGGTGATCCAGGTGATGCCGCCATCCCAGCCCTTGACGTTCGGCGGCGCGAACAGATCCTGGCCCAACTGCCGGAGCATGCCCAGGCTGATCAGGGGCGGGGGCAGTTCACATTCGAGCATCCGCACACTGCCGACCAGCCATTGCACGGGGCTCTTCACCTGGTTGCGAATCAGGTCGGGATCATAAAACTCCTCGCTGCGGAACATCGCCCGCAGGAAGGGCTTGAAATTGTCGCCCTCCGCGCGAAACACGCCGGCCAGCGCGGCATTCAATTCCGGCGGGGGCATCTGGCCGGCAAAATAATTCCACAGCTTCGCCGTGATAAACACCGCCGCCTGGGGCTGGGCCACGATTTGGGCGATGACCTCGGCGCCATCCAGATTTCCCCGGCGGCCCAGAACCTCCTTCCCGCCGTTGTCATGGATCAACGGACGATAGACGTACTGTTGATTCATCCGGTCCAGGGACCAGCCGGTGAAGGCGCGGGCGGCTTCGGTGATGTCGTATTCGGTATAATGCCCTTCGCCGAGGGAAAACAGCTCCATGACTTCGCGGGCAAAATTTTCGTTGGGATGGGCCTTGCGGCTCTGCGCCTGATCCAGCCAGACCAACATGGCGGGGTCCTGGCCGGCCTCCAGCAGCAGCAACTCCCAATTGCCGGTGGCCAGGCGGCGGAACAGGTCATTCTGCCGCCACATGTAATAGGGGTCCCGCACCTTGTCCATGCTGGTGGCGAAATGGCCGTGCCAGAACAGAACCATCTTTTCCTGAAAGGGCCGGGGTCCGTACGCCATGCGGCGCAGCCACCAGCCGCGCAACTCGACCATGGACTGCTGGAGATACCGCCCCTCCTCCATCTGCAACTGGCGCTTCGCCTCCGGCGTGCCGGCCTTCCGCAAATCCGCGAGCCGCTGCATGCGTTCGGGATCGGGATGGGCCCAGACGGGGTTGGGGGTCGGATCGGGAATGGGCTCGTAATCCAGCAGTGACGCCACCGCCTGGTCCGGACCAAGTCCGGCCAGCCGATTAATTTCTGCGGGCGGCCCGCCAAAACCCGCTCGGTTCAGCAGGTGCGCCGCCGTCGAGTAATCCCAGCGCGATGAGGAAAGCGGCTTCAACATATCAAGGGCATGGACGAAACCGGTTGGCAACAGGTTTCATTATGATTGCAATTTAGCACAGTTATGTCGTTTCCGAAACCACTTTCGGTTGCCCCCGGGGCCCGGCCGCCTTAAAATGGGGTGATGCAACCGCCTGCGGATTATCACATGCACACGCCGCTCTGCCGCCATGCGCGCGGGGAGCCGACGGAATACGCCGCACAGGCCGTGACGCTGGGATTGACGGAGATCGGGTTTTCGGATCATTCGCCGATGCGGCGGGATGATTTTGACAACTGGCGGATGCGCCTGGACCAGTTGGACGACTATGTGGCCAAAGTGCGGCTGGCACAAACCGATCATCCGCAACTCACCATCCGCCTGGCCCTGGAAGTGGATTACCTGCCCGGTCACGAGGACTGGATCCGCGAACTGGCGGCCCGTCATCCGTGGGATTATTTCATCGGCTCGGTGCATTACGTTTCCGACACGTGGGACATTGACAACCCGGCCAAACTTTCGGAATGGCAAAACCGGGATGCGTTTGAGGTGTGGTCGCTCTATTTTGAGCGGTTGACCCGGGCGGCGGCCAGCGGATTGTTTGAAATCATTGGTCACGCCGATCTGCCCAAAAAGTTCGGCCACCGCCCCACCCGCGACTGCACCCCGCTGTACGAGCGGTTTCTGGAGGCGGCGAAGCGGCACGACTGCGCCATCGAACTGAACACGGCCGGCCTGCGGAAGGAATGCCGGGAGATTTATCCCAGCCCCGACCTGCTGCAAATCGCCTTCCGAAAGGGCGTGCCCATCACGTTTGGTTCGGACGCCCATGCGCCGGAGGAGGTGGGGATGAATTTTGCGGAGGCCCGCCAACTGGCGATGAAGACCGGCTACCAGGAATGCTGCCGGTTCAGCGGCCGCCAGCGACGGATGGCGGCATTATAAAAAAACACCCGGCACGAAAAACGCGCCGGGTGTTTGAAAGCAGCTCCAAGGGACTATTTGGCAGCCGGGGCGGCCGCCGGTTTGGCCTCAAGGATCTTCAGGGCCTCGTCAGGCACGATGACCTTGGTGGCGCCGACATCCTTGATTTCCACGGTGGTATCACGATCCACATCGCGGTCATTCCCATTGAAACTGACCGTGCCGGTGACTTTGAATTCATATTTGGCGAGGGTGCCATCCTTGATCCAGAATTTCACCGAGCCCTTGGCGTTGCTGATGTCCGGGCCGCCACCGGCGGCGCCGCGGGGACGGAAGGACAGCAGGTCTTTCGCCCCGGTGTCGGTGAGATCGCTGACTATGGCGTCACCGTCCTGCTTGAGAGCAGCGGCCCCGGCGGCGAGGGAGGCGGCCTGGGCGGTGGGCGCCTTAAAACCGCGCACCATCATGGCCAGGAAGCGGCCCGGCCCCTGATCGGCGGCCAGATCAGCCACGGATTCCCAGCCGTTGTCGGGCGTGTTAACGGCCACCTTGTCGCCCTTGCTGACAAACTCGGTGGTGTTGCCACGCATGCTCAGCGAGACGTCCGTGTAACCGCCCTTTTCGGTTTTGCCGACGGTGGGGCCGGGACGGAACTGCTCGCCATCGGGAACCACGACGGTGGCCTTCCAACTGTAACCGGGCTGGGCGGCCAGCGAGTTGACGGCGTTGGTGAGGTCATCGCCCGGGGTGGCGGAGGCGGTAAGAAGCGATCCGGCCAACAGGGCGGCGGCGCTGAACAGTGATTTTGTTTTCATGGTGGAATATTGGAATGGATGGTTAATTTGGGGGCAAAGGTTGGAGCATTTCCATCAAACAGGCCGCGTGGCGTCAACACGCCTGCGGGAAGAGGTCTTTTCTGTCAATGCTCTCATGTGCCGGTTTGATTGGAGTGAATTGTGTGTGAAATGGTTACGCGGGAACGGATTTTTTGGCAAGCAGGAAAGAGCAGTGATTCGACGCGGTCGCGAGAAGACCGCTCGACATGCCCATGGGGTTTTGGAAAACTCTGGCCGCGTGAAACAATCAATTGTGACTTTGGACATGGAAGGCGTGCTGACGCCGGAAATCTGGATTGCGGTGGCGGAAAAGACCGGCATCCCGGAACTCCGCCGCACAACGCGGGAGGAGCCGGATTATGACAAGCTCATGCGCCAGCGCATTGCGATTTTGAACCAGCATGGGATCAAGTTGTCCGAAATCCAAAAGGTCATCGGCAGCCTGTCTTTGCTCGACGGGGCGAAGGCATTCCTGGATGACCTGCGCACCTGCACCCAGGTCCTCATTTTGTCGGACACGTTTGAGCAGTTCGCCGCGCCGTTGATCCGGCAGTTGAACTGGCCGACCCTGCTCTGCCACAAGCTGGTGGTGGCGGACGACCGCATCAAGGACTACCAACTGCGGGTGCCGGACCAGAAAAAGAAGGCGGTGATGGCCTTGAAGCTGTTGAATTACAAGGTGGTGGCCGCCGGGGATTCGTTCAACGACACGGCCATGCTGATCGAGGCGGACACGGGATTTCTGTTTCACGCGCCGCCGAATGTGACCGCCCAGTTCCCGCAATTTCCGGCCGTAAATACTTACACGGAATTGTCGGGCCTGCTCAAAGGGGCCTTAAACTGAGGGCGGTTTTCCCGGCGAGAGCCCGCTTGCCCGGCTGGTGTTTGTGTGCGAGTGTGTTCTTTGTATGGCAACCATGACCAAAGAAGCCACGGTTTCCGTGCGCCTCACCGCGCTGGAAAAAGGCAATTTGGACGCAGACGCCCGCATGAAGGGCATTCCCTCCGGCACAGCGGCGGCGGCTTACGTTTCCAAGGGCGTGCGGCGCAGCCAGTTTCCCGCAGTGGAATTTCGCAACGGCTCCCCGGGCCGGGTGGCATGCCTGGCGGGCAGCCGCTGGCCGGTTTGGATGATCACGGCGCTGGTCAACGAGTTGAACGGGGACATTGAAGCCGCCGCCGCGCAAATCCGCAAACCCGCCGGGTTGGTCAAAATGGTGCCGGGCTATGCGCCGCCCACCCGGAGGAAATCAAGGACTGTCTGGACCTCCACGCCCACCGTGATTTTGCCGGCATGAAAGAATTCCTGCCCGGGTTGGAGTTGCTGTGAAAGTCAAACTTCTGCTGGACGCACACCTTTCGCCGAAAGTGGCGACGGCCCTGAAGCGGCGATTTCCGGATTTGGATGTGAAAAGCATCCATGACACCAACTGGGCGGCGAGGCAGCCCTATCCGCATGTCGCCGGGCAGAAGTTCGGTCGCCCGGCCGGTTGCCAACCCGCGACACGGCCGACTACCACCCGGCGCGACCGCTCGAGCGCGCGCCGTTGGTGAATGGTTCGCCAATTCTCCCCGGTCATTATAGGGGTAGGGACAAGGGATTGACCTTGCCCCTCCCTCCAAACCGGACTGG
>CAZUBG010000214.1:0-9337 GCA_964618545.1 uncultured Bifidobacteriaceae bacterium | reverse complement strand
CTGCCAGCTTGCTTCCATCCCAGGACGAGGCGATGGAAGTCCAATAAACATTGGTTGGAGCGCTGGTTTTAACCCGGTTTGTCCCGGAATTGCTCGATGTCCAAATTCCAACTTGTTGAACCGCCAATACCAGCTTCGTGCAATCTGATGATGACGCGATAATCCAATCGGAGCCATAACCAGAATTGCCTGGCAGTGCGCTGGCTTGCACCCAATTTGTCCCGGCATTGCTTGAAATCCAAATTCCCCCGGGCTCGGAATAATCGTTGCTCTGAATGTTTTGAGAGGCCGCAGCCAGCTTCATTCCATCGGACGATGAGGCGATGGAATACCAAGCTCCACCAAGTGCGCTGGTTTGCACCCAATTCGCCCCTGAATCGCTGGACGTCCAAATCCCGCCGCCACCAAATTCGCCATAATTCACCGCAGCCAGCTTCGTTCCATCGGACGATGAGGCGATGGAATACCAAGCTCCACTCGCGTCGCCGGGAAGACTTAACGCCGAGAATGACGCCCCTATGGTTTGACCAAGGTTTTGAGCTAAAACCCATCCACCAAGACCTGCCCCAGCGATTTCTACAATGTCACCAATGTTAGGGTATTGAGGCAATGTGATGGTCACTTGCTGTGAATTCGTCAAAACATAACCCATGTTGGACTGGGCTTGCACTGTGGTAGCAGAAGGCGATTGCCAGGTTATTCCACCAGACGAAGGGGGATTCGTAGGCAGTATGCTTGCCGGGAGGGTTCCGCTGGCCGTCAGCAATACGACGTTGGTACTCAGATTGCTCATGGGAATCGTTCCAATGATTCCGCCAGCAGGAACAGAAGAAGCAGTGACCGCATTGCTAGCATTGGCCGCATAAATGGCATAAGGCACAGGCGTTATAAACTGGCGCGGTTCAAGCGTCGTAAAATTCCCATTCCCATTCGTTCGGACACCAACTTCCAGCCAAAAATTTGAACCGCTAAACACCGATCCAAAGTCCAATGTCGTATAAAACAGGCCACCGGTGACGGGGGTATTTAAGTTCGTCAGGACCGGTCCGGCGGGAAAACCATATTCGGAATATGGAAAGATCGTAAACGTGAGGTCGTAATTCCCGTTGGCAGGCAGGCCACTGTTCATTAAATGGCCCTGATAGCTGAAGGCCGTGCCTTGTGCACAAGCGTTTGGGCCAGCAAAGGCCATCCAAGCCATGGCAACCGCCCCAAGAAACAAGCGCAGATTCATTTTGGTTCGCATAAACACGCCTTTCAAATCGTTTGGTTCCGCAACCGTAATCTGGTCTTGAGATTGTCATGTTGTCCCTCTGATGGAGATCCAGGATGGGGCGGGGTGGGTTTCCCCCGCGCCGCCGCCGCCTCCGGCTCGCGGAGGGGCTGACCGGCCCGGAGAGGGTGGCTGCAAGGCGCAAGGCTGAATGATAAAGGGGAGGACGGATAAATTGCGGCACTCGCCAGAGATGCCGCTACGACGGCAAATGAGAAAACGACCGATGCGCACATGGGGCGGCCAGGCAATGCTGCTCCTACGGAGCTTGGATTGGTTTTGGGATGGGGAGGCTACAACTGTGTCAGCCCGAGGGGCTTGAAGCGGATTCCCCCTGCCTGCTGGCGACGCCCCGGAGCCCCGGTCTGTGACCGGCTTGATGGCGATTGGCGCTTCCGCGCCCTGCCTCGGAGCGCGGCTCTGTGAGCCGCAGCGCGCCGATGGCGAGGGGAAGTCAAAGCAGTTTTGAGGCTTGGATTTGCATGGTGTGTGCTGCGGGTCACAGACCCGCGCTCCGGCAACCTGCCGCGCGAACGCGCCCGGGCCGCCTGACCCTGGCCTTGGACATCCGTTTAAGAGGGTCGCCCCGGAGTTCATAAAGCTGATGAGTCTGCCTCCATAAGACGCCGTTTGCCGGGCAAAATCAACTCAAAAAACACCCCCGCGTCCGCACCGATGTGCAAGTCGTTGATACGCAACGTAATATTTCGCCCCGCCACCGTGAAAATCGGCCGATGGCGTCCGTCCGCGCCGTGAACGCCTGATCTCCGTGGCAGCCGACGCGAGGCCATGTTGCTCAAGTCCCGGAGCGCGGGTCTGTGACCCGCAGCGCGTTGAAAACTGAAGAAATATGCGATTTTCTGCTGCTCCCGGATGCAAGGAACGCCTCGTTTTTGACTTGGGCAACACCTCCGTGAGGAGGCTCTGAACCGTCATTTGAAGTCGGCCTCCTGACGTCGGCTGCCACCAATGGTTGATCTGCCCGCCCCGGTCCCGTTACCTAGTAACGAAAAATGCTCCCCGCATCCGGTTTTCCTTGACAGAGCCTAAGTCATTGGAAACCAACGGGTTGCCCGCTGTGTCAAGACAAATCCAGGCCCGGGCTCGTTACTAGGTAACGAAAATGACCCTTTATTTTTATTTTTCCGGCCCATGCCGGCCACAACCTCCCCGCCCCAATCGCCGCCCGCCGGCTTTTTCGGGGTCAGCCGCCGAGGCGTCGCGGTTCGGGCGCGGCAGGGGAGGGCGGCGGGAGGGATTCTTTGGCTGGAGTGGGCGTATCTGTCACTGACTCGACGGTCTTACGGATTTCAGGCCGTTTGAGAGCCGTCCATTGCACTCACGTCCACCCCAGCCGGATTAAACATCGCCCGGATTTCGGGGCTGTCAAGGGCGAGAAATGACGGAAAATTGGCCCGTACCGTAAAAGATGAAAGATCGCTCCCGGCAGCCTGGTGTCACTTCTGAGGACGGTAGGGCGAACCGTATTTCAGGCCGATGTTTTGTTCGTACTCGCCGATCTTTTTGGCCGGCGTCTCCGTTTCCAACCCCTTGAGTTCCAGTTTCAGGTGGGCGATGCGCAACCGGGTGCTTTGGGCCACGGGCAGATCCGGGAAGGCCGTCACAATCTTTTCCAGCGTCAGGCGCACGGTGTCGTAATCCGCCCCATGCCGGATTTGCAGGTTGGCCAGCACCGTCAGCCAGTGGGCCACCCGCTTGGGCGGCTGGTTGGGGGTGTTGATCATCTGGGCCAGTTCGCCCACGGCCAGATCCAGGCGGTGATAGTGGTCGGCATAAACAATGGCCAGTTTCTCGCGCACGTCCGTGTCCTGCGGATGCTCCGCCAAATGACGCACATATCTCGCGGCCTGCTGGGCCGGGTCCTCCTCGGTGGGCCTTAAAAACTCCGAGGATTCCAGCAGGCCGACGTTTTGCACGCCGGTCGGCAGGGCCACGTTCTGGTTGTCGTGCTTCTCGATCAGGAGTTTGTCCACTCCTTCGAGATGCGCAATGCGCTGTTGCGCCGCCAGCGCCAGTTCGCTGTCCGGGAATTTGGTGACGATATTTTCCAGCGCCTGCCGGGCGGAATAGGAGTCCTGCGCCACTTGGAGATGCCAGTCCGCCAGTTGGGTCATGGCGGCGGCGAACTGTTTGGGCGGGGCCTTGGGGTCGGCGCAAAACCGGTTGAAGGTCATCTCGGCCGACACCAGATCCTTCATGTCCTCCGCCTGAATGCGGGCGAGCATCGAAATGCCCTCAAAATCATTCGGGAACTTGTCCAGTTGCTCGCGGATGGCCACGACGGCCTCCAGATATTTCCCGCGCTGCCGTTTCGCCAGGGCGGTGGAATACAGCGGCTTGGGCTCCTGCGGTTCGCTGCCGCCGTCGAAAATGCCCGTCAACGGCTTGGACACCCACTCGCTGATGGCCGGCGTCCACATCACGGATAACACCACCCCCATGAAGACAATCACAAACGGCCCGACCGGACCGAGCTCGACCGCAAAACGGAAGCCGCTGCCGCACAGCACCAAGGTGATGATCCACCGGACAATCAGGCCGACCCGGTTTTCGCTGTTCTTCAACGCGCGAAAAGACAGCCAGAGAATGAGGCCCAGCCCCGCGAGCGACAGCACCACATCCACCGCAAATGTCAGTTTGTCGAGCATGCCTGTCCCGCCAAAGTCAACCCCTTTCCCCGAGGATGCAAGGAGAATTATTTCCCAACAATACGGGATTGCCAAGCGTCGGTGGGCTGGCATGATGTTTTAAGCCATATGAAGCGCTTGATTACTTTGGCCTGGGCGGTGTTGGCTCTGGGTCTGTTGGTGCAGGAAGGGCAATCCGACGGTTTTGATCAGAGCGGAACGCTGCCGGCCGGGTTTTCCCCCACGCCGGACAGCATGACCCTGTTGAACAGCGGCCAGGTGTTGTTCACCCTCACCAATCATGCGGATCTCTATGATCCGGTGGCCGGCACTTGGACGGTGACCGGCTCGCTGGGTTCCATGGCCGCCGACACCGCCACGCGGCTGCAAAACGGCGGGGTTTTGGCGATCAGCGGACCGGCGCCTGGCACCCTCAATACGGCGAAAATATATAATCCAACCACCGGAGCCTGGACGGCGACCGGTCCCATGGCCGCCGCCCACGGGATTGATTACTCCGTGACCGTGCTGACGAATGGCCAGGTGCTGGTGGCGGGGGGCTTGGGGACGGGCGGGCTGGCAACCAAAGCGGCGGAGGTCTTTGATCCGGCGAGCGGTACCTGGACCGCGACCAGCCCCCTGAATCTTGGTCGCATTGTGCATACGGCCACCTTGTTGGCCAACGGATCAGTGTTGGTGGCGGGCGGGTGGAATCCCGGCACCGCCGATGCATCCCTGGCCGAGGCTGAGTTGTACAATCCCGCCACCCGCTTATGGTCACCTGCCGGGGTGATGAGCGCCGTGCGCGGAGGGGCCACGGCCACCTTATTGGCGGATGGAAATGTGCTGGTGGCGGGCGGCGGGGCGGATGTCAGCTCCAGTGTTCTTTATTCAAGCGCCGAACTTTACGTCGCCGGGAACAATTACTGGACCCTGGTTGGCTCGATGACCGTCAATCGTTTCGAACATTCGGCCGCGCGGTTGACCAACGGACAAGTGCTGGTGACCGGCGGGTACACGGTTTACAACCCGAGTGGTGACAGCTACAACTCCACCGCGACGGCGGAAACCTACGATCCCGTCAGTCAAACCTGGACCGCCACCGGCGGCCACATGCATCTCCCCCGCGTCTGGCTGAACGGAGTGCAGCCGATGGCTCTCCTGCCCGACGGCCAGGTGCTGGTGGCGGGCGGCGGCGCCAGCGGCACGGCCGCTCTGGATTTCTATGATCCCACGGACACCCTGTATTTGGATTACACCACCAACGGCGATGGCGTGACGATCACCAATTACACGGGCAATGCCGGGGTCGCCACCGTTCCGGCGGTCATCAACGGCCTGCCGGTCGCCGGCATTGGGAACAATGCGTTTTATCAGAACACCGCAGTGACCGCCGTGGTCATTTCCAACGGGGTGGCGAACATTGGGAACAGCGCCTTCGCCAACTGCGCCAGTCTGACCAACGCCACGATTCCCGGCAGCGTCACCAACCTCGGGAGCAAGGCGTTTTATGGCTGCACCAGTCTGACCAATCTTACTCTTACCAACGGATTGATCAGCATCGGGGTGGCCGCGTTTGAAGACAGCCTGACCGGGGTCACCATTCCCGCCACCGTCACCAACATCGGGCTCATCGCCTTTTCCACCCTGCAGGCCATCAATGTGGATCCCGCCAACGTGTGGTACAGCAGTCAGGGCGGCGTTTTGTTTAGCCAGGGCGGGACCGTGCTGATCGAAGCTCCGCAATTGACCGGCAAGTACACCATTCCCAGCGGCGTCCTGGATGTTGGGGCGGAGGCCTTTGTGTCGTGTTCCGCGCTGACCAGTGTCCTCGTCCCCGCCACGGTCACTCAATTGGAGGATGATGCGTTTGTTTCATGCCCCGCCCTGGCGGGCCTGTATTTCTATGGCAACGCTCCCACCCTTGGCTCGGCCGGACCCTTTCAAAACAGCACCCATCCCACCATTTATTATATCGCCGGGACCAGCGGTTGGGGATCCACTTTTGACAATCTCATCACCGCCACCTGGACCCCGCCGCCGCCCGCGCCCACCATTGAGACCCAGCCGGCCAGCAGCACTAATTTTGCGGGCGCCGTGGTGACCCTTCTTGTCCAGGCCATTGGAACCGGCCCGTTCAGCTACCAATGGCAGTTTGACGGCACCAACCTGGCCGGAGCCAGCGCCAGTTCCTATGTGCTGACCAATGCGCAACCCGCCAACGCCGGCAATTATCAGGTGATCGTGGCCAATTCCGGGGGCAGTGTGACCAGCAGGGTGGCCACGGTGACCATTAAAATCCCGGACACGACCAAGCCGACCATCGCCCTGGTCAGCCCGTCTTCCGGCCTGCAGGTGAGCAACGCCACTTTCACCGTGCGCGGCACCGCCGGAGACAATGTGGCCGTGGCCGGCGTGTTTTATTTGCTGAATCAAACCGGCTGGAACAGCGCGGTGACGACCAACGGCTGGACCAACTGGACCGCGTCCGTCACTCTGGCTCCCGGCACGAATGCCATCGCGGTTTATGCCATGGATACCAGCGGCAACGTCTCGACCACCAACCGGGTGAGTTGTGTTTATGTGCTCAGCGCCACCCTGGCGGTCAGCACCAATGGCCTGGGTTCATTGAGCCCGAATGATAACGGCGCGTTGCTGCAAGTTGGAAAGAACTATTCCATCACCGCCACCCCGGGCGCGGGTTTTGTCTTTTCCAACTGGACGGGCGGAACGAGCCTGCCGCTGGGTTTCATCACCAATAAAGCCACCGTGCAATTTGAGATGGTTTCCAATCTGCTGTTGCAGGCCGGCTTCATGGACGTGCAAAAACCCGTGGCGGCCATCACCAATTTGGCGGCGGGCCAGCGGGTGAGCAGCGCGCCGTTCGTGGTCAAGGGCACGGCGAGCGACAACTGGCAGGTCGCCAATGTCTGGGTGCAATTGAACGATGGCGGCTGGACCAACGCCATCGGCACGAACAACTGGTCCGCCAGCCTGAATCTCACGCCTGGCACAAATACCGTGCAGGCGTATGCGTCGGACAATTCCGGCAATCTCTCCGCGACCAACACCGTGACCTTTGATTATGTGGTGACCAACCAATTGCAGTTGCGGAGCATCGGCCTGGGCACCTTTTCACCCAATGACAGCAATGCCTGGCTGGAAATCGGGCGCAATTACACTTTGGCCGCCACGCATGCCACGGGTTTTATTTTCACGAACTGGACTGTTTCGACCAACTGGCTGGGCGGGACCATCACCACCAACGCCACTTTGCAGTTCATGATGGAGTCCAACCTGACCCTGCAGGCCGCGTTTGTGGAAGTGACCGCGCCCACGGTGGCGATCACCAATTTGCTGGCGGGCCAGCGGGTGAGCAGCGCGCCGTTCGTGGTCAAAGGCACGGCGGGCGACAACTGGCAGGTGACCAATGTTTGGGTGCAATTAAACGACGGCGGCTGGACCAATGCCACTGGCACGAACAACTGGTCCGCCAGCCTGAATCTCATCCCCGGCACGAACACCGTGCAGGCTTACGCCTCGAACATTTCCGGCCATCTGTCGGCGACCAATACCGTGACGTTCGATTATGTGGTGACCAACCAATTGCAGTTGCGGACGGTCGGCCTGGGCGCGTTTTCGCCCAACGACAGCAATGCCTGGCTGGAAATCGGGCGTAATTACACCCTCGCCGCCACGCACGCCACGGGCTTCGTCTTCACCAACTGGACCGTTTCCACCAATTGGCTGGGTGGCGCTATCACCACCAACGCCACCGTGCAGTTCATGATGGCGTCCAACCTGACCGTGCAGGCCGCCTTTGTGGAAGTGACCGCGCCGACGGTGGCGATCACCAATTTGGTGGCGGGCCAGCGGGTGAGCAGCGCGCCGTTCGTGGTCAAAGGCACGGCGGGCGACAACTGGCAGGTGACCAATGTTTGGGTGCAATTAAACGACGGCGGCTGGACCAATGCCACTGGCACGAACAACTGGTCCGCCAGCCTGAATCTCATCCCCGGCACGAACACCGTGCAGGCTTACGCCTCGAACATTTCCGGCCATCTGTCGGCGACCAATACCGTGACGTTCGATTATGTGGTGACCAACCAATTGCAGTTGCGGACGGTCGGCCTGGGCGCGTTTTCGCCCAACGACAGCAATGCCTGGCTGGAAATCGGGCGTAATTACACCCTCGCCGCCACGCACGCCACGGGCTTCGTCTTCACCAACTGGACCGTTTCCACCAATTGGCTGGGTGGCGCTATCACCACCAACGCCACCGTGCAGTTCATGATGGCGTCCAACCTGACCGTGCAGGCCGCCTTTGTGGAAGTGACCGCGCCGACGGTGGCCATCACCAACCTGGCCGCCAATCAGCGGACGAGCAACTCGGTGATTACCGTCCGGGGGGTGACCAGCGACAA
This sequence comes from uncultured Bifidobacteriaceae bacterium, assembly GCA_964618545.1. Lineage (GTDB taxonomy): Bacteria > Verrucomicrobiota > Verrucomicrobiia > Limisphaerales > UBA11358 > UBA11358. The sequence goes on along the minus strand of CAZUBG010000214.1, from coordinate 992 downwards.
CTGGCAGGTGACCAATGTGTGGTGTGGAAGTGCCGCCAGCGGCTGGCTGCCGGCTTTTTCCACCAATAAATTTAAAAACTGGTCCGTCACCAACGTGAGCCTGAGTTTCGGAACAAACACCATCAGGGTCTATGCCGTGAATCTGGGGGGCCTCTATTCCGGCACGAATAGTGTGACGGTCTTGGCGACCAACGTCGCGGTGCTGACGGCGGACCTGAAATCGGTGCCTTCCGTTGTGTCCCGGCCGGGCGTTTTCATCACCGGCTTGCAACTGACCCCGGTCGGACTGGCGTTCAGACTGCAAATCTCCGGCGCGGCGGCTGGTTCCATCCAGGTCTCCACCAACCTGATGGGTTGGGATACCATGACCCATTTTGTCGGCACCAACACCATCCTCAACTTCTGCGACCCGGCCGCCACCAATTCCCACAGCCGATTCTACCGCGCCGAGGTTCCGTAACTCAACCGTAGCGGTAGGGCCGGGCCATGGCAAACGTGTTTGGCAGATGACGGATTTCCGTCACCGCCCCGTTCCGCACCAGCACCTCCACAATGTCGAACCGGATTTTCACCGGCGGATTTTTGATCGCTTGCAGATAATCCAGCGCCGTTTGTGAGAGCAGGCGCCGTTTGCGCGCATTCACCGCCGCCGCCGGCCGCGTCCAACCGCCTTCGGTTCGTGTTTTCACCTCCACAAATGCCAGGCAGTCGCCATCCCGGAACACGAGGTCAATCTCACCACGGTCCGACCGGAAATTGCGCGCCAAAAATTTCAGGCCAAGACCGCGCAAATAGGCCTCCGCCGCGCGCTCGCCCTGCCGGCCCCGCCGTAAATGCTCCGGCCCGGCTTGGCCGGCGAAGCACCGCTTGAGCATGGCGAGGAGATTCACCGTCCACAGATTGAACACGAAATCGTTGCCGAGACAATTATTTTCCGAGCCTCAGACATCCTGATCCGCCGCACGGTTTTTGATGGACGTGGAAGATGAATG
>CAZUBG010000213.1:0-9343 GCA_964618545.1 uncultured Bifidobacteriaceae bacterium | reverse complement strand
TGCCAATGGTAGTGGTTGTATAGCTTCCGCGAGAGTAGGTTGCCGCCAGTTCTTTCCTTCAATCAGGCCGGAGAATTCGTTCTCCGGCCTTTTTGTTTTCATTTCCAATTCCCCGCAAACCCGGCATAATGCGGGTGGTGAACAAATCGCATGGCGCGTGAAACTTCAAAAAGTTCGGTTTTCCCCCGCACCGACTGGGCCGAACTCGGCCGGGCGGCGGGCGCGGATGATGTTTCCCTGGACCGGCTCGTCCGCTTGTACTGGCAGCCGCTGCGGATTTTTCTCGCCGCCACCTTTCCCTCATTGAAGGATCAAGCCGACCAGTTGCTCCAGGATTTTGCCGGAGACAAGATGATCAAGGCCGGTTGGCTCCGCAAAGCCGACCAAAACCGGGGGCGGTTCCGGGATTTTCTCAAAACCAGCCTGCGGAATTTCGTGCTGGACCGGTTGAACCAGGCGGAGGTGAAGCATCCACCCATCTCCCTGGAAGATTTGGAGCGGGAACTGCCCCAGCCCGACGCGCCTTCCGAGGCGTTCGATCTGGCTTGGGCGCGCGCCGTGCTGGCCGAAACGCTTCGGCGGATGGAGTCGGATTGCCGCCAGCCCGGCGAAGACCAGCCACGCCGCAGTTTTATTTGGGAAATGTTTCGGCTGCGTTTGCTGGAGCCAATCTTTAATGACACCCCGCCGCCGGCGTACGAGCAGTTGATCGGGCAATTTGACCTGAAATCCCCCACCGATGCCTCCAATACCTTGTTGAGTGGAAAACGTATTTTCAAGGCACACTTGGCCAAGGTCATCAGGGAATACGCGGGGCAGGATGCCGCCACGGCGGTGGAGATTCAGGCGCTGGAGGATTTTCTGGTTCGCTTGGGGAAGCGGGGGTAAATCGGCCCGGTGCCTTGCAAAAGTGTGTCAAATCCTGCAAGTATCTTGAGTTGGAATGGAAAAACGCCGCACACGTTTGAAAAATGCTGCAACTGTCGGAATGAACTTTGAAAAAGTATGCAAGATGCCGGGAAAACCGGCGTAACGGTTGAGGGTGCTGTAATGTCCGAATTTAACTCCTCAGCGGCGGTGAACCAAAGCCGCGCAGAAAAACTGGCCACGTTAATGGCCTCGGGGGGGGAGTCCGCCCGGCTCTGGCGGCCGGATGAGTTGGCGGCGATTTACCGGCATCAGATGTCCGCGCCGATTTTGGTGGATTTGGGGGCGTTTGACGCCCGGACGGCCGCCCGGCTGCGAACGCTCAGCGAGGCGCAGGGGTTGCTGTTGAAAAGTTTTGCGGATCTGTTTCATCATCCGGCGCCGCTGCCCGAACTTTTGGAGCTGGTGAAGAATTTTGCGCGGGCGAACATGGATCAGCCGGAGAGCGCGCTGCCGCAGGAAATCGCCGCCGTGCTCTATTATGCGAGCATTGCGGCCGCCTTGGTCCGGCTCAACACGCGCATTTCACAATTATCCGGCGCGGATTTGCAACGCGGGCTCAAGTGGGCCGGGGAGCAGCCCTGGCTGGATGAACAAACCAAGGATTTGTTCATTCAAGCGCTGGCCAAAGTGTCCGGCGGACCAAAGGGAGCCGGGGCATGAGTGAAGACCCCAAGAACTCGCCGGTGTTTGTGCCGCCCGTTTCCGTGTTTGCCGGGCCGGTGGCCGAGTTGATCGCGCAGCGGATGCTGTTGCCACCGTCGCGTCCGGGGGTGCTGGCGATGCTGGATCAGTTTGAGATTTTGCGGGTTTTGGGTGGTGGCGGCATGGGTATTGTGCTGCTGGCGCGGGATTCAGCCACCGGCCGGGACGTGGCGGTTAAGATGGTGAAGTCCGACCTGGTTTCCAATCCAACCGTGGTGAACCGGTTTCTCCGGGAGGCGGGACACTTGAAACGGTTGCGGCACACCAATGTGGTGCCGGTGTCCGTCATTTCCGACCGGGCGGAGGGCCCCTACTTTGTGATGCCGTATTTTGACCAAGGGAGCCTGGCCAACCGCATCAAGCCCGGACAGACCTTAAATACCGAGTCCATCCTTGATCTGGCGGTGCAAGTGGCCGAAGGCCTGAGCTTCGCGCATCGCAACGGCATTATTCATCGCGATTTGAAGCCCGCCAACATCCTGCTGTCCGGGCAGGGAGGGGCCTGTCTGGCGGATTTCGGCCTGGCGCGAACGGTTTTCAACGACACGATGGTGGAGGTGGGCAGCCGGAATCTGGAGGGAACGGCCCCCTACATGTCTCCGGCGGTCGCGGCGGGGGATGCCGAGGACACGCGGTGCGATATTTATTCGTTCGGGGCTCTGCTATACGAAATGCTCACCGGCAGCCCGCCCTACCAGGGCCGGAGCACGCGGGAAATTCTGGATCAGATCCGGACGGGTCCGCCCCGGCCGGTGACCGAACTGAATCCCCAGGCGGACCGTGGTTTGGCGGCGGTGGCGGAAGGCTGCATGGCGCGGGAACTCCGTGATCGTTATGCCGACATGCGCGATGTGGTGAATGACCTGCAGCGCATCAAGGAAAACCAGGCGCCGGCGGGCCCGCGCGGCTCCCGGGGCACGGCGGGCGACAAATTATTTTCGGCCGGACTGTTCCTGAAGGTCGCCGGGGCGGCCGTGTGCCTGGCGGGACTGGGCCTCTTGATCTGGAAGTTGTGGCCCGAACCCTCCCGCGTCAAAGTGGTGGTGACTTCGCCCCCGGTTCCCGTGACGGTGGTCAGCAAACCGGTCACGCCCCAGCCCGTGGTCACCAACCCTCCGGCACCAGCCCCCAGGCTGCCGGTTTGGAACCCCGGCATCCTGGCCGGTCAGCCCGGGGTGGCCGGGTCGGTGGCCGGTTCGGGAAGCCAGGCGCAATTCCGACTGCCCAACGGGGTGGCCTCCGATGCCTCCGGCAACCTTTATGTGGCGGACACCGCCAATAACGCGATCCGTAAAATCACCCCGGACGGCGTGGTCAGCACGCTGGCTGGAAATGCCGCCAGCCACGGCAGCACCGACGGCCCGGGGGGTGAGGCCCGGTTCCTGGCCCCCTTCGGCCTGGCCGTGGACGGCGACGACAACGTCTATGTGGCCGACACCTTCAACAATCTGATCCGAAAAATCACCCCGGACGGCGTGGTGAGTACGCTGGCCGGACAGGCCGGACATCCCGGCAGCACCGATGGGAACGGCCTGCTGGCGCGGTTCCGCAATCCGTGGGGGATTGCCGTGGACGTTCAGGGCAACCTGGTGGTGGCGGACATGAGCAACGACACCATTCGAAAAATCACGCCCGCCGGCGTGGTCAGCACCCTGGCCGGCCAGCCGGGCGCCAGCGGCTACGTTGACGGTCCGGGCGGCCAGGCCCGCTTTAACGCCCCGTACTCGGTCGCCGTGGACAATGCCGGGAATATATATGTTTCGGACAGCGCCAATGACGCCATCCGCAAGATCACCTCCGGCGGGGTGGTCAGCACATTGGCGGGCCTGCCCGGCTATGCCGGTCATACGGACGGTTCGGGGGACAACGCCCGGTTTTGGAATCCCCAGGGACTGGCCGTGGATGAGGATGGAAACATTCTGGTGGCGGACACGGGCAACAATGCCATCCGGAAAATCACGCCCGGCGGAGTGGTGACCACGGTGGCCGGATCCGCCGACTCCGGCAGCGACCCCGGCAGTCCGGCGGCGAAAATTCATTTGAACAGTCCCGGCGGGGTCACGGTGGATCGCTCCGGAAACATCTATGTGGCGGACACGGGCAACCAGGTCATCCGCAAACTGGTCTTTGGTGTGCCAACCCCCTGAAGAGAGCGGGGTAAACTTCAATTTTCAAAGCTCAAAATCCAGGAAAAAAACTTGGTGGGGCGGAACTGCCGCTCTGCCCATTATTCCCGTCACCCGCGCCGGCGGGTAACGAAATCCCCGTCCGTCCCGAATGGGCGTTACCCAACGGACCCCTTTGCCGGCCCCTTCACGCTGGGACCTGACTGGGTGATGCCTGCCTTTGCTGGCTGACCCCATAAAAAAGGCAGGGCAGACTTTCGCCTGCCCTGCTCGTCAAGGCTTGATAACGGTGCCAGTACTTTGCCTCAGGGGTTTATGAGGCGGTAGTACATGTTCAGGCCGCCGACGGTGTTGGTGACCAGGTACATCCCATCGAAGGAGCTGGGCAGCGGAGACACCGACTGCCAGTTGTTCGGATTGGCCAGATTCGTGCTTGATTGGAGTGTATAGCCGGTAAACATCCGGGGCCAGGAAAGAACCACCGAGGATCCCGTCTGGCTAAGCTGCAGCTTGGGCTGCGTCCCCGTGGTGAAGACCAGGTTGTCAATGGCGATTCCTTGCGCTCCGCTTATCGAATTTGTTTCTTCCCAGACCAGCCAAAGAATGCCGCCCTCCGTCCAGGGCGTGCTCAGCGGGACATTGAGAAAGGCCATGTTAGTGATGGCGATGGGCGAGTTGGTGGCAAACGTGTAGCCTCCGGCTTTGAAGCCGGGTTGGTTCGTTGTAAACAACAGGTTGGTCAGGCCCCCCGTCCAGTAATTCACCGGGGTCGAGTTGGTGCCCAGCGGATCAACGTAGAAGTAGTTGTTCATGTTGTTGATAAGACCGGTGTCGCGCCACAACTCGCTGTCATAGCTGAGATTAAAGTTGGTGACCGTTTTGCCGGTAAGATTGCGGAGGCGCAGGGCAAAAATGGCGTCGGCGGGAAAGCCCGATGCGTCTTGGAGCGCAGTAGCCGGTGACGAGAGCATGCCCAGCGCGCGATTATTGGTCGGATACATCGGGTTGACGGCGTTGTACGCGTTGGTGCAGCCGAAGCTGATGATCAGACCGGTGGTCGTGTTGCCCGTTTGGGCCTGGATTTGCTCGTTGCCCAGATCCGAGGAATACCAGCCTGTCATCGCCGGCAGATTAAGGCCGCCGGCGGGTCCGGCGGTCGCGGGCGGATTATTGTCTCCGACCACGTCTCCTTGCACCGTGAGCGGGGCCGCAAAGTCGAACGGATTGGCCACGCTATACGCTACGCCCGCAATGACAACGGGGAACAGGGTGGTGGTATTGTTGATGTTGGTGGTTCCGGGATCGGGCAGCGAATCAAAGTTCTGCTGATAAACCATGCCGGAGGTATAAGGGACAGCCGAGAATGCCGGCGGTGTCTCAACGGTCAGTGAAGCCACCGAACTGGTGACGGAGTTTCCGGCATAGGATGCCACCACATAATAATTGGTGGAGTCAGACCCCTGCGCGTTCAAGTCGGAAAGGGTCTGCTGCTGGCTGCCGGCCCAATGACCGGAAACATCGGACAGGGCCGTGTTTCCTTGGTACCATTGATAAGTTGCCTCCAAGGGATAGGCCCCCACCGTGAAGCTGGCCACGCCGTTGCTGGCCGCGATCTGGTTGAACGGCTCGATGAAAATGACGGGGTTCGGGGTGACGATGCTCACCGTGGCGACCAGATTGGAGGACGTTCCCGTGCCGTTGCTGACCACCGCATAGTAGTTGCCGGCATCGGCGGTGGAGGAGACGTTAACGGAAAGGGTCGCGGTCCCCGCGCCCGAAAAGTCGCCGCCGTTGATCAAGTGGGTGGCGCCGGCGCCGGTGACCTGCCACCATTGGTAGCTCAAAGGCGTCGTGCCCGCGACGGTGACCGGAATCGTGATCGTGTCGTAAACCGCATTGGTGAAAGCCAGCGCGGTGACGGGCGAGACGAGGCTGGGAGCCACCGGGCCCGGAGTGACGGTGAGATTCGCCACGGTGCTGGTCACCGCGCCAAACGAGTTGGAAACGACGACTTGATAGGTGCCGGAAACCGACGCCGAAGACACGCTGTAGGTGGCGCCGGTCTGGCTGGGATCCACCGTGCCATTGACGAGCCAGTAGTAGGCGGCGGCGGAACTCCTGGTTGCGGTTACGTTGAAGACCGCCGGTGCGCCACTGACCACGGACTGGTTGGCCGGTTCGCTGGTGATGGCCGGCCGGCCGTCAGGCGTCCAGGCCAGGCCGCGGAAAACGAGTTCTTGCGACCAGGCGGTGGCCAGCGTGGTGACATTGATGTTGGTGTGAAACTGGCCGTCCGTGAAGTTATAGTTGTCGTCAATGCGGATGAGCCGGTTGGCGTCGGTTTGTCCGCCGGCGCCTTCGGTGGTGGTGGCGAAGACCACCGGATAACTTCCGGTCCAATCCACCACCAGTCCAAAGCACCCGGCATAACCAGCGGTGCCTTCGTTGTTCGTAAAGCCGAACCCACAGGCCAGCACCCAATTGCCCGCCACCTCCACATATTTGGAAATGCCTTTGTTGTCATCCGCCATGTAGGCGATGTTGCCCAGCGGGCTGCCCGGCGGGCTTAGGTCGAAGCCCTCCACATTCGGGTAATCGGGCGAGGCCGGGACCACCAGATTAAGGTAGGCAGCGCCGCCGGTTTCCGGCAGCGGCGTCAAATTGCCGGAAAAGTCCGCCAGATCATAAATCCCGGGCGGATAAAACTGGCCGACCCCCTGCGCCACTTGATCCGCCAGCGAGAAGCTGGTGTACAAAGTGCCATTGATGATTTTAACCGCCCCCAGGTTTTCCTGAAGACCTTCTATCTGCGACGGCGGGTTTTGTTCGGAGGGGTTAAACCACTCAACGCCGTCCTCACTGCCACAACCCCAGAAATTATTCGTGCCGTCGTCAGAAACCACGCCTCTGGTGTTGCACGGAGTGGTTGCCGTGGCGCCGTACCAATCCTGACCTTCGTACGGAATCGAGGCGTTGCCGTTCACGTCAATCACGCAAATCCCGCGGTTATAACTGGTCAGATTGTCCGGCGTTCCAAAATAGGTCCCGATATCACCACCGTAACCGGTAAACGCCAGCGTGCCGCCGTCCAGCGATTGGGAGAGATTACCCTCGGTGGCGTCGTGGCCGTCAAACCACATCGCCACATAAGGCGGGACGCTGGCCGGATCGTTGATCGGCAGGGACACGGAAAAGATCGGCCCGTTGGTGCCCGTGTTCGCGCTGGAAATTACAATGGGGTTGGTCGGGCTGAATTCGTCAATAAATGCCGGCGACTGGCGGAGGGCAAAAGTTGACCAGGCATTGGTGCTGTTGTCACCCGCGCGGAGCACCGCGAGGTTGCGGGGTGAAAACTGTGCCAGCGCCGTGGCTGCCGTCAGACAGGTCAGGCCCGCCGTCAGGGCCAATTTGTGGTTACACGGGTGCTTCATAGTTGTCGGGGTTTGATAAGTGGTTGCTCAATTTCTTTATTTTGCCAGGGAATCGGCGCCGCCAGGAAAGCGGCACCGCCCGGTAAACATTGCAGATTAAAGCACGGCATTGTGACAGTCCCGGCGCAGTCCCGTGACAAATGCGTGACATATTGGCCGCCGGTGAATTTGTTACTCGATTGTAACATCTGCTTCCTTGGTTTTTGATATAAAGGGGCATGGTTATCACCACGTTTGTGGAGGTCGGGCTGCGGCGAATTTGAAAAGCTGATTTTGACATGATTACACGTCGGTATTCTGGATTTACTTTGATTGAACTGCTGGTGGTCATTGCCATTATTGCCATCTTGGCCGCCCTGCTGCTTCCCGCGCTGGCCAGCGCCAAGGAGAAGGCAAATCGCGCCTTCTGCGCCAGCAATCTTAAACAATGGGGACTGGCCCAGACCCTGTACGCGGGAGACTTCGGTGGAGCTTATTCTTATCAAGACATCCCCGACTCCTCAGTGGCGGCGGATATTTCGAGCTATAACTACAAGGCTCCGACTTGGTCTGATCTTAATGAAATCCAGTACTTGGACGTGGAGAAAGGCCTCAGTTTCGGACAAAACGCTTGGTTTAACGCTCTTCCGCCCTATGTCGCGTCCAAGCCTTTGTGGCAAATCGCCATCAACGGGTCGGCCGTGGGTGACTTGACGGTTTCTTTTGTCACCTCCAAGAGCATTTTTCAATGCCCCACCTCGGCCAGGCAGCCCTTGGATCCGGCGGTTCCTAATGGCCAGGTTGTTTTCAGTTATGCCATGAATTCCAAGGGGGTTTGGGACCAGCCCCAGAATCCTCCAACGGTGTTGATGGAGAGAGCCATCCGGCACCCCTCCGCTTTTGTGATGTTCTCGGAGACCCGCACTCATGTAAACGAAACCCCGTTTTACACCGTCGGCAACGCGGATTATAACCTCTTGGGCAGCCCGTTATGCTACACCACTCGTCAATCCTCCCGCCACAACGCCGGATCGAATATCGCTTTCAGCGATGCTCACGTCGCCTATTTCAAATATGCTTACGTTTGCACCGATTTCAATGGCGCCAACAGCGAAGCCTGCGATCCCGGCAATCTCGACATCAACTGGGCTGCTGACGCCTCCACCGTTACTCCGGCGGATGATTGATATCCTGAGCCGGGCGGTCCAAAACCGGGCTTTGAAACAGCGCCGCCGTTGTGGGGGGGAGCTTGACCGGCGCAACGGTGCCGCTGCGGTTTGGCTCAAAAGTTGAAAACCCCGCCCATCATCGCCGGCCACGGCGCCCGTAACCCCTTGGCAGCCAGCCAGGCGCGCAATCGCTGGCTGACCCCGGCGGTTTGTCTTTGTCTGGGATTTGCCGTCTGGGCGGTTTTCGGCCAGACCCTTCACCATGAATTCGTTAACTATGATGACGACCGGGGAGTTTATGAGAATCCGGCGATCACCCGGGGCCTGAGTTTGGCGGGCGTCATTTGGGCGTTCACGCACAGTCTGAATGACACCTGGCTTCCGCTGACCGCGCTCTCCCACATGCTGGACTGCCAGCTTTATGGTTTGCATCCCGCAGGGCATCATCTCACCAATGTCCTCCTCCACATGGCGACGGTCATTGCCCTCTTCCTGGTGCTGCGCAACCTGACCGGCGCAACGTGGCGCAGCGCCTTCGTCGCGGCGGTGTTTGCCATCCATCCGTTGCGGGTGGAATCCGTGGCGTGGGTGGCTGAGAGAAAAGACGTGCTTAGCGGGCTGTTTTTCATGCTCACCATCGGGGCGTACGTCCATTATGCGCGCCGTCCGTGGTCGCCCGTTCGTTACGGGAGTGTGCTGCTGCTGTATGGCCTGGGCCTGATGTGCAAGCCGATGCTGGTGACGCTGCCCCTGCTTTTGCTGCTGCTGGATTACTGGCCGCTGGAACGCGCGGAACCCCGGAGGCGTTTGGGGTTGGTGCTGGAAAAACTGCCCCTGTTGGCGCTTTCCGCCGCCGGCTGCGCGGCCACTGTCCTGGCCCAGCGTGCGGCGTTGCAGTCCGCGTGCCCTCACGCGACCGGCGGGCGTGTAAAATTTGCGGGCTAGCAGCCAATTGAATCGTTCCCAAATGCGCCGCGTGAGATTTCTCCCAAGTGGAATCTTTGGC
>CAZUBG010000212.1:0-9416 GCA_964618545.1 uncultured Bifidobacteriaceae bacterium | reverse complement strand
CGCGCCCGGCCGAGTCAAAACCGGTGGCGCCGACTGGCAGTCCGCTGTATCGCCGACTGACCGCCGGCTCGGCAACCGAATCCACGCCCATCGGCGAACCTCGGCCGGCCCCCGTCCGCGCACCACGTTCCCGCCGGACCGCCTCCCCGCCGCAAAAAAGAAACGCCGGAACCCATTTTGTTATTGCCAAATCCGCCGGACAAATTAATTTCCCTCCAGTCCGCACGGACTTGACGGCTGTTAAGGAATAAATTGCTATGAACAAAACCCTCACCGCAGTGGAACTGAATGAACTGGTGGCCGGGCTGAACAAATTATCCCGGAATCTTTGGTGGTCCTGGGACCAGGACGCGCAGGATTTGTTCAGCAAACTCTCCCCCCGTGGCTGGCAGAATCTCTTCCACAACGCCGTGGCCGTCCTCCGCGAAGTCTCCGAATACGAACTGCGCGTGCGCCTCCAGGACGCCACCTTCGCCGCCCAGGTCCGCTCCGTCCTGCGCGATTTCGACGCCTATCTCAACGATCAAAACACCTGGACCCACCGGAACGCGCCGAAATTGCACCAAAACCCGGTCGCCTACTTTTCAGCCGAATTTGGCTTCCACGAGTCCCTGCCCATTTCCGCCGGCGGCCTCGGCATCCTCGCCGGCGACCATTCCAAATCCGCCAGCGACCTCGGCCTGGGGTTTGCCGGCGTCGGCCTCTTTTACCGCGAGGGCTACTTCCAGCAGGCGATTGATTCCAACAACTGGCAGACCGAATATTACAATTTGGTGGACCCCGCCAATGTGCCGCTCGAACCCGTCCTCAACGCCGCGGGCTCCCGCTTGAAATGCACCGTGGAAATCGCCATGAGCACCGTCACCTTCCAGGTCTGGCGCGTGAATGTGGGCCGCGTGCCGGTCTACCTTCTGGACACCAACCTCCCGGAAAACGAGGCGCACTTCCGCGACCTCACCCTCCGCGTCTATGGCGGCGACAGCACCACCCGCATCATGCAGGAAATTCTGCTGGGCATCGGCGGCGTCCGCCTCCTGCGCGCCCTGGGCATCGCCCCCTCCGTGTTTCACATGAACGAGGGTCACGCCGCCTTTTTGACCCTCGAATTGATCCGCGAAAAAATGGCCGGCGGCCTTTCCTTTCCCGACGCGCAGACCGCCACCAAGGCACAGTGCATCTTCACCACCCACACCCCCGTGGAAGCCGGCCATGACCGGTTCACCCCGGACCTGATGAACTACGTCCTCCAGCACTACGTCGCGCAGATGCCCGTTCCCTTTGCCGACATCATGGCCCTCGGCCGGGTGCATCCGCTCCAGGCCAGGGAACCCTTCTGCATGACCGTGCTGGCCCTCAAGGTCTCCCGCGCCGCCAACGCCGTCAGCGAGTTGCACGGCGAAGTCAGCCGCGAAATGTGGCAGTGCCTCTATCCCGACACCCCCTTGGACAAAGTGCCCATCGGCCACATCACCAACGGCATCCATTTGCTCGGCTGGATGAAAGGCACCGCGCGCAAGCTCTGGCGCAAAAAACTGACCTCGGAAGGCAATGGAGCCGCCGCCGCGCTCCGCGAAAAATGCGGCCCGGATTTCGCCACCATCCTCAATTCACCCGAATTCTGGAGCAAACTCACCGACCCGGCTTTCATCTCCGATGAGGAAATCTGGGCCATGCGCTACAAATTGCGCCGCGAACTGATCGAGTTCGCCCGCCGCCGCTTGTTGGAGCAAAATCAGCGCCTCACCCAGGGGGATTTCATCCGCTTCGACCACCTGTTGAACCCCGATGCCCTCACCATCGGCTTTGCCCGCCGCTTCGCCACCTACAAGCGCGCCCCGCTGATTTTCCAGGAGTTCGAAAACATTGTAAAACTCGTCAAGGACAAGCAGCGTCCGGTGCAGTTCATTTTTGCCGGCAAGGCCCATCCGCGGGACGACGACGGCAAGCGCTTCATCCAGCAGATCATCCATTTGAGCAAGCACAGTGAATTGACCGGTTACCTGGTATTCTTGGAAAACTACGACATTCATGTGGCCCGCCAGATGGTTTCCGGCTGCGACATTTGGTTGAACAACCCCCGCCGTCCACTGGAAGCCTCCGGCACCAGCGGCATGAAGGCCAGTTGCCACGGCTGCATGGGCTTTAGCATCATGGACGGCTGGTGGCGCGAAGGCTACAACGGCTCCAACGGGTTCGCCATCGGCGGGGATTCCCATCCCAACAACATCGCGGAACAGGACCGCGTGGACAGCGCCAATCTTTACAACACCCTCACTCAGCAGATTGTCCCGCTGTTTTTTAACCGTGACGAACAGGGCGTTCCCCGGCAGTGGATTCAGCACATCCGCAACTCCATGGCCACCCTGGTTCCCCAGTTCACCACCGACCGGATGGTCCGGGAATACGCGCAAAAATACTACACCACCAAGTAATTTCCCCCGCCCGCTCCCCTCTCCACACGCGAATGGGAAGCGGGGAGGCAAACTCCCCCCTTGACCGGTGAATGCCCCCCTGCGGGTCGGTTAAGGTCGCGGGACGGGTGGGACCGCGCGTTGTTTCCAGTCGCGTTTTTTATTGAATTCCCCCGCATCACCCTTAAAATCTTTTGTCATTTATTATGAAATATAAAATCTCCGAACGTGCTGCGTCCTTGTCACCATCCATGACCCTGCTGATTGATTCCAAGGCCAAGGCGATGAAGGCGGCCGGCGAGGATGTGGTGGGGTTTGGCGCCGGCGAACCCGATTTTGACACCCCCCAGCACATCAAGGATGCCTGCGCCAGGGCCCTGGCCGCTGGTTTCACCAAATACACCCCGGCCAGCGGCATCCCGGAACTGCGCGAGGCCATTGCCGCCAAATTCCATCGGGAGAACGGGCTGACTTACAAGCCCAGCCAGATCATTGTCAGTTGCGGCGGCAAGCATTCCTGCTACAACGTCATCATGGCCACCTGCGAACCGGGGGACGAGGTTATTATTCCCGCCCCCTACTGGCTGAGCTATCCCGAAATGGTAAAGCTCGCCGGGGCCAAACCAGTCATCCTCCCCACCACGGACCAGACCGAATTCAAGGTGACCCCGGAACAACTTCGCTCGGCCATCACCCCGAACACCCGTTTGTTCATTCTCAACTCCCCGAGCAATCCGACCGGCAGCGTCTATACGCCGGAGGAAGTCCGGGCGCTGGGTGACGTCTGCGTGGAAAAGAATATCCTCATCATGAGCGATGAGATTTATGAACATTTGGTGTACGATGGGGCCCAAGTGAAGAGCGTGGCCGGTTTCTCTCCCGCGCATTTGGATCACACCATCATCGTCCATGGTTTTGCCAAGGCTTGGAGCATGACCGGCTGGCGGCTGGGCTTCTTGGCCGCACCGGAGCCGATTGCCAAGGCCATTGACGCCATTCAAAGCCACAGCACCAGCAATCCCACCAGCTTCGCCCAAAAAGGCGGGGTGGCCGCCCTGACCGGGCCCCAGGATCATTTGCCCAAGTGGCTGGCGGAATTCTCCAAACGCCGCGGCTTTGCCTGGCAGAAGCTGAACAGCATTCCCGGCCTCTCCTGCGTCAATGCCAAAGGCGCGTTCTACCTCTTCCCGAACATTTCCCAAACCGGTCTGAAGTCCGGCGATTTTTGCGCCCGGTTGTTGGAACAGCAAAAAGTCGCCGCCGTGCCCGGAATCGCCTTCGGGGCCGACGAATATCTCCGGATCAGCTATGCCACCAGCATGGCCAACCTCGAGAAGGGGCTCGACCGGCTGGATAAATTTGTGCGCAGCCTGAAATAACCCCGCCCAAAAATCACGCCGCCCGCCGGCTGAACCCGGCGGGCTTTCTTTGCCTCACTTCCAATCCAAAACCATCTCGGCATCCACGAATCTCCAGGCGCCGCCAGTCCTGTCCCGGGGGGTGATGCGTCCAGTGTATGAAAAAACCCGGTGTGGAGCTGACTTTTCAATGGTAAAATAAATGGGACGGATCAGATGGGCGATGAACAGATTACCCAGTTCCATTTTGATGATCACCACCGGCTGGCCCTGCCAGGTGGCTTCCCTTTCCTTCACCACCTTGAAGCCATATGTCGTGGGGGGATCCAGTGAGAGCAGCCGGAATTTGACCGCGGCATTCCTCATCAATTCCTCCCAGTGCGCCAGAATGAAGGGATAGATCATGTCACAAATCAACATGTTGGTCTGGAAATTCTCAACGCCCTTGAGAGTTTTCGCCACGCCATCGTAACCCTGAATTTGGTCCAGAAAAACGCGCTCCCGTTTCTGCGGGGTGGAATCGGTTTGAACACGAATGCCGCCCCGGACATCCGCCCGCAGGTCCTCCATGGCATAGAGCATCAACCGGTCATTCCGGTATTCGATATTTTCACGACAGGCCACGGCCCCGTCGGGCAGGGAGAAAACTTGCTCGACCCGGATCACCTCCCCCGTGCGCACCGCCGATCGGCGAAATTGATAGAGGACTTTCTGGCGATTGGAACCAATTTCATAGAGGGTGCCGGTCATCACAGCCGGAGTGGCCAGGTCAATGGTCACCGTGGAAGGAAGTTGGTTCGTGTCACCCGCCGGACAAACCGAGCGCCCCAACGCCAGCAATATCAGCCAGACGCATCCGTTTTTTTTGGCGGACGACATGGCTTCAACGCAGAAATGTAACATGGTGGTAACAGGCTCGCAACGCCCGGCAACTTCACCATGCCGCAGCCAGGATGTCAAACCTTTGCCGAAGCCATTTTTGAAGGGACAATCCGATCAGCAAATAAAAAAACGGGGTTTGGCTTGCACCAAACCCCGTGTGAAATTGAACGATCAATAGCGACCGCGGCCAGCACCGCCGCCTGCGCCGCCGCCGCCGTATTCACGACGGGGACCGCGACTGCCGCCGCCGCCGCCGCCGGGAGGACGGTCTTCGCGGGGACGCGCGATGTTAACGGTCAGAGCGCGACCGCCCAATTGCGCGCCATTCAAGGCGTCAATGGCCTTTTGAGCCTCCTCGGGGGTGCTCATGGTGACGAAACCAAAGCCGCGGGGACGACCCGTGGTGCGATCCATCATCAGGTTGGTTTCGGTTACGGTGCCGTGGGCGGCAAACGCGTCTTGGAGTTCGTTCTCAGTGGTGTCAAAGGAAAGATTCCCAACGAACAATTTATTACTCATGCAATACTGCTGTCCTAACTAAACTTGCTTGTACCAGACTGTTCCCGTTAATCGGATTTCAAATCGTCACTGAACCTAGTTCACTTGAAGATTTACCATGCCGTGTATCCGCTAAGCCAGCTAACAGACGGGATCAGTTTGACAGAAAAACCGGGGATTGCAAGCCTTTTTTTAATCCAAGTGATTTTACCCATATACCAACCGGGGTCGGACACCGACCGGAAAGCCTGAAAACCGGGTTTTTTAGCAAAAATGGTCGGGGCGGTGAGATTCGAACTCATAACGGCAAAATCAGCAAACCCCCGGAAACAAAGGACAATCAATAGAATCAATGGTATCAACGGTTTCGGCAGTTTCGTTATGAGGCAGCAAAATGCAAGAAAAGCCGTTTAGGTGGATAGAAAAAGATAGACGTTTTCAGGGCTTTGTTTCTCGAAAAACATAATCCGCCTGCCCCCGTGGCGAGCATTCCGGCCGCCGGCCATTGTCTATCGCCCCCGGTGTCTCCGGCCCCGTGGCGGCCCCGTGGCGTTGCGCGGCGGTGGGTTAAAAGCGGTTTCCTTCCCCTGTGGCCCGGCCGGGGTGGCGTCGCTGGTGTAAGTCATGGTGAACACCCGGCCAATGGGCGTCTGTCCGGTTTCGCGCGGGAAAGCTCATCCTCTGCCGGACGGATCATGCCGGGGGGTGGTAAAATCAGTCCGCCGGCCCGGCATTCGCACTCGCGCAATTCTGGCGTGATGCCCGGTCGCTGGCGCTTCCCGTCCATCGGCCCGGCTTTGTCCGGCCCCGTGGCGGGCATCCCGCGAACGCGGCGGCCTGCCATGCAACGCCCCCAGCCGGCCTGTGCTTTTCCCGTCCATCCCCCGGCGGCCGGGCGCGCTGGCGGGCACCGGGCGCGCTGGCGGGCACCGGGCGCGCGGCGCTGGCGTCTGGCGTTGCGGGCATGTAGTCGCCTGTTGCGGGCCTGCCAGGTTCCGCGCGTGAAAAGCTTTTCCCGGCCTAAACGATTCCCGCCCGGCCCGTGGCGTGTCTGCCCCGGCGGGGGGGGCCGTCCAACCTTTACCCGTCCGCCCTGACGGCCGCCAGCCGACGCGCATGGCTGGCCTATGGCGTGTCCGTCCGGCCGGGGGTGTCTTCACCTTCCCCGTGTCCGTTGCGCCCCGTGGCGGCCAGCCGGCGCGCGGCGTTGCCGTGTAAAATCCGTCTGGCCGTGGCGGCGGCCTGAAATCCGGGCTTGCGCCGACTGGCCAAAAAGGAACGGGCCCGGGCCGTGGTGAAATGTCCGCCGAATGTTCGGCGGCTGATTCAAATCAGGGGGGCAGCATGAAGGCACCGGCAAAACGAGCCGGGGGCAGTTGGGTGTTTGTGCCGGATGGCACTCCGGCCCCGGCGTCCGTTCCCCCGTGGAAGCTGCCGGCCAACCGGGATTACTACTCGCTGGCCAAAAGCGCCATTGTGTGCGCCTTGTTCTATCGCACCGATGAAGCCCGGATGCACTTCTGCGTTGAAAACAACCTTATGCCGCCAATGGAATTCCGCCGCAAAAACCAACTCAACCCGTGGATTGATGAGCAACGGGCCAGGCTCGCCCGCCCGGCCAGCCGCCACGGGAAAGGCCAGCCATGATCCAAGCAAAGCAACTGGTGAACGCCGCGCGGGCCAGGCGTTACAAAGACGTGGAAGGGTTTCTTGACGATGCCCAACTGATAAAAGTCGAAATCCCGGAGTGTTATTTTGAGCAGTTTGAGGCGCTGGCCGCTGATCTGGCCAGACAGTCCGGCGTTTCTGTTCAAATCGCCGAAGAGACCATCATCGAAGACTCACTCAGGGAGTATTACCGGCTCAAAGGTTGGGGCGAGTTGGATTGAACACCGCCCCGGATGCTGCACCGCCCGCCGCCGTCACTGGTGGCGGGCGTTTTGTTTCCGGCCGGGGCAGGTGGATGTCCGCCGGGTCCGCCATGCCGGGGCAATAAAAAGGCGGCGCTCCGTGAAACCAGGCGGAGCGCCGCCGGGGGACACCGGCACCGGAAAATGCCCAAAAAACCGGTGCCAGCAAGGTCGTCACTGGCCGCCCGCCACCAGTTTGAACGTTGGGCAAGCACCATTGGTGGCAACGCTGGCAATGGTGTATTGCACGAACTGCCAGCCGTATAGCGGCGTGTTCGTGCCGGCCACCGCCTGCCCGGATGAAAGCGGGAGTGTCAGGTTCAAACCGGGGTAGCTCTGCCAGTTCATCGTATCATCCGACACGGCGGCGGTGGCGGTGATGTTGCCGGCCGGTGCGTTGGTGACGGCCGCCAAGGTCGCCCAACCGGCGGAATTGGTGATGACGAACGGGATACCGTAGCTGGCCACCGTGACGGCGTTCGTTGCCGGCTGGGTGACGGTGAACGATGTAAACGCCGGGGCGATGGTGGCCAGCAGGTTGCTGGTGCTGGCACCCGTGGTTGCGCCGGGCACCAAGTTGCCCGCGCCGGCTTGGTTCGTCCAGGTGTAAATGCTGTTCGCTCCGCTATACAGAACACTGATAACCTGTGTCCCGTTGGTCGTGGGGTTATTGGTCAGGGTCAACGTGGTGGAATACCAGGTCAAACCCGTGCCGCTGATGGTGGCGGAAAGCCCGGTCAAGCCCCGGGCATCCACCAGAATGATATTCGTTGTGCCGGGGTCCACCTGCGGGGTGTACGTGGTGGCGGCCAGAGCGGTGACGGCCAGAAATAGCAACCCGGTGATCGTCAATGATTTTTTCATGGCAGGTGTATCAATCCTCGACCGGCTCATCGAACGCGGCGAGCATCGAACCGAGATTGTTCTGGTTGGCGTAGGCGGTTGCCTCGGCCCTCAAGTTGTCTGCCCCGGCCTTCAATTTGCCAATGCTGCGCTGGCAGTCAGCCTGCACAACATCCAGGTGGTGAATTTCGCCATGCAAGGCGAGAATATGACCGCGCATGTTTAGCGGGTCGCGGACGATGGTTTCCGAGTGTAACATTTCGCGCTTCTTGGCTGCATCGTCCTGGAACAAGGCAATCATTTTTTCAACCCGGCGGATGGCCTGCCGTTTCTCGCGGTGCGTCTGCAATGCCCTCCAGATTGGATGCTGTAGGGCGTACAGGGCCTCGATGCGGGCCTTGGCCTCCGCCGTCTCGCGCGCGAACTGTTCGGCCTGGGCCACCTTGCGAGCCTCCAGGGCTTTCAATTCGGCAACCGGGTCCAGGGTGGTGTTTGGTGTATCATTCATAACGATTTTGATTTTGGTTTTTGTGGTTCAATCGGTCAATTTTCCGCCGGCCCGCATGAACTGCATTTGGGCGGTGGTGGTCATTTTCTCAAATTCTGCACGGGGCTTGGTGTTGCCGTTGCCCAAAAACGAACCTACGTCGCGCGGAAAATTCCGTGCGCCCGTGTCCGCCGGGGCGTGACGAGATACAGTTGCTCCCGGCCCGTCAATGATTCTGCCGCCAGCCTTCAGGTGAGACATGCAGGCGGCGGGGGACAGGGTTTCAAAGTCCGAACGGCACAACGCCCCGCCATTCTGGGCAAACCGGCTGGCGGTGCTGGCGTCCATCCGGCGGAATTCGGCCAGGGTGGCAGTCAGGATGCCCGCCGCGGCTTCCACCGTGGCCACCGTGGCCACCGTGGCCGGGGCGGCGGCCGGGAGCGCCACCTGCACCGCCGGGGTGGTCGGGGCGGCCGGGGCGGCCGGGGCCAGATGTTGAGCAGCGAGCGCCTCCAGTTCAACGAGCCGGGTGGCCAGGATCGGGGAATTCAAGGTAAAGGCACTGGGGGCCTTGCCCATTTGGGTTTCAAGGGCGACTACCCTGCCGTATATCGCCTTAAGCCCGTTCACCATGTTCCGGGGTTTCCGGCCGGCCAGGATGTCGGCGGCCATTGCCAATACGTCGGCTGCCGATGCCGCCGGGGGCGGGGGCACCGTGGAAAGGGTTTTTACAACAGATGCAATGCTCATAATTTTTTCAATCGTCACACATGGCCGGGAGTCAACTTCAAGTCACCAAAGATGGCCCGTGCCCGGCCCGCCTGCTTGGATGCTGCGGACCGGGTTACGCCATGCTGGCGGGCAATCGGGGCCAGCTTTTCGCCCCGGATGACAGCTTCCAGGATGTCCGCCTTGAACGCCCAGCTTTCGCCGAAATATTCCGCCGTGCGCGGATCGGTCAACCAGGCGGCCAGCGAGCCGGCGTTATTGGCGGGTGGTGTCGCTTTCACAGTTTCGCCTCCAATTG
>CAZUBG010000211.1:0-9440 GCA_964618545.1 uncultured Bifidobacteriaceae bacterium | reverse complement strand
CAGCTTTGGCTGCCCCTTGCCATCGGCAGGCTGCGGCTCACCGAACCGCACCCCGGTGCCGCGCTCTGATGGAGGGTTGCCCCCGCGCATGGCCGCCTCAAGCCAGCCCGTCCAGGCACTCCCGGGCCTGCCGTCGCAGTTCCTCGCGTTCGGCCGGGGTCAAGCCCCGGGGATCGAACCGGTACCGGTAATGCAGCCGCAGCAACTGTCCCAGCGGCTCCCGCAGCCGCGCCTGGGCCGGGTCGCGGACCAATTGGCGCAGCCAGTCGCTCTGGGACTGGCCCGGCGGCCGGAGGCAGCCGCCCGCCGCCAGCCTTTGTTCCAGCAGATAAAACTCCGAGTCCAGTCCGGGCCAGACCGTTGCGCGCGCCGCCTTGGCGGCGGCCCCGGGTTGGTGTTCCCGGTGATGAAAGATGATCTGGTACAGGAAATAGCCGAGCGCCGGCACCAGGGTCAGCAACAGGTACGGCCGCAGATGGCTCTGACCCCAGCGGAATTTGGCGAACTCAAAGCCCAGCCAGGAAAAGAAGTCGCTGAGCCATTGCCAGTGCGAGGCGCGCCCGTCTTCGGCGGCCACCCAGGACGCCGGCGTGGTGTCAAAAGTCCGCCAGGTGCCGCTGGCCGGATCCCACACCAGGCACCAGGCATGGGCATCCCGTTCCCGGACCACATAACCTTTCCCGGCGGTTTCATGCACCGCATAGCCCACCGCATAGCGGGCGGGAATGCCCATTTCCCGCAACAGCAGCACCGTGGCGGTGGCAAAGTATTCGCAATGGCCGCGATGGCTGTGCAGGAGAAAATGCGTGAGCGCGGTTTCATTCGTGCCGATGCCTTTGGGCGCGTCCTGCCAGAGGCTGTACTGGTAATTGGCCTGAAAATACCGGCCGACGGCCAGGAGCTTCTTCATGCGGCTCAGGCCGTCGAGGGGCAGGGTGGCAATGACCTGGTCCAGCGCCGGTTTCTCCGCCTCGGGCACCGCGAGATCTTCGCTGATCTCCGCCGGGAGATTGATGCTGCGCAGGCTGTTCGTGCCAGTGGCTTGCGACAGAGGATTGGTCCGGGACAATGGACTGATCCGGGTCGCCGCGTTGGTGCCCGGCGGGGTGTCCACCGCCCCGCCCGTGCCAAAACTGGCGTTCAACACCACCAGCCCGGGACCGTCGGCCAGCACCGCCCCGAAGCTGTTGTTCTTGAGGGAGATGGCGTACAGATCCTCCAGATGATCGCAATCCACGGGCAGCGGCAGCAACCCGCTCGCGCTGCCCACCGCCCGGTCATAACCATTGAGGTAACACGAGATGTGGACCAGGGAATGGTTGGCCCCGCCGGGTTGCAACCTCCAGCGACCGCTGTCAGCGGGCGTTTCCGACACATTGAAAAAATCATTGTGCGCCTCATTGTGCGAACTGCCGGTCGTCCAGGACGCCGCCACAGGGTTGGCCGCGTAGTTGCGGTACGTCGCTTCCCGCAGGTAGGTCGGCACTTCGGCCCCGTTAATGGGATTCACCCGGATGACAATTTGCGACGACAGTTGCCGGTGGCCGATTTGGCCAATCGTCGTGCGGCTTTGTTCCGGATCCGTGTTCTGCCGCATGAACCGCGCGAGCCACGAGGCATTATAGTTGTCCGCGAATTCCGCCAGGCGGCCGAGATGCAGCAGGCCGTGCTGGCCGAGAAACCCCCCGCCAATCACCGCCGCCAGCAGCACCCCCCAGACATTGACCGTAAACCCCCGCGGCCGCTGGGTCCACAACGCCCAGGCAATCAACCCGCAGCAGCCCCAAAAAAAGCTCGAGTCATTGCTGGCATGTGCGCTGGCGGAAAAAAGGCACACCACAAAATAAGGCCAGGTGAAGTTGAATTTATAAAGCGGTGGCGGGGGCAGGTGCTTTTTCAACGCCCGTTTCCGCTGGTAACGCAAGTACGACGAAATGGCCTCGATCGGAAACTCCGGGCGCGAGCTGAACGCCTGGGCGGCGGCGAACAAAAACAGAATCAGCGGCAGCCAGCGGATCATCGAGATGGCCGCCTCCGTGCTCGAATCGCCGGCCAGCCGGCTGGTTTGCAAATCCGGATGCTCGAATAATTTGCCAAACGTCGAGGGGCCTTCGTTGTTCGTGAAGGCAAACACGGCGGTGGCCAGGCCCAGCAGCGTGCAAAGCGACCAAAAGCGCGTGATGTCCGCGTCCGACATTTCCCAGCGGGCCTTGAAATAGCGCGGCCCTTCCAAAATCACCGCCAGACCGGCGGCCTCCGGCGCCAAGCCCGACTGCCAGCCCCAGAACAAGAGCGCGGCGGCCATGAGAAAAGGCGGCGTTCTCATATCTCCTGCAGCCCTGCTTCGATCTGTCCCAGCACCAGCGTGTGGAACGAACCCGGTTCCTCCCGCAGCGGTCCCGGGTCCAGCGGTTGCCGGGGGGGCTCGGCCACCAAAACCAGCACCCTCACCGGCACGCCGGAGGCCCGGAGCTTCTGCACAAAACCCCGGCGCGGTTCGTCCCAGGCCAGAAAAATGCAGATGCAGTTGCTCACCATCGCCGAATGATTCAGCACCAGTCCTTCCAGGGCGGAAAAGGGCGCCTCCGTGCAAAGTCGCACCGAAGCCAGAATCTCCAGCATTTGATCCGCATGCGCCAGACCCCGGCCGGCGGTGAAACAATAAGCCTCCGCCCCCACAAACAGCAGGTCCAGCAGGGATTCCTGCGTGGGGATGGTGCAGGCAAACGACGCCGCCACCGAAACCGCCTCCTCAAACAACTCGCTGTCCGGCACGTTGCTGAACGTGTCCAGCACCAGCGCGTGCCGCACAAAAAACTCGTCCTCGAATTCCTTTACAATCGGCTTGCCCGTCCGCGCCCAGCTTCGCCAGTGAATGTGCCGCAACGGATCCCCGCGCCGGTAATCGCGCAGCGCGACAAACTCATCGCTCTGCCCCACGTGGGCCGCCAGCGCCACCCCGCCGTCCTGATACTTCAGCACGCCGGGCAGCGCCACCGGCGGCAGCGGATAGCGCTTGGGCAGCACCACCATCTTTCCGGCCCGGCGAAACCGCACAAACCCCCAGAACAGCCCGAACGGGTCGGCGCGCGCCAGTGTCACCCCGGTAAAGTTCAGATTCCCGCGCCGCAACGGCGTGACTTCCACCAGCACCTCCACTTCCCGGCCCGGCGGCAGTGCGGGCACCCGGGCCGCGCGCACCCGGCCCATCGTGCGGGAAACCGTCCGCAGCCGCGTGCCCGGCCGGAAGGAACGAACCGCCTGTTCCTCCGCCTTCTTCAGCGCCAGCCATTCCGGAAAGCTCGGACGCGGATCCGCCAGATCCTCCAGCAGCGAGAGATCGAGCTGCAGTTTATCCGTCAGATTTTTCACCGTCACCCGGCTGTACAACGGCTGCCCCACCGTGCCAAACCGCGGCAGGCTCCGCGTCACGGAGATTTTCGTCCGGAAAAAAAAGCTCGAAAGAATGGCCGACACCCACAGGAACAGCAGCAGCGAAAACGCCTGGTACGACACCATTTTATCCAGGTTCACCCCCATCAGCAGGGTGATGATCAGGCACACCAGCAGCACCCAGCCCGTCCGCGTCAACCGCCGCCGGGAGGCAAAATGCAGCCAGGTCAGGAACCGGTATTGACGGTAAAGTTGGCGCCAAATCCAGGTCATGGGTGTCAGTTCAGGCGGGCACCGGCACGCTTTTCAAAATGGACTCCACCACGCTGCGGGCGCTCACCCCGGAAAAGCGGGCCTGGGGCTCCATCATCAGCCGGTGGGCGATCACCGGCACCGCCAGTTCCTGGATTTGGTCGGGCGTGACAAATTCCAGACCGTCAAACAAGGCCAGCGCCTGGGCCGCTTTCATGAGCGCAATGGACGCCCGCGGACTGGCCCCCAATTGCACCCCCGCCGCCCGGCGGGTGGCCCCCACCAAATCCACCACATAACGCTGCAGTTCCCCGCTGATGCGCAGCGACTGCACCGCCTGCTTGAGCAGGATCACCTCCGCCAGCGTAATGCACGGTTGCAGCGCCTCCAGCGGATGCCGGCCCTGCTGCGCCGCCAGAATGGACACCTCCTCCTCCGGCTCCACATAGCCCAGCACAAAGCGCATCGCGAACCGGTCCATTTGCGCCTCGGGCAGCGGATACGTCCCGCGAAACTCCACCGGGTTTTCCGTCGCGATCACAAAAAACAAATCCGACAGCCGGCGGTGTTCGCCATCAATGCTCACCTGGCTCTCCCCCATCGCTTCCAGCAGGGCTGATTGCGTGCGGGGCGAGGCCCGGTTGATTTCATCCGCCAGCAGGATGTTGGTGAAGATCGGACCCTCGTGAAAATGAAAGACCTGATCGCGCTGGTTGAAAATCGAGACGCCCAGAATGTCCGAAGGCAGCAGGTCGGGGGTAAACTGGATGCGTTTGAACGAGGCGTCAATCGAGCGGGCCAGGGCCTTGGCCAGTGTCGTCTTGCCCGTGCCCGGGAAATCCTCCAGCAGCACATGCCCCCCGCTCGCCAGGGCCGCCAGCAGTTTGCGCGTGGGCCCCGGCTGACCCTGAATGACCCGCGCAATATTGCCGGTGATCTTTCGGTAAACGTCGCGGGCGCCGGCAATCGTGTCTGAATTCATTGTCCGGCCATGATCAAATTTTTTGGGCTTCATTGCAATAACAGAGAACCGCCTTCGGGAACTGCTGGACAGCCGTCCGCCGCCACCTTATTTTTACTCCAATGGCGGCCAGCCCCCATCCTGAAGTCCTTCCCGGCACCGGCGTCAAACACGATCCGGCGGCGCAACATGACCATGGTTATCTCGTCATTTGCTGGGATGACCCCGTGAATCTCATGGAATATGTGACCCACGTCTTCCAGGTCATTTTTGGCTGGCGCAAAAGCAAGGCGGAGACCCACATGCTGCAAGTCCACACCCAGGGCAAGAGCGTGTTGACCCGCGAAAACCTCGAGAAGGCCGAGTTTTACGTTCATCAATTGCAAAAATACAACCTCCACGCCACCATGGAGCAGGATGACCCATAGCCGCAACGGATGAAATTGATCCAAGCCAGCAAGGACGGATACGGGTTTGAATTCACATTGCAGGAGAAGCAATTGTTGTTCAAAGTCCTGGCCCTGTATCCCCTCGTTCCCGCCGCCCATCACCGTCTTAGCCGCGCCGTCTCCGCCCCAAGCGATGAAAACCAAAGGCTGCTGGAGGATTCCCTCACGGATCACCGCCAGGAAACCCGCCAAAGGGTGCGCACCCTGATGGCCAATCCCAAGTCTTTTCAGGCCCGGGGCGGCGGCTTTTGCTGGCACCCCTCGCGCGCCGAAATCGAATGGATGCTGCAGGTCCTGAACGAAGTGCGTGTGGGCAGTTGGCTGGAACTGGGCTCGCCTGACCTGGCAAAATCCAGGGAAATCATCTCCACCCCGGAAAACCTGATGCATCGCTGGGCCATGGACATCGCCGGCGGCTTCGAGATGATCTTCATCGCCGCCCTGAGCGGCGAACTCCCCCTGCAAACGGATTGAACTTCCAAAGGTTGCCGACGGTTGCCCGCGCACCCCCCCGCCGCATCAATTGGACCTCTGCGGTGGATATTCCGCGTTTCTGCTTTCTGCTCTCCGCTTTCTGCTCTCCCCCATCCCCGCCCTTTGCATTTTGCCCCGACCTGTGCTAGAAATATTTCCATATGTTTAACGCCAAAGCCTATTCCGTTCTCAGCGCCACGGCACCGCTCGCCCCGGCCACCATTTTGCGCCGCGAGCCCGGTCCGCTCGACGTCCAAATCCAAATCCTCTACTGCGGCATTTGCCACACCGACGTCCATATCGTCCGCAACGAATGGCACGGCACCACCTATCCCTGCGTGCCCGGCCACGAAATCCTCGGTCGCGTCGTCAAAGTCGGCGCGCAAGTCAAAAAATTCAGCATCGGCGACCTCGCCGCCGTGGGCTGCATGGTGGATTCCTGTCGCACCTGCGAAAACTGCCGCGACGGCTACGAACAATTCTGCACCGCCGGCCCCACCTTCACCTACAACGCCCCGGACAAACACACCGGCGGCCAGACTTACGGCGGCTACTCCGAAAGCGTCGTCGTGGACGAAGCCTTCGTCCTCCATGTGCCGTCCAATCTCGACCCTGCCGCCGCCGCCCCCCTCCTGTGCGCCGGCATCACCACCTACTCCCCCCTGCGCCATCACAAAGTCGGTCCCGGCCAGAAAGTCGGCATTGTCGGCCTTGGCGGCCTTGGCCACATGGGCGTCAAACTCGCCCGCGCCTTCGGCGCCCACGTCGTCGTCTTCACCACCTCCCCCGGCAAGACCGCCGACGCCCTTCGCCTGGGCGCCCACGAAGTCGTCGTGTCCAAAAACGCGGAGGAAATGAACAAACACCTGAGCAGTTTCCATTTCATCCTGGACACCGTCGCCGCCAAACACGACATCAATGTCTATCTCTCCCTGCTCAAGCGCGACGGCATCCTCACCCAGGTCGGCGTGCCGGCCGAGCCGTTGGAAGTGCAGGTTTTCCACCTCATCACCAACCGCCGTTCCTTCACCGGCTCCCTCATCGGCGGCATTGCCGAGACCCAGGAGATGCTCGACTTTTGCGGCCAGCACAACCTCACCTGCGACATCGAACTCATCCCCATCCAAAAAATCAACGAAGCCTACGAGCGCTTGGTTAAAAACGATGTGAAGTACCGTTTCGTGATAGACATGGCCACCCTGAAATAACCGTGGCCGCCCCGCAGAGAATACGGATTGGAGTGGGGACGGCGCGTCCCCACCAACCCTCGATTTGAAGCCGAACGCCGTCGGACAGAGAACGCCCCTCCCCGCGTGCCGCCGGAGCGCGGCTCTGTGAGCCGCAGCGCATTGAAAAGTGGAGGATTATCCGCTTTTCTACTGCTCCCGGATGCAAACATTCCCGTTCATTTGTCTTGGACAACCCGCCCACCGGGGGGCTCCGGGCATCCACCAACCTTCGTTCCTTGGCAGGCATGGGTCTAGGCGAAGCGTCGCGTAGTGCGCCAGTCCTCTGGCGCTTTTGCGTGCGACCGTTCGTCCACTTCGGCCATCCAGACTCTCAAACGACCGGCCGAAACATTCCCCTTCTCCTCGGGGAGAAGGCCGGGATGAGGGCGGACGAAAACACTGAATTTGATTTCATTCTTTGCCACCCCGTTTCCGCTTTCCCGCTTTCCGCTTTGGCCTTCCCTTTTCCCCTTTCAGCCGCCCCCCACATTTGGCACCTTGTCTTCGTGTCGCAAACCAACTCGAAAATTCGCGTCGCGGTGCTGGGCGTCGGCTCGCTCGGCAAGGAACACGCGCGCCTGTACGCTGAACTTGCCGCCGCCGGCCTCGTGGACTTCGCCGGCCTCTTTGACGCCAACCCGGAAACCGCCCGCAAAATCGCCGCCAAACTCAACGCCCGCGTCTTCACCTCCATGGCCGAAGCCGCCGCCGGCGCCGACGCGCTGAACATCGTCACCCCCACCGCCCTCCATTACGATCTGGCCAAACAACTGCTGGCCCAGGGCAGGCACGTCCTCGTCGAGAAGCCCATGACCGAGAACACCCAGCAGGCCGCCGAACTCGTCGAGCTGGCCCGGACCAACCATTGCGTCCTGCAGGTCGGCCATGTGGAACGGTTCAACCCCGTGTTCAAATACCTCCAAACCGTCGCCACCGAACCCCGCTTCATCGAGACCCACCGCCTCTCCCCCTTTCCCGCCCGCTCCACCGACATCGGCGTCGTGCTCGACCTCATGATCCACGACCTCGACGTCGTGCTGGCCTTCGTGAAATCCCCCGTCACCGCCGTGGACGCCGTGGGCATCCCCGTCCTCAGCAAATCCGAGGACATCGCCAACGCCCGGTTGCGCTTTGCCAACGGCTGTGTCGCCAACCTCACCGCCAGCCGCGTCAGCCCCGAGCGCATGCGCAAGATCCGCGTCTTCAGCGGCGGCCCCACGCCCACCTACATCTCCCTGGATTACCGCATCCAGGAGGGCTATATCTACCGCATCGCCCGCGACGGCGAGGCGGAAAGCTCCAAGCCCAAAAAAATCCTGGCGGCAATCATGGGTTCCGCCGTCGTCAGCGAGTTTGCCGGTCGGCGCGTCGTGCGCGAACCCGTGCCCATCGCCAAAGAGGAGCCCCTCAAACTCGAACTTCAGCACTTTGTGAACTGCGTGCAGCAGCACCTCACCCCGCTCGTCAGCGGCGAATCCGCCAAACGCGCCCTGGACCTCGCCTTTGAAATCACCCGCTTGGTGCAGCAGCAAAAGTGAAGCCACCCGCCTCCGTGTGAATCCAAGCCAATCCGGCGGGCTGCCAGACAGTAGCCGGGGGGCGAGCGCCGGCACCACCCCCGGATCTGGCCCGAGAACTGACCCCACCCCGGCGGATGCCAGAACACCAAGTGAGGGCACACGGCCTGCATGATTTCCAGGGAAATCATTGGGATTGTCGGCCCGGTGCCCTCACCGGGCGTTTTCAAGATTTGAAATCAGGCAAACGCGGTGATTTCCACTTCGCGGCGACCGGAGTGCGCTTCGTTCACCACCTGCTCCAAACGGCGGGCTGTGGCATCATCAATCCACTCTTCGCCGCATTGGGAGCAGACCGTCGCCCGCACTCGCCGCACTACCACGACGCCGCTGCCCAAATCCGCGGTGAAGGTGGTTTCTCCACCCACTTTATTTCCGCCGCACAGCGGGCAGGGATCTTTTTGCGAAATCATGATTTTCGTTTGGTCCGATGATCGGCTTCAAAAATTTCCAGCGACGGTTCGTAATCCGTAATGACAAACGCCCGGCGGTTTGCCTCGTCGCACGCCGCTACAACGTGCAGCGGCCTGCCCGCAACATAACCCAAAAAGAGCGCGCTGGGAAACGGTTTGTCATCGCCATATTCCCGAATCCGTTCGCCTTGCACTGGCACATCCCGAACGTCCGGTTGCGCAATGGCGCGTTCCGCCAGCTTTTGCAGGACGTGCTGGCGCCATTCAGTATTTCCAACCGCGACCGCCTCGCGGAGAACGGCCAGATTGAACGGATTCATTTCGCGCCCTCCACAATCTTGAGTGGTTCCGGGGTCAGCCGTGAGCCGGAGTGAATCTTTGTTGCGGACAAATCCACAACCGCACCGCGACGGTGATTGTCCCTGATGCCGGAATTAAACGGCGGATTTGGCATACAATGGCGGCAGAATGCATCTTTTGCCGGAAAACCGCACGGAAAAGTTAAGAAGGCAAATCGGACTCAGGGCCTCTCGGTGTGGTTGCCGCTTTTTTGGCCGCAGGCCATTTGGGAGTGCGGCGACGCGTCCTGCACCTTATGGGCACTTCATGGATTTCAAATCCGACGGCGGGAACCAGACGTTTTTTTCGTACCGCAGACTTCCAAGTCTGCCGTATCGCGGGTTTCCCAACCC
>CAZUBG010000210.1:1280-9543 GCA_964618545.1 uncultured Bifidobacteriaceae bacterium | reverse complement strand
AACGCAACGACCCTCTTTCACTCTGTGCCTAAAAAGAATTTTGTCTCACACCCGGAGCCCCCAGAGATCACTGCCGGAGCTTGCATTGCCCGGGCGGCGGACTAAACTCCGTCCCCCAATGTTGAATCTTGCGACGCTCAACCCGCAGCAGCGCCAGGCCGTGGAAACCCTTCGCGGCCCGGTCCTGATTCTGGCCGGAGCCGGCACGGGCAAGACCCGGGTCATCACTTTTCGCATCGCGCACATGATCGAAAAAAAGGTCTCGCCGGACAACATTCTGGGCGTGACCTTCACCAACAAGGCCGCCCGGGAAATGGAGGAGCGCGTCAACAAACTCATTCCCCGGCCCAAGTCCCGGAACCCGGACGAAAAACCCAAGCGCCCGACCATTTGCACGTTTCACTCGCTGTGCGTGCGGATTTTGCGGTTGCACATTGAAAAACTGGGGTACAAGAGCAATTTCGTCATTTATGACGAATCCGAACAGTTGGGCGCGGTCAAAAAAATCCTCGCCCAGATTTCCGCCAAGGGCGAAAAGACCGATCCGGGGGCCATTCTCAGCCTGCTGAGCCGCTATAAAAACGGGGGGGAACGGGCCGGCGTGTTTGCGGAGCCCAGTGTGCGCGCGCTGGCGGAACATGTCAAAAAACGCTATGAATCGGCCCTGCACGCCTGCAACGCGGTGGATTTTGATGATTTAATCCTGCTCACGCTGCGGTTGTTTCGCGAGCATCCGGACGCGCTGGAAGCCTGCCGCGCCAAATACCGTTATGTGATGGTGGATGAGTATCAGGACACGAATGCCGCGCAATTTGAGCTGGTGCATTTGCTGACGAAGGAGCACCGCAATTTGTGCGTGGTGGGGGACGATGACCAGAGCATTTACGGCTGGCGCGGGGCGGAAATCGCCAATCTGCTGGACTTGGAAAAGCATTACCCCGAGGTGAAGATCGTCAAGCTGGAACAAAATTACCGATCCACCACCACCATCCTGAGCGCGGCCAACGCGGTGATCAAAAACAACGCGCGCCGCCGCGCCAAACAGTTGTGGTCGGAAAAGGGCGCCGGTTCGCGGATCAGTCTGCACGCCTTCGCGGACGACGAGGAGGAGGCGCGCACGATTGTGGAGCAGATTCAATTTGCCCGGGCCACCCGCCGGGCCACCTGGGGCGAACATGCCATTTTGTTCCGCACCAACCAGCAGTCCCGTCCCCTGGAGACGGCGCTGCGCACGGCGGGGGTGCGCTACCATCTGATCGGCGGCCAGAGTTTTTTTGACCGGCGCGAGATCAAGGATTTCCTCGCCTACCTCAAGGCGTTCATCAACCCGCACGACGACATCAGCCTGCTGCGCATTGCCAACACGCCCGCCCGGGGGTTGAGCGATGTGACCATGGAGCGGCTGCTGGGCGCGAGTCATGAGCGCGGCGGTTCGGTGTTCGCCGCCATGAAAAACCCGCTGGTCACGACCACCTTTCAGGCCAAGACCCGCGAAAGCATCGAGTCCTTTGTGTCGTTTATTGAGCGGACGCGCGAACCGCTGCACCTGACCCCCTATGCCATGCGCCCGCTCCAAACCTGGTGTGAAGGCTTTCTGGAAGAGACCGGTTATTACACCGACCTGAAACGATCCGAGAAAAACGCCGAGGTTGCGGAAAGCCGGATCCGCAACCTGCGCGAAATCATTGCCACCATGGATGTCGAAAGGGCCGAAGGCGCGGGGCCGGCTGAAAATCTGGCGGCGCGGCTGGAGACGTTTTTGGAGAATGTCACGCTGGATTCGGACCGCGAGGAGGAAAAGGAAACCACCGGGGATGCCGTGACCCTGATCACGATGCACAGTTGCAAGGGGCTGGAGTTTCCGCATGTGTACATCGTCGGGCTGGAGGACGGACTGCTGCCGCACAGCCGGTCGAAGGTGGAGGGCACGCTGGATGAGGAACGGCGGCTGTTCTATGTGGCCATCACCCGCGCGATGCTGACGCTGACCATCAGCCATTGCGGCGGGCGCAAGAAATACGGCCAGATCATGCCCTGCCAGCCCTCGCCCTTTTTAAAGGAACTGCCGCCCGAACTGGTGGAGGACGCCTCGGCCGCCGCCAAGCGCCCCGTGAGCCAGGAGGCCGGCAAGAACATGTTCGACGCCATCCGCGCGGCGATTGGGTGAAGGCTCAGCTCACCGCCCAGTCCAAAATGGATTTTTGGACATGCAGCCGGTTTTCGGCCTGGGTGAAAATGGTTTCGGCGTGGGCCTCAAACGTTTCCGCGTCAATTTCCTTGCCGCGATAGGCCGGCAGACAATGCATCACCAACGCCCCCGGCGCGGCCAGTTTCACCAAACCCGCGTTGATTTGATAATCCCTGAGGGCCACCAGCCGCTCCGCCGCCTCGGCCTCCTTGCCCATGGAAACCCACACATCGGTGTAAAGCAAATCCGCGCCCCGGGCCGCCGCCGCCAAATCGGTGGTGCAAACGATCCTGCCCCCGGCGCGTTGGAGGACCTGTTCCGACGGCTGAAACGCCCTGGGCGCGGCGATGCGCAGTTCAAAGCCCAGTTTGGCCGCCGCAAAAATCCAGGAGACGGGCATGTTGCAGGCGCCGTCGCCGACGAAGGTGACGACTTTGCCGGCAATCGGTCCGCGCAATTCCTCAAAGGTGAAGATGTCGGTCAAGACCTGGCAGGGATGCTCGGCATCCGTCAGGGCGTTGATGGTGGGGATTTTTGAGTAGGCCGCGAAATCCTCCACGTCCTGCTGCGCAAAGGTGCGGATCACGGCGCCATGGATCATCCGGCCCAGCACGCGGGCGGTGTCCTTGATCGGTTCGCCGCGCCCCAACTGGATGTCGTTGGCGTTGAGAAACATCACCTGCCCGCCGAGTTCGCGGATGCCCACCTCAAATGAGACGCGCGTGCGGGTGGAGGATTTGGAAAAAATCAGGGCCCAGGTCTGGCCTTGGAGCGGGCGGGCGTTCGGTTGGCCGCGTCCGTGTTTGAACAGCACGGCGTCCCGCAGGATTTTTCCAAAATCCGCCACCGGTAATTTCTCCAGAGACAATAGACTTTTCATGTTGCAAATACTTGGGATATACCGCCCAAAATAGCTTTATAAACCAAAGGGGGGGTCACGTCACTTCTTTTTCTTCGGGTTTTTGGGGGCGTCCGCCGCGCGCCAAAGATACCAGGCCGCGGTGGTGCGGTGGGGTTTCCAGCGTTCGCCGAAGTCCATCAGTTCGCGGGGCTTGGGGAGGGCCGTCCGCCCGTAGGCGGCGCTGAATCCGCTGCGCACGCCGAAATCATCCGCCGGCAGCACATCCGGCCGCCCGAGTTGGAAAATCAGGAGCATTTCCACGGTCCACCGGCCGACCCCGCGCACTTCGGTGAGCCGGGCGATGATTTCCTCGTCCGACCATTTTACGATTTGCCGCGTTGCGGGCACGACGCCGGACCGGGTTTTTTCCGCGATGTCGCGGATGGCCCTGATTTTGGCAAAGGAAAATCCGCAGGCGCGCAACTGCGGGTCGGTCACGGCGCCCAGGTCTTCGGCGCGCGGAAAGCGGCGGCCGGGAAACAGTTGTTTGAAGCGGGCGAGGATGGAGCCCGCAGCCGTGCCGTTGAGCTGCTGGTGCGCCACCGCCAGCACCAGGGATTGAAACGGCGGCCGGCGCGTTTCCGGTTTCAAACGGCACGGCCCCGTCTCGCGAATCAGCCGGCGCATGACCGGGTCGGCATCCGCAAGATGTTTCAGGGCGGCGGCGTTCATTCCGGGTCAGACGAGCGACTTGACGACGGATTCAATGAGGCTGATGCCCTCGCCCGCCTCCTGCGGCTTGAGATTGAGCGGCGGCAGCAGCCGGACGATGTGCGCTCCGGCGGGCACGGTCAGCACGCCCGCCACATGCAGCCGGTTGACGAATTGCATGGCGGCCGTTTTGTCCCCGGCGGCAAACGCGGGAATGTTCTCCGCCAGTTCCAGGCCGAGCATGAAGCCCAGCCCGCGCACGCGCTTGACCACGGTGGGGTAATTCACCGCCAGCCGGCCCAGTTCCGCCGCCAGCCACTCGCCGAGTTTGCGGGCGTTGGCCGCAAGCTGCTCGCGCTCGACGACTTCAAATATTTTCAGGGCCACCGCGCAGGCGAGCGGCGTGCCGCCAAAGGTCGAGGCGTGGGTGCCCGGTCCCAGCAAATCCGCATACGGCGCCCGCGCCCAAAAGGCGCCCATGGGGAATCCGCCCCCGAGCGATTTGGCCATGGAGAGGCCGTCCGGCAAGAAGCCTTCGCCCCCGGGGACGCCCTCCAAAATCCGTTGGTAACTCAGGAATCTTCCGGTGCGAAAATAGCCGCACTGCACCTCATCCATGAGCAGCAGCAGTTTTTTTTCGTCGCACAAGGCCCGCAGGCCGAGCAGGTATTCGGGCGTGGCCGGGGTGACGCCGCCCTCGCCCTGCACGCCTTCAATCAGGATGGCCACGGTGGAGGGTGAGAGCGCCGCCCGCGCCGCCGCCAAATCGTTGTAGGGAATGTGGCGAAAACCGGGCATGGCCGGCTCAAACCCTTTTTTGACCTTGTCCTGTCCGGTGGCCGCAATGCCGGCGAGCGTGCGGCCGTGAAACGAATTCACGGCGGTGAGAATTTCAAACCGCCCCTCGTCGTGGCCAAACTTGCGGGCCAGCTTGAACAGGCCCTCGTTTGCCTCCGCGCCGCTGTTGGAAAAAAAACATTTGCCCGGGCCGATGCGTTGAATGATCTCCCCCGCCAGCCGCCCCTGGGGCTCGGTGAAATACAAATTGGAGACGTGGATCAGTTTGCGCGACTGCTCGACCAGCGCCTCGGTGATGGCCGGGTGGGCATGGCCCAGCGCGCAGACGGCGATCCCGGCCCCGAGGTCCAGATAGGGTTTGCCGCCGACCTCAAACAAATAGCTGCCCGTCCCGTGGCTGAACACCAGGTCAAAGCGGCCATAGCTGGGGACCACGTTGTTGCGGAAGAGCTCCCGCACGATTTGGTGCTGGTTGTGAACGATCGCCGGCGGCGTTGGAACAATTTCCTTCATGTCAAAAATCCGTTGCGCTCAATAAATGATAATGCATGGGAGCGGTTTTAGCGAATGTGGCGGGAATGGCAAGGATATACTAGAACACAATTTCCGTCCCCACGCCCTGGTCCGTAAAAATTTCCAGCAGGACGGAATGCGGCACGCGCCCATCCACGAAGGAAACCTTCTCCACGCCGGATTGGATGGCGGCCACCGCGCTGTCCACCTTGGGAATCATGCCCTTGTCAATCACCCCGGAGGCTTTCAGGCCGGGCACCTCGCCGAGGTGCAGGTGGGCGATGACGGTTTCCGGCTTTTTGAAGTCGAGCATGAGCCCGGGGACGTCGCTCATGAAGACGAGCCGTTTCGCACGGAGGGCGATGGCGGCCTGGGCGGCGGCCACGTCCGCGTTGCAATTGTAGACATGTCCGGCCCTGTCCCGGGCGGTGGGGCTGATCACCGGCGTGACGCCCCGGGCGATGCAGTCCAGCAGCGGGGCGGTGTTGACGCCGGTCACCTCGCCCACGTAGCCGATGTCAATTTTGTGTCCGGGCCGGGCCTTGTCGTTCAAGCGGAGCTTGCGGCAGGTGAAGATGTCCGTGCCGGCAAACCCCTGGACCCGGCCGCCCAATGATTCAATGGCGGCCACCACCTCCGGGTTGATGTGCCGCGAGAGCACCTCGTCCACGATGGCGACGATGGCCTCGTCGGTGACCCGCTGGCCCTGGATGAAGCTGGCCTGCAGGCCGGAGGATTCCATCGCGCGCGTGATGGCCTTGCCGCCCCCGTGAACCACCACGGGATTGATGCCGGCGGCTTCGAGAAAAACAATGTCCCGGGCGACGCCGTTGCGGACGGCGGCATCCGGTGAATCCATGAAACTCCCGCCGTACTTGACCACGAACGTGGCCCCGCGAAATTTTTGCAGGTACGGCAGTGCTTCGAGCAGCGTATTGGCTTTGGCGATCAGGCTTTGCACCGTGTATTGGTAAAAAAAAATCCGGTGAATGGAAAGCACGATTACACGAACAATTTCCCTTCCCCCCTCCGCAGCCTTTGGTTAAAGTGGCGGCGTGCCCGAAATCGTAAATTTTGTGAACAACGGGGCGGTGAGCATCACCCCATCCATTGCCGAGAAAGTTCTGCGGCAGCTTCCGCAATGGAAACTGCAGTTCACCCAGATCAATGCGCCGAAGTTTCCGCATCTGGTGAGGCAGTTGGATTTTCTGGCCTCGGCGGTGGAGGACGCCACCGAGGGGGTTTACAAGGATCTCCCGTTCGTGACCATTGCCCAGGCGACCTTCGCCCTGCTGTATGCCCACAAAAAAACCGGGGTCATTCCCGCGACCATGTTGAATCTGGGCTGCGCCGATGATTCCAGTGTGGTGCGGGCCGTGCTGATTCAAAATGAAAAGGTCCTGGCCGTCTACGCCATTGCCCAGGGCATTGATTTCAAGAAAGTCACCAGTCTGCCGTAAGGTCCGGCCGCATGTTTGAACTGCTCCAAACTGACCCGGCCACCAAGGCCCGGCTCGGAAAACTGACCACCACCCACGGCGTGGTGGACACGCCGGTGTTCATGTCCGTGGGCACCCAGGCCAGCGTGAAGGCGATTGACCCGCGCGAACTGCGCGAGATGGGCACCCAGATCATTCTCGGCAACACCTATCACCTCAACCTCCGACCGGGGCTCGACGTCATCCGCGCCGCGGGCGGCCTGCACCGGTTCATGAACTGGGAGCGCCCCATCCTCACGGACAGCGGCGGGTTTCAAGTGTTCAGCCTCGCCAAAATCCGCAAGGTCAAGGCCCACGGTGTGGAATTCCGGTCCCACTTGGACGGCTCGCTGTTGTTCATTGGGCCCAAGGAATCCATGGAAATCCAGCGCGTGCTGGGCTCCGACATCGCGATGGTGTTTGATGAGTGTCCGCCGCATGACGCGCCCCCGCGCGAGCAAAAGCTCGCCGTCGAGCGCACCATGCGGTGGGCCGGGGAATGCCGCGAACAGCCGCGCGCCGGCGGACAAAAAGTGTTCGGCATCGTCCAGGGCGGCAGCAATCGCGCCCTGCGCGAGGAATGCGCCAAAGCCCTCGTCGCCCTGGATTTTGACGGCTATGCCATCGGCGGGGTGAGCGTGGGCGAACCCGAGCCCGAAATGATGAAGGCCGTGGAGTACACCGAACCCTTTCTGCCCGCCAACAAGGCCCGTTACGCCATGGGGCTGGGCACGCCCGCCCAGATGGTGGAACTGATCGCCCGGGGCGTGGACATGTTCGACTGCGTGCTGCCCACGCGCGTGGCCCGGAACGGCACGGCCTACACCCGGCGCGGGGCCCTGGGCCTCAAGGGCGCGGCGTTCAAGCTGGATTTCGGCCCCCTGGAAGAGGGCTGCGATTGTTTCGCCTGCAAAAATTTCACCCGCGCCTACCTGCGCCACCTTCTTCGGGCCAACGAAATCCTGGGCCTGCGCATGTTGAGCGTCCACAACTCGCACATGTACCTGAAACTCATGAGCGATGTCCGCCAGGCGATTGCCGCCGGCAACTTTGCGGAGTTTTACCGTGAGTTCATCGCCAACTTCACCCCGTCGCAAAAAATCCTGGCCGCGCGGACGAAGGCCGCCGTGGAATAGGGGTGCCGATCCCAAGTCTGTTTTGGCGTTGCCTTGCCGCTCAGGTTGGATTCAAAGGTCGGATTGAGTCGGATTCACCTTGATTCGGACGGACCAGAGGTTTGACTGGGTTTGACCTGGTTTGATGCCCAGCGCCGGGTCAGGGGACCCGGCCTACAGGGCGAGAGGGTTTTGCGATATTGGCTTGGTGGCTCACCGGGAATTTTCGTGCTGGCGCGAAAGGTCGGATTGGGTCGGATAAGGTCGGATTAGGCTTTATCCAACCTTCTTGGGTCGGATCAGAGGTTTGACTTGGTTTGACCCGAACTGATCGCCGACGCCGGGTCAGGGGACCCGGCCTACAATCCATGGGTGTTTGTGATGGGGACCTGAAATCTCACCGGGCGTCTCCGGGACTGGCGCGAAAGGTCGGATTGGGTCGGATAAGGTCGGATTAGGCTTTATCCAACCTTCTTGGGTCGGATCAGAGGTTTGACTTGGTTTGACCCGAACTGATCGCCGACGCCGGGTCAGGGGACCCGGCCTACAATCCATGGGTGTTTGTACAATCCATGGGTGTTTGTGATGGGGACCTGAAATCTCACCGGGCGTCTCCGGG
>CAZUBG010000210.1:0-1180 GCA_964618545.1 uncultured Bifidobacteriaceae bacterium | reverse complement strand
CCATGGGTGTTTGTGATGGGGACCTGAAATCTCACCGGGCGTCTCCGGGACTGGCTGAAAGGTCGGATTGGGTCGGATAAGGTCGGATAAGGTCGGATAAGGTCGGATTGACCGGGAAAGGCACTCGGGCTGAAATTATTTTTCATCCGTGTTTTTCCGTTTTAATTCGTTCTTTTTGGTTTTGGCCCCGATTTTTTCAGGCAGATCCACGCGGGTTGAGTTTTGGCTCTTTCTCCCGGCCCGATAAGTTTTTTTCTTCAGGATAGCGCTAATTAGCGTTAATTATCTAAAACCAGCCTTAATTCGGCTTCGTTGGGGCTACAAAGGTTTGACCTGGTTTGACGCCTGACGCCGGGGCAGGGGACCCGGCCGACAGGCCGGGCAACCATCGTTCTGAGAACGAATTGCGATGGACGACACGGCGGTGATGTGGGACGTCCCCGCCCCGACCACACCGGGCGCCGCCGGTGACGGCGGAATATGTCAAAGAACACCGGCGGGCTCAAAGGCAACCGCCGCCCGGGGCCGGAGCCCCAGGGTTTATTCAGATACTGTGGTTTTTGGAATTGGTCAAATGGGGGCGGCACTTTTTAGCTGTTCGCATGGTGCTGATAGTTTTGCTCATGATGTTGGATAAAAATGAAGAAGGCGGACTTCTTTAACCACGGATTTCAGGCAACGAACAAAGACGGGGAGTTTTTTACCATGGATTTCACGGATGGGCACGGATGGGACGAAGACAAAAGCGGAAAGCGGGAACGGAAGACTCAGGGGGATTTGAACCGCAAACGAAGAAAGACGGGGAATTTTTAAACCGCGAAAGACTCGAAATAGGCGAACAAAGACGGGGGAGTTTTGGACCGCAGACGAAGGCAGATGGACGTAAATGACCGCAGATGAGCAGGCATGTTGTGGCAGGCGTGGCGGGGAGGTCGAGCGGATTGTTTTGTCAGCCGGCACTCCCTTCCCGGCAGGTTGCACCCATGGAAAACATTTATGGGGGTTGATCGCCGGGATGGGGAGTTCTGGCACCCACGCCGGGGTGCGATCCGTTTCCGGGCGAGCTCCGGGGGTGTCGCTGGCGCTCGACCCCCGGCTACTTTCTGGCAACCCTCCGGGTTGGCGGAGTGCGGCTGTGAAGGCGACAACGCAGCGGGGTGAAAGTCCCTGTCAGGCCAGA
>CAZUBG010000209.1:0-9671 GCA_964618545.1 uncultured Bifidobacteriaceae bacterium | reverse complement strand
GCCAGTCCGGTTTGGAGGGAGGGGCAAGGTCAATCCCTTGTCCCTACCCCTATATTACCGGGCTGCCGCCGGGATGCAAGGATCGCGATACTTGCATCAGTGGTTTCTTCAGAGCGGGGAAAGAACATTGCATACCGGCGGGAAAATGGGCGGAGTCAGGCGACGCGACGCGACGCGAATGCTTTGCTGCGTTTGCCTTCCGTGGGCTGAAGCCACACGGCTACCATCAGACGGTCGCTCCGCGACCAGTCGCCTGCGGTTTGGAGGCTTTCCCCATTCCCAACGCCGAAGAACGGCTTTTTAAAAAGAATCCACTCTCTGGCGGACGGCTTCGTCCATTCGGATGAGGGGCGGCCAGGGTCGTTTGAAGCCCTCGCCGGGGATTTTTTTGGTGGCGTCAATTCCAATTTTGCTGCCACTGGCAATTTCGCTGGTGGCGTGGTCGAGCACGTCCGACGGTCCCTTGGTGAAGATGCTGTCGCGCTGGGGGTCGGTGTTGGCGCAGAGGCGGAAGAGCACGTCGCTGGTATTATGAACGTTCACATCGGCGTCCACCACGATGATGTATTTGCTGAACATCATCTGGCCCATGCCCCAGAGGCCGTGCATGATTTTGTAGGCCTGCATGGGGTAGGTTTTGCGGATGCTGACAAAGACGAGGTTGTGAAAGACGCCCTCGGCCGGCAGGGCGATGTCCACGATCTCCGGGAAGTTCATCTTGAAGATGGGCAGGAACAGTTTGACCGAAGCGCCGCCGATGTAAAAATCCTCCATCGGGGGGATGCCCACGATGGTGGCCGGATACAGCGCGTCCTTCCGGTGGGTGATGGCGGTGATGTGCAGCACGGGATAAGGCTCGGGCAGGGTGTAGTATCCAGTATGATCGCCAAACGGCCCCTCCTCGCGCAATGGCTCGACGGGGTCCACATAGCCTTCGATGACGAAATCCGCGCTGGCGGGAACTCCGAGGTCGTTGGTCTGGCATTTGACGAGTTCGACGGATTTTTTGCGCAGATAGCCGGCCAGCAGAAATTCATCCAGCCCGTCCGGCAGGGGGGCGGTGGCGGCAAAGGGAAACATGGGGTCGCCGCCGAGGAAGATGGCGACAGGCATGCGCCGGCCGGTTTCGTAATAGCGGCGGCCGTGGCGGGCGGCGACTTTTTGCAACTGCCAGTGGACGCCAGTGGTGCGTTCGTCGTAAATCTGGATGCGGTACATGCCCAGGTTGCGTTCGCCGGTGTCCGGGTCCCTGGTGACCACGCAGGGGAGGGTGATGAAGCGTCCGCCGTCCAGCGGCCAGCATTTGAGGATGGGCAGATTGAGGAGGGTGACGGGGTTGGGGGCGGCGCCTTTTTGCCAATCGGGGGCGGGCGGCCAGCCGGTGGCGGAAACGGGGGCGTCAAATTTGTGAATGACGTCCTGGCAGGGACCGGATTTGACGGTTTTGGGTTTGGCATGGCGCAAGTCCAGCGCGAGGCCGAGGAGCTTGATGGTTTCCTTGAAGCTGGTGGGGGGCTTGGCCTTCATGAGCGCGCCGAGTTCGGCGGCGACGGCCTCCACGGAGTCGGCCCCCATGCTCAGGGCCATGCGGCGGTGCGAGCCGAGGGTGTTGATGGCGACGGGAAAGGGGGAGACGACGCCGTTGATGGTGGGTTGCTCGAACAGCAGCGCCTGGCCGCCGCCGGGGCGTTTCATTTCCCGGTCGGCGAGCTCGGTGATCTCCAGCTCGGTGGCGACCGGCCGGGCAATGCGCTTGAGTTCGCCCGCGCGGTCGAGGGCGTTGACGAAATCGCGGAATGAATCAAAGGCCATACGTCCGGCAGGCTAACGCAAAGCATCACGGGTGGCAATGCAGGGGAAAATTTGGCTGCGAACGAGTGGAGCCCGTTTTATTTCAAGAACAGGTTTTCATCGGCGGTGAGGGGGGGCCACACCTTGAGTTTTTGACTTGCCGCCAGAACCCGCTGAAAACTGCGCGTGTCGAAGGATAAAAAGGTTTTGAATCCGCCCGAGACGGCGGCGGCAACGTGCAGGGTGTCCAGCGAACGGAGCTTTTTCCAGCGCGGACAATAGTTCATTATCAATCCGGCGGCACGCCGGGCGACCGGGTCGGAGTCCACTTCGAAAGGGTAAAGTTTTTTGCCCCCGGCCAAATCCTCCCGGACCCAGGCCCAAAGTTTTTCGGCGTTTTCGGGGTGGCCGGTCCAAAAGGTTTTGGCCAGCTCCGGCCAGTGCAAAAAGCCCAATGGCAGGCGCGGTTGGTGGGTTTCAATAAACCGGCGGGCGACCGTGGTGTTGGCATCCAGACCGTAAACCGACGCAAGGAAACTGGTGTCGGCGTAAATCATCGCTCGCCGCACTCTGCGCGCAGGTCGGCCAGGGTTTTGGCCGCCGGTTTGAGGTTCAACGCTTTCATCTTTTCCCAGTGTTGATCCCAGGAGTCAGGTTCGGAGGCCGACGCCGCCTCCCGAACCACTCTTTGCAGGTACGAATAAATGGTTTCACCCCGTTCGCGGGCGGCCTTTTCAAACCGCCGGGCGGTGTGATCATCAACGCGGGTTTGCAGCAGTGTCATACACCCAACTGTAATCTACTGGTGGAAAATGTCAAACGGCCGGCGATTCACCCCGCCTTGGCCCGCACCCGGCGGTTGAAGCTTTCCAGGCGGATCACGGCGCGCTTGTGCAGGCCGCGGGCGATGAGTTCGTGGGCGTCGCGGGCTTCCACCTGAAAATCCACCTTGCGGTCGTCCACCTGGATGATGCGGGCGGTGCAATGCACGGTGCCGCCCACCAGGGTGGGGGCCAGGTGCCGGATTTCAATCTCCATGCCGATGGAGCGCTCGTCGGCGTCGAGAAATCCGGCCATGGTTTCGCGGGCGGTGCGCTCAATGAAGCCGATCAGTTGGGGCGTGGACAGCACGGCGGGCATGCCGTTGCCGGCAAACTCGACCGCATGCCGGGCCTCGGTTTGAAAGGCCAGCTCACCGACGGTGCCGATTTTGGGACGCGATTTCATTAGGTTTTCCTTTAATCTTCGGTTTGGCTGGTCGGCAAAATGAGCGTCAAGAATTTTGATGTCCCGGCCGGCATGATCCTGCCAGAATTTAATGGCGAATTTACCGTAAATATGAATATCCAGCCGGTGACTGTCACTGTCAGACTCCACATAATCTGAAAATTTCTG
Organism: uncultured Bifidobacteriaceae bacterium; assembly: GCA_964618545.1. Classification (GTDB taxonomy): domain Bacteria; phylum Verrucomicrobiota; class Verrucomicrobiia; order Limisphaerales; family UBA11358; genus UBA11358. The sequence continues at coordinate 6,485 of CAZUBG010000209.1, read as the reverse complement.
TGGATCACTTTGAATCGCCATAAAACGATTTCGCAACAACCGTTGGTCGCGGCGTGGCAGCGTTTCAAGAAACTCAATGACCTCGTAGTCAATGAGCAGCCGGTAGTTCATTGGCCTTCGCTGGTTTCGGAGAAGTTCAGCCTGCGGTCCAGTTCTTCGATTGTGGCGAATTCTGAGGATGGGCGGTTGATTTTATCCGCAAGCTTTCGGCGATAGGCATCATCCCGCGCATCCTGCAAGGATATCAGAAAAGCCGTCATCTGGCGCTGGGCGTTTTCATCCAGCGCGGACAATTCCTGTTTGAGAACCTCAATGCTCACAGGACTAATTTAGCCTTTTTTCCGGTGGAAGCAACTCTGTGTTTTCCGGCGGTGTGATTTCGGGCTGCCAAAAGCCAAAAGAAAACCCCCAAGGTAACCGGCCACCGGCCAATTATCCCTGGGGGCTTTGAGTTCACCGGAGGATTATTTCGGGAGCAGATCAGCCACGAGCGCTTTTTCTTCCTGCAGTTCCTTTTGCGTGGCGGCGATCTTGGCCTTGCTGAAATCATTGAGCGGGACGCCCTGGACGATTTCGAAATCCGTGCCGTTGCTGCGGATGGGATAGCTGAAGATCAGCCCCTGCTCGATGCCGTAGCTGCCGTCGGAGTGAACGCCCACACTGAACCAGTCGCCGGCGGGGGTCGGATGGGTGAGCTTGTAAACCGTGTTGACGGCGGCATTGGCGGCGCTGGCGGCGCTGCTCAAACCGCGGGCCTTGATGATGGCCGCGCCGCGCTGTTGCACGGTGGCGATGAAATCCTTCTCGAGCCATTCGCGGTGGCTGATAACCTCGGGCACCAGGCGGCCGTTGATCTTGGTGTTGAAGAAGTCAGGATACATGGTGGCGCTGTGATTGCCCCAGATGGCGAGGTTGGTCACGGCGGTCACGTCCACGCTGGCCTTCTGGGCGAGCTGCGTTTTGGCACGGTTTTCATCCAGGGCGGTCATGGCAAAGAAACGGTTCTTGGGCAGGCCGGCGGCGTTGTTGGCGGCGATGAGAGAGTTGGTGTTGCAGGGGTTGCCGACGACGAGCACGCGGACGTCGCTGGCGGCGTTTTGGGCGATCGCCCGGCCCTGGCCGGTGAAAATCTTGCCGTTGATGCCCAGCAAATCCTTGCGCTCCATGCCGGCCTTGCGCGGCACCGCCCCGACGAGCAGCGCCCAATTGACCCCCTTGAAACCCACGGTCAGGTCCGAGGTGGGCACGACGCCCTTCAACAGCGGGAAGGCGCAATCGTCCAGTTCCATGCAGACGCCGTGCAGGGCGGCCAGGGCTTTTTCATCGGGGATTTCAATGAGGTGGAGGACGACGGGTTGTTCGGGTCCGAACGCCGCGCCGGAGGCGATGCGGAACAGGAGTGAATAACCGATTTGGCCGGCAGCGCCGGTGATGGCGACGTGAATTGGAGTTTTGCTCATAAAATAATGGGGGCGATTATGTTCGCAACCGGCGCTTTGCGCAAGCGCGGAACGTTTGCGGATTTTGCCGTGCCGCACGTTTTTTTTGTCGTCGCATTATTTCGGGTTTTTAGCTTGGAAAAAAAAAGAATGGGCGTACAAATGGATTGCTCTTTGAAAGGACGGACGCAGGTCCGTTCATGAACGCATTCAAATGTCAGGGAACCCGGTGAGATTCCGGGACGGTTGCGCCACTGTGACGGCTACAATTCCCAATGCCACTGCCCTTGGGCGGGAAGGCGGGAGGAGGTATGAAGCCGCAGTCAGGATACCGGTTTGATTGCCCTCGTCAGCTCCGAACGTTTTCGGAGCGCTTCTCCGCAAAGAGAAGGATGAGACCAGTCCGCCAATCTGTTTTTGGCGGGACTCGTCGAATGCCTTCATTCCCCGTTTTGCCGGAGTCTGGAGGTTTTTTCATTTAAACTCACTTCCAACTTCGCGCTGGTCTCTCAACTAAAAACCGTCCGCCGGAATTGTTTCCGGCGGACAAATTGAAAGATCAGTCCATTGAAAAAAATTAGTTTGCTGGCCCTGGCCGGCTTGTTGCTCGTCTCCAAATCACCGGCGATTTCGCTGAATGACATCCAACTCTGGACCGGCTCCGGCACCAATCGCGCCGCGCTGGTCATCGAATGGAGCACGCCGAATGTGTTCAGCAACTCAACGGTTTCCGCCCCCATCGCCGACAAGACCCTGGCGTGGGGCTACCGTTTCAACGGTTCCGCCACCGGCACCCAAATGCTCGACGCCATTCTGGCGACGGATCCCAAATTGTATGTGGTGGTCAGTGAAACCTACGGCACCTTCGTCGAAAGCCTCGGTTACAACCTCAGCGGGAACGGAGTCATTGGCATTACGGATGGCGCCACCACCAATTATTTCACCAACGGTCAATTGACGGACAACGGCGCCATCGTGCAGGTGGATGCCGCCCAGGCCATCAACGGCGGCGATTTATACTGGGGCGGCGTGTCCGGCCCCAACTGGGAGGTTTGGAATGAATTGCGTGACGCGGGCGGTTTTGAGAACTCCCCCAATCGCGGAACCAATGTGGTTTGGACCCCCACCGACTTGGTGTATTATTCCGCCGGCACGGACGGCCAGTGGGAATTCGCACAGGCGGGATTGGACGATCTGACGCTGACGAACGGTTCCTGGATTGGATTTTCGGTGGCGGCGGGCGCCGATGATTGGTGGACCATTGATCCCAGCACCACCGCCTTTGATTTGGACAAGCACGCGCCGCCGTCGCCGGATGGCACTTATGTCGCCTACGTTTGCGACACCAACGATTTTGCGACGCAAGTCATCAGCACGAACAATCTTGATGCTGCCAAACCGTACAACAACCCGGCGGCGGTGTTGGGCCGCCCCACTTTGCAGTTTTACGATCCTTTTGACGGGGACGTCACTGACCGGGTTTCCATCATTGATGATCCCTACAATGTGACGCCAACCGGCGGCGACGTGATCACTGAAATCAAAAGCGGCGGGCAAATCACCGTGCAACTGGGCCGGAAAATATATGACGACCCCAACCATCCCTACGGCATTGACTTGATCGTTTATGGCAACTCCTTTTTCTCGGCCTCGGGCTATTCGGGAAGCGTCAGCGATGCAACGGATTTGAATGTCGCCACGCTGGGCACGGGTATCTACGGTCATCCGACCACCGTTTCCGTCAGCCAGGACGGCGTCAATTGGTACACTTATGCGAACACGCCGGTGTTGTTTCCCGACAATGCCTATCGCTGGGACGATACCAATGCCTCATGGACCGCTGAGGAAATGAATCCGACCAAGCCGCTTAATCCCTTCATTTATACGAACAACTTTAGCAGTCAGTCCGTCGCCAGCGGGCTGGACCAATTCGCCGGCGCCGCCGGCGGCTCGGGTTACGATTTGAAGGAGTCCGGTTTGCCGTGGATTCAATATGTCCAGATTCAGCCGGGAGCCGGCACTTACACGGTGATTGATGCCATTGCCGCCGTGAATCCGGTGGTGGTGGGCGATGTGCTGTCCATCACGCCGGACAATCTGACGGCCGGAATCACCAACCTGAACTTCCAAAGTCCCGCCAATCCCAGTCAGAATCTGATCTCCCTGGGGTTTGGTTCGGTCAGCGCCGCTGCCCGGGTCAGCACGGTGGCTTTGAGCGAATTTTCATCCTATGCCCCGGTTGCGGGCAACGTGTCCAGCGCCTATAAAATCGGGGTGAAGCCCCTGTCCGGGACCGGTTCCGTGACCTATCAGGCCAATGTCGGTCTGCGCACGGGGGCCATGTATGCCGGCAACGGTGGTGATTTGCGTGTCTGGCAATGGAACTGCACGAACTGGACTTCCCAGCCGTTCACTTTTAATCCGGCCAACAACGAAGTCCTCGTGTCCGGCCTGACGAATTTTTCCACCCTGGTGGTGTCGCAAATTGTGCCGCCGCAATTAAGCATCCAAAACCTTGCCAACAGCTTTGCCTTCCAATTTACGCCCGTGCCCAATGGCACGCACCTGTTGGAACGTTCGACCGATCTGGTTCACTGGACGCCAGTGACCACCATCACGCCAGCCAATGGGCAGCCGGTCACGTTGCAGGACAATGCGGCGCCCGCCGGCCAGGCATTTTACCGGTTGTCCATCACCCTGCCGTAACTTGCCGGGAAAGCTCACATCGCCTGGGAAAACGGGGGGCGCGCCGGTCGCCGACGGGCGCGCCTCCCGGAATTCGGCCTTCACGTTGATTGAACTGCTCGTGGTGGTGGCCATCATGGCGATTTTAGCGGCCATGCTATTGCCGGCGCTGAGCAATTCCAAAGCGACGGCCAAACGCCTCCAATGTTTGAGCAACCTGCGTCAAATGGGCATTGCCGCCGGGATTTATGTGGGGGACAATGCCGATTCTTATCCCATCGCTTATTATTGGGACGATCAAGGGGATAGTGTCTGTTGGGATTTGACCGTTATATACGATGTTAATAATAACGCCCCGGTGATTCCCGGCCTCCTTTGGGAAGCGCAAGGCAATCCCCAAATCCAGCAATGTCCGTCCTTCACGGGCGGTGCGGATTGGGCGGACAATCCCTACACCGGCTACAACTACAACACCAGCTACCTCGGCCACGGCCAGGATGAGGACGTTCCCGAGCCCGCAAAAAGCACTGCCGTGCTTCATCCCGCCAAAACCGTCATCTTCGGTGACGGCCAGTATGTCAGTGGCGCGGACAAATTCATGCGCGCGCCGTGGCCGAATCCCGGCGACGCCGATTTCTGGGGGCGCAGCAGCGGCACCCAGGGTTTCCGCCACCAAAACCGCAGCAATGCCGCCTTCTGTGACGGCCATGTCGAATCCCTGCAAAGCTGCTTTACGAACGACGCGGATGGTTCCGTCGTCGCGCCCGGCACCGGATTTCTTTCCACCAGCAACCAGGTTTACGACCTTGATTAACCCCCGCCCCGCCCTCCCCGGAAAACCTTATGCCAAGCACCCCCTCCGCGAATAAATTTCGCTTCCTCATGCTGACCGGCATGGTCCTCGCCGCCGCCGCCTGCCGCCTGGTGCCGCACCCGCCGAATTTCAGCCCCATTGCGGCCATTGCGCTGTTTGGCGGGGCCCGATTTGCGGACAAACGCGCGGCCTTGCTCGTGCCGCTGGCGGCGATGTTCCTGGGCGATCTGGTGCTCGGTCTTCATGGGCTGATCCCCGTCGTCTATGGCTGCTTCGCCCTCATCGTCGGGCTGGGTTTCTGGCTGCGAACAAATGGCGGCGCGGGCCGCATCGTTCTGGCGGCGCTGACCGGCTCGGTGCTGTTTTTCGTCGTCACCAACTTCGCCGTCTGGGCCGTCGGCGGTTTGTATCCGAAATCCGCCGCCGGTCTGGCCGGCTGTTATGTCGCCGCAATTCCATTCTTTAAACACACGCTGGCCGGTGATTTGGTGTACACCTTCGCCTTGTTCGGCGGTTTGCGCGCCGCTGAATGGCGCTGGCCCGGGTTGCGCTGGTCGCCCGTGGCGAACTAAAAATGAAAGAAAAAATCATCTTCTGCTGGAGCGGGGGCAAGGATTCCGCGCTCGCCCTGAACCGGATCCGGCAGGAGGACCGCTGCGAAGTGGTCACCCTGTTGACAACCTGCAATGAGCATTTTCAGCGCGTCTCCATGCATGGCGTGCGGGTGGAATTGCTCGAACAACAGGCCGCCGCCACCGGTCTGCCCCTGGAAAAAGTGTTCGTCAGCGAACGCGGCGCCAACGAGGAGTATCAGCAGAAAATGTCCGGCTGCCTTCGGGCGCACCAGTCGCGCGGCGTGACCGCCTGCGCGTTTGGCGATATTTTCCTTGAAGACCTCAAACTCTGGCGTGAGGCGAATCTGGCCAGGGTGGGCATGCACGGTCTTTTTCCCCTCTGGAAAACGGATTCGCGTGAACTCATCCGTGAATTTTTCGCCCTTGGTTTCGGCACCGTGATCTGTTGCGTTAACGATGCGTATCTCGGCCAGGACGCCGTGGGCCGGCGCCTTGACCCCGCGTTCATTGCGTCACTGCCGGCGGGAGTGGATCCCTGCGGTGAAAATGGCGAGTTCCACTCGTTTGCCTTTGCCGGGCCGGTGTTCCGGCAACCGGTGGAATTTAAAATCGGGGAAAAGGTCTTTCGCCCCATCGGTCTGGCGCAACCGGTGGACGCCAGTTCCTCCTGCGTCTGCCCGCCCGGCCCGCGCCGGACCAACGGATTTTGGTTTTGCGATTTGCTGCCCGGGGCCGCTTGACAAGCGCCCCCGCCCCATTTTTCCGGAGCCGGCCACGGAGTTGCTTTTGGCTTTTCCCCGGGCGGCGCCCTGATGGGTTGCGCCGTGCCGAGGGATAATGGCGTTGATTACCATGGCTGAATGTTGTTCAGCGCCCTTGTATTGTCGCGCAAATTCTGGCTGAATGACCGGGTTCCGACGGGTGTGAGACAAAATTCTTCGATTTTGAAATAACGGCTGGTTTTTTTGGGGT
>CAZUBG010000208.1:0-9702 GCA_964618545.1 uncultured Bifidobacteriaceae bacterium | reverse complement strand
ACATGGGGACGGGTTGGGGCAAAGACAATTAGTGGGCGGCGCAGCAGCGCCGCCCCGCCAGGATCAGACAAGACGTGTGGCAGCACAAAAAATGGGGGGCAAATCCTGGTGTCATTGGGCTGGCAGAGGGCTGTGCATGTGTGGGGTTCAAGTGATTGGCGGCGGAATTGGTCCCCGGAGGGCCGGGAAAAGGCGGGCCGCGATCAAGGGGTTGGATGGCCCAAACGGCGGGCGATTTCGGCGGAGAGGATGGCGGGGCTGACGGGCTTGAACAGGACGTTGCCAAAGCCGGCTTCGCGCACCTGTTTCAGGATGGCGGGATCAATCATGCCGGTGATGATGAGCGTGGGGATGGCCGGGCGCAGGCGGCGCACGGCGGCGGCGAGATGGTTGCCGGTCATGCCGGGCATGGCCAGGTCGGTGAGGAGAAAATCGTAGTCGCCGGGATGGGCCTGAAAATCAGCCAGCGCGGCTTCGGGGTGCTTGAACCATTTGACACGATAGCCGAACCGGTGGAGGATTTTTTCGGTGGTGAGGCCGGCAATATCATCGTCATCCACCAGCAGGATGCGTTCGTGGTTGGAGCTGAGGACGGTGGGGGATTCGACGGGGGGCTCGGTTTCAACCCCCTGGGCGGGGAGGTAAACGTGAAATTGAGCGCACAGGCCCGGCTCGTTTTTCAGGGTGAAGACTCCCTGGTGGGATTTGACAATGCCGTGGACGACGGAGAGGCTCAATCCGCTGTCTTCCGCGTCGGACGGATGGGGCGACAGGGGCTCAAACAAGCGTTCCGGCTCGGACTGGTTGAGGCGGCCGCCCTGGTCAGAGATGGTGAGGCGGACGCCCGGGCCGGGGACGAGTCCGGCTTGGGCGGCGGCGAGGGTTTCGGTGATCTGGCATCTGGCCAGGTTGACCCGGATCTGGCCCCCGTGTTCGGGCAGGGTCTGCCAGACATTGGTGCAGAGGTTCATGACCACCTGGTGGATCTGGGTGGGGTCCGCCAGAACGGCGGGACATTCCGGATCCACCTGGCAGGAAATATCCACCATGGCGGGGATGGTGGCGCGGAGGAGTTTGACGCACTCGCGGACCAAGGGCTGCAATTGAATCAGAATCCGCTCGTTTTCCCGCCACTGACTGAAGGTGAGGACTTGTTGGACCATTTCGCGGGCGCGCTGGCCGGCGACGAAGATTTGGTCGAGAAATTCCCGGGCGGGGTGCTTGGGTTCAATATCCATGCGCATCAATTCGGCGCTGCCCAAAATGCCGGCGAGGACATTGTTGAAATTGTGGGCGACCCCGCCGGCGAGGGTGCCGATGGCCTCCATTTTTTGGGCGCGGCGCAGGCGGCCTTCCATGATGCGGCGGTTGCGCTCCTCCTCCATCCGCCAGGTAAGGTCGGTGACATGCCCCTCGAGCCCGTTGATTTTTCCGGCCAGGCCGGGGAGGATCCAGCCGCGTTCGCAGACGGAACGCCACTGGCCGCTGGCGTGTTGCAGACGGTATTCCACGACATAGAGATCGTGGGAGCTGAGCGCGGACTGGATTTCCCGCCAAACGCGGTCGCGGTCCTCGGGATGAATCCGGGTGGCGAAGGGCTGGCCGGTGGTCAGGGTCTCGGGCGCGGCCCCAAGGAGGAGACGGCAATCGTCACTGACGTAATTCATGGTCCAATCATGATCATAACGGCGGCGAAAAGCCATGCCGGGCAAATTGGCGAGGATGGTTTGGTGGCCGTGTTCGCTGGCGCACAATTCCGCGGTCAGGGCGGCGATCCGTTGTTCAAATTCCCGGGTGTGTTCACGCAGGGATTGTTCGAGTTCAGCGCGGGAAAGGTTGGCGCGCTGCAACTGGTCGAGCAGATGATTGAGGGCGGCGGCCAGATGGCGGAGTTCGCCGGGGGATTGAAGCGGGAGGGGTTGAGGGGGGGTTCCGGCGGTGATTTGGCGGGCGGTGCGGAGGAGTTCTTCGACGGGCTGGCAAATCATTTTGGCGAGGAGGAGGGCGGTCAGCAGCAGGGTCAGAACCGTCAGGCACAGCAACCCGAGGAGGATTTTTTGGATTCCCGGGAGAGGGGTCGTGAGATGCCAAACAACCCAGCCCTGGGCAACAACCAACAGGAGTGGGCCGGCCAGCAGCAGCCATAGTTTAATCCGGATTTTCACTTCTGAGGGTCTCAAGTTTTCGACAGCGCGCCGGAGATTTTGGGGAAGTTGAACCGGCGCTGGACGGGCTCGGGACCGGATTTGAGGCTGTTGCGCAGGATTTCCGCCAGTTCCTGGGAGGCATAGGGCTTTTGGAGAAAATTGACGCCTTCGACGAGCACGGAGTGGCGGCCACCCAGATCGGCGCTGTAACCGCTGGTAAAGATGACTTTGAGCTCGGGTTTGTCGGCCTTCAAGCGGCGGGCCAGTTCATAACCGGTCATGCCATCGGGCATGACGATGTCGGTGAGGAGGAGATGGATGCGATCCCGGTGAAGCTGCCAGATTTTGAGGGCTTCGACGCCGGATTCGGTGGCGAGGACGCTGTAGCCAAAGCGCTGCAGCATGTTGCTGACGGGCAGGCGGACGGTGAGTTCATCCTCGACGAGGAGAATGAGTTCGGTGCCCCGGGGAAGTTTGGAATTTCCCGACGGGGCGGGCTTGCCCGCCTTTTTGCCGAGGACGGCCGGGAAATAGATGCGAAAAGTGGTGCCCTGACCCGGCTCGCTGGAGACCGTGATCCAGCCATGGTGCTGGCGGACGATGCCATAAACGGTGGCCAGGCCGAGGCCGGTGCCCTTGCCGGCCTCCTTGGTGGTGAAAAACGGTTCGAAGATGCGGGGCAAATGTTCGGGGGCAATGCCACAACCGGAATCGGTGATGGAGAGATGGACGTAGTGTCCGGGCTGGGCGCCGGGATGACGGGCGGTCTGCTTGTCATCGAGGATTTCAGCGCCGGTGGCGATGACGAGTTTGCCGCCGTTGGGCATGGCATCGCGGGAATTGACGGCGAGGTTCAGGAGGATTTGCTCCATCATCCCGGCGTCCGCCTGGATGAAGGGGAGATTGCCGGCGGCATCGGAGACGAGGGAAATGTCCTCGCCGAGGATGCGCTGAAGCATCCTGGCGGTTTGGGCAACCACCTCGTTCAAGTCAAGGTTGACAGGCTGGATGATCTGTTTGCGGCTGAACATGAGCAACTGGCGGGTGAGGCTGGCGGCGCGTTCGGCGGCTTCGAGGATTTGCTGGGAACATTCGGAGGTTTCGCCCGGGGACAAGGGGGCTTCGAGCAACTGGGCGGCATTGGCGTGGATGGCGGTCAGGAGGTTGTTGAAATCGTGGGCGATGCCCCCGGCAAGCTGCCCGATGGCCTCCATTTTTTGCGACTGGCGGAGCTGGGCTTCCAGGGCGACTTCCCGCGTGACATCGCGTTTGACGGCGACGTGGTTGGTGATTTTACCGGCGGCATTGCGGATGGGGGAGATGGTGGCTTCGACCTCGAACAGGGAGCCGTCCTTCTTTTTGTTGATGAGCCGGCCGGACCAGACCCGGCCCACGGAGAGAACCGCCCACATGCGTTGATAGAAGGCGGCATCCTGACGGTCGCTTTTGAGCAGGCGCGGGTTTTGGCCGGCGACCTCGGTGCGGCTGTAGCCGGTCGTTTTTTCAAAGGCGGGATTGACGTAGAGGATCTTGCCGGTGGCATCGGTGATCATGATGCCCTCGGCGGCCTGTTCCACGGCGGTGGCGAGCCGGCGGTAACCTTCCTCGGCCACCCTGCCTTGGGTGACATCGAACATCATGCCCTGGGTGCCGACGATTTTTCCGTCCGCCCCGCGAACCGGAATGCTGACGAGGTGCATGAAGAGTTTCTGGCCGTTGCCACCGGTGTATTCCTCGTCCTCGCGGATGGATTTTCCATGCTGCATGATCCAGGCATGGTTTTGCCCGCCCTTGACGGCATGTTTGACGGCGAGGCCTTCGGGATTATGTCTCGCGACCGCGCCGGCGGCAATTTCTCCGGGGAGTTTGCCCAGGAAATCCTCCGCCCCCATGTCCTGGAGCCGGCAGAACAGGGAATTGACAAAAACATAACGACCCTCGGTGTTTTTGAGGAAAACGCCGGCGGGCATTTGATCCACCAGGGAATGGTAGAGGGCCTCGGACATGCGCAGGGCTTGTTCGGCGTTTTTGTGTTCCGTGATGTCAATGTTCACGCCAAGCAGGCGGAGGGGCTGGCGGTTTTCATCATAAACCGCCTTGCCGCGCATCAACGCCCAGCGCGGCGACTGGTCGTTTTGCCGGTGGAAACGGAATTCGGCGCCAAATTCACTCTGATCGGCAATGGCCTGTTTCACCATGTGGCGGATGTTTTCGCGGTCCCCGGGGTGGAGGAGCTGCCAGAACGTGTCGGAGGTGTGGTCGTAGGTTCCGGGGGCAAAGCCGAAGATGGTTTCCTCTTCGTCGGTCCAAGTGGCGTGATGACGAACGAGGTCCACATCGAAGATGCCGATTTTGGCGGCGGCCTGTGCCAGCCGCAAACGTTCCTCGCTGCCGCGGAGGGCCTGTTCGATGCGCCGGTGAGCGGCCTGGGAGTGGAGGGCGGCGATGCCGAAGGCCAGATCCCCGGCCAGTTCCAGCAGGAGATCGGTCTCGGCAATGTCGAAGACGTCGGCCCCGGTGGAATAAATGCACAGAGCGCCGAAGGTTTTGTCGCTGGAGGTCAACGGAAGGCTGATGACGGACTGGTATCCGCAGCGGAGGGCCTGCTCACGCCAGGGGGCGAACCCGGCGTCATGCTCCAGGTTGCGAACGAGGCTCACCCGGCCGGTGCGCAGGGTGCTGCCGACCGGTCCGCGGCCCCGGGGTGCATCGGCCCAAGTGAGGTGGAGGCCGTCCAAGTAATCCAAGTTCAGGCCGGCCCGGGCCATGGAGCGCACGGACTTGGCTTCATTCTCCTGGGCATAGCCGACCCAGGCCAGGGCATAGCCGCCTTCTTCAACAATCAAGCGGCAAATATTGTTCAATAGTTCAGCTTCATCGGTGGCGCGGATGAGGATTTGATTGCACCGCGAGGTCAGGCCGAGGGCGCGATTGGTTTTCTGCAGGCAGTCTTCGGCGTCCTTGCGTCCGCTGGTCTCGCGCGCCTGCAGTTTCAACTGGCGGCGGACGGCGAGGTAAAGGAGCCACGCGGTAATGGTGACAAAGCCCAGGCTTTTGCAGGTGGAAAGCCCGGCGATGGTTTTGGGGTTGGAGATGAAGGCCGGCAGCAGCTTGTCGAAAAACAAAATCCACAGCGCGGCCAGAGCGGCATAAATCAGGCTGGTGGTGAGGGCGATGCCGGCAAATTTATCGCGATTTGAACACCCTTTCCCCGCCTCGCAGGCGTCCGGAGAAACAGACATGATCTTTTTCCCGTTATTCATTCTGCGACTTTGTTTGAGTTAAAACCGTCTGGGAAACAGGAATATAAATATGCCTTTGACCGGGGCTTATCAAGCAATTAGTTCAGGGAGGGATTTTTCCCGGTTAAAATGCGCCGGTTTGGCATTGACTTTTACCATGGTTGGAATAAAGTTAACACCCTTTTAAGAGAATTAATTATGCCGAACACCAAGTCAGCCGAACGCCGCATGCGGGGCAGTGCCCGCAAAGAGCAGCACAACCGCAGCATCAAGTCCAATTTGCGCCGGGTGGAAAAGAATTTCCGCACGCTGCTGGCCGCCGGCAAGAAGGACGAAGCCGCCAAGCTGCTGCCGGGCGTGCATTCCGCCCTGGACAAGGCCGTCAAATCGGGCGTGGTTCCGCGTCCGACGGTCAACCGCAAGAAGTCCCGGCTGGCTTCGGCGTTGAATTGATTTTTTCGGGCCGGAAATATTTGCATTTCCGGGTCACCCCCCTCCGCGGCTTCAGCAGACCCAGTTTCGTCCGTCGAAACTGGGTTGTTGCGTTTAGACCGGGCGGACCGTGCGCCGGGCTTGAATGATGGTAGAATTGATTATTTTTCATACAAATTGGCGCCGGGGGGTGTCTATTAGGTGAAACGTGAGCGAAAACGAACCATGCCACTGGTGCGAGGCCATCTACGACGCGAAAGCGCCTGAGTTGATCCTGTATGGGCGGGCGCTGGGGTTGAGTCACTGTGAGGCGGAGGATGTTTTGCAGGAGACGTTTTTGACGCTGCTGGAGAAGCCGCTGCCCCCGCACCGGGCGGAACATTACTGCGTGCGGAGCTACCGGAACCAGGCGTTGAACTACAAACGCTCGCTGTGGCGGCGGCTGACGCGGGAGTTGGAATCCATCCGGTGGTTTGAAAAATCAGTGTCGCAGACCACGGCGGAACAGGCGGCCATGCGGTGTCTGGCGGAACTGCCGGTGGAACAGCGGGAGGTGATCGTATTGAAATTCTGGCACGGGTACACTTTTGAAGAAATCGGGGAATTGCTGGAGTCCTCACCGAACACGGTGGCGGGGCGTTACCGCTACGGTTTGCAAAAAATAAAATTCCGGTTGGAAGGGGTTGTGCATGAAAAAGACGAACCTGACAGGGTTGTCCGCTTGGAAACCGCGCCCACCTGCGGCGGGGCTTAAGCGGCGGATTTTTACAGCCCGGCGAGCCACGCCGGAGGAACGGTCCTTTTGGAACCTGCTGGTCCCGGCCGCGGCCTGCATGGTGCTGTCGCTGCTGGTGTTGAATTCCAGCAGTTCGTTGTCCCCCGCCCAACTCAACCGCAGCCAGCGGGGGAATCTGGTTTTGAGCAATCTGAGTTACTCGGCCTACACCGCCGGGAGCGACCAGGACCCGCAGAACCATTTGGAATCGCTCACTTTTGATTGGACAAACCACAGTGGTTTGCCGTCTCCTATGGGTTTTACATCGTCGACCAATTAATCATGCAAATGGAAAAACCAAAACCAAACAGCGGGAAGAGTATTGTTGCCAAACCGGCGGCCCCGGCCAATCCGGGGCCCGTCAGGGTGGCGCCGCTGTTCCGAAAATTTGACTGGCTGGCCCTGATCATCACCTTTGTCGTCCTCTGGAGCATCTACTTGTTCACCCTGGCGCCGGAACTGACGCTGGAGGATTCCGGAGAGCTCTGCACGGGGTCCTTTTATGCCGGCATTCCGCATCCGCCGGGCTATCCTTTTTGGGCCATTTATAGCTGGCTGTGGACGGTCATTGTGCCCTTGGGCAACGTGGCCTGGCGGGTGGAGGTGGGGGAATCCTTCGCGGCGGCCATGGGCTGCGGTCTGGTGGCCCTGATGGTGTCGCGCGGGAGCAGCATGCTGATTGAAGGCATTGAAGAATTGAAATCCGTCACCAACCGCTGGGAAACGACCATTGGCCTGGTGGCCGGTTGTGTCACCGGTCTGCTGGTGGGGCTGGATGCCTACATGTGGAGCGAATCGGTGGTGATCAACCGCATCTCCCTGTTCGGGGTGCCGTGGCTGACGGTGGTGCTGGTGTTGTTGCTGCGCTGGATTTATGCGCCGCAACAGAAATCGTATCTCTACTGGTCCATGTTTGTTTACGGCCTTTGCGCCACCATCCACCAATCGTTGTTGTTGAGCGCCATGGGGGTGGAAGTGGCCATCGCCGCCGCCAACATCCGTCTGGGGCGGGATCTCTTTGTCACCAACAGCCTGATTTACATTGGCTGCATGCTGCTCAAGTCCTCGGTGCCGGCGCTTAAAAACATGAGTTCGCTTGAAGATCTGTTGTTTCAGTGCGTGGGCATTTCCTCCATTCTGGCGGCCGGCTATTTGTGCGTGAAAACCGAGGGCATCGCCTCCGAGTGGCTCACCATCTTCTTCATGGGCGTTGTCTGGGTGCTGGGGGTTTCGTTTTACTTTTACGAGCCGATTTCGGGCATGACGGTTCCCCCGATGCAATGGGGCTACCCACGTACGGTGGAGGGCTTCTTCCATGCCTTGAGCCGCGGCCAGTATGAAAGCATCCATGATACGGACTTGTTCACCAACCCGGTGGCCTTTTTCACGCGGTTTATCGGCCAGTTGGGTTACATTGTCAACGGTCTGGCCGAATCCTTCGGCTGGGTGTTCATTGCCATCGGGGTGATGCCGTTCTTGTTCCTGTCCAAAATGCAAAAACGGGAGCGCGCCTGGTTTGTCGGCCTGGCCTCGATTTATTTTTGCCTCTCCGTCCTCATGGTGGTCATGCTCGGCGTGACGCCGGACCGTTCCGCCTCCGAACTGAACAAGGTGTTTTTCACCGCCTCGCACACGCTGTTTGCCATCATGATCGGCTATGGCCTGACCCTGATGGCGGCGTATGTGGCCACCCATTACCAGAATTTCCGCTCGCGGGGGCTGGTGGGGGGAAGCCTCGCCATCCTTCTGGCTTTCCTTTGTCTGTGGGGGGCCACCGGCGACCTGTATTTTGGGTTGGGCGGGGAAGTCCGCTTGTTTAACTGGCTGCATCTGCCGGAATGGATTCAAAACAATCCGATTTGGACGAGCTTCATCGGCCTGGGGAAGATCCCCCTTTTTCACCTGCCGCATTATATCGCCCTGGCGTTCACCCATGACCAGTATGGTTCGCCGGTGTTTGCCAACCTCATCCTGCTGGGCATCGCGATCATGTTTGTGCTGGCGCTGCTGGTGTATCGCAACCGGGGGCCGGTGCTGATCCTGCTGGCTCTGTTTGCGGTGATGCCGGTGTATTCAGGCGTGGCGCACTGGTATAAGAGCGAGCAGCGCAACCACTGGTTCGGCTACTGGTTTGGGCACGACATGTTTACGCCGCCCTACGGCATTTACCCCCAGATGACCCGCGATGCCATTCTCTTTGGCGGCACGGACCCGGGCCGATTCTGCCCGACCTACATGATTTTCTGCGAAAGCTTCATCCCCCACAAGGACCAGCCGGTGGAGGATCAAAAGTTTGACCGCCGTGACGTTTACATCATCACCCAGAACGCCCTGGCCGACGGCACCTATCTGCAATACATCCGCTCCGAATACTTCCGCAGCGCGGAGAAGGATCCGCCGTTTTTCAGTGAATTGTTCAAGTATGTGGTCGGGGTGCCGTTTGGGCCGGAAATCGCCAACAACGGCCTGGTCACCAGCATCGCCAATGGGCTCTATGATGTGCTGGACGTGCCGTTTACGAAGTTCGGGGCGAGTGTGGAAAAACGCCGCCGCGCCGAGGGGGTTTATCCGCCCAAGGAAATTTACACCCCCTCCCCGGAGGATTTGAACCAGTGCTTTCAGGATTACACGGATGACGTGCAGCGGCGCTCGGCGCTCGGCCAGTTAAAGCAAGGCGAGGACTTGCATCAGGATGGCTCCGGCCATGTGCAGGTCTCGGGGCAGGTGGCCGTGATGATGATCAACGGCCTGCTGTGCAAGGTCATTTTCGACCACAACCCCACCAACGAATTCTTCGTGGAGGAAAGCTTCCCGCTGGACTGGATGTATCCCTATGAGACCCCGTTTGGCGTGATCATGAAGATCAACCGGGATCCCCTGCCGGAATTGACGCCGGACATCTTCAAAAAGGACCACGATTTCTGGAGCCAATATTCCACGCGCCTGATCGGCAATTGGATCACCTACGACACCACGGTGCAACAGATCGCGGACTTTGCGGAGAAACTCTACATCGAGAACAACTACAAAGGCTTCAAGGGTGACCCCCGGTTCATCCGCGATGATGACGGCCAGAAGGCGTTCTCCAAGCTGCGCAGTTCCATCG
>CAZUBG010000207.1:0-9732 GCA_964618545.1 uncultured Bifidobacteriaceae bacterium | reverse complement strand
GGCCAGCGCCGCCCCCGCCCCCAGCATTATCCCGGTCAGAATCCCGATTATTTTCGCGCAGGTTTTCATTTTAATGGCTGTCATGGTTGATGGTTCATCCCAAAATGCCGGCCGCTGTCGCCAGCTTCACATGGATAACACTAAAACTGCCTTAAACCGGGGATTTGCCAAGCCACACAAATGTGTGGTTCCTCGCGGGCGGCCGGCGCTCAATAAAAGGCGGTGGTGTTGCCAAAATACTGCCATTGAATCAGGGCGCGGGGATGGGCTTCGACATGCCCGTCGCCAAAGGCCAGGTTGACCGATTTCAAAACCGTTCCGGCGGAGTGCCCGGCCCCGGCCAGGGCCACATTGGTTTGCAGCGTGGGGCCGGCGGCGTAACAGTAATCGCTGATGAACGGCTGCGCATTAATGATCCGATCCGACAGCCGCACCGGCCAGCCATTGGTTGTGTGGCAGGTGCCGAGCACGGGCGATGGAAACACATCCTGAACCGGGGCGTCCAGGACCTGCCGGGGCACCCACCAGGCATGAAATAAGACACAGAATTTCCCGCTGTAAACCAAGCGCAAAGCGGTGTTCAAATCATCCGTGGTTGTAATCGGATGACCGAGATCGGTGATCAACAGTTGATTGACGTTGTCGAAATCGCCCGGGCGGACCGGACAAAACCACATGGGCACCGTCAGGCCGAAGGCCGCCAGGCCCGGAACCATGTTGGTGGAGACATCCCAGGCGTTGTAACCGGTCACCGGGATGGGATAGGACGGCAGGCGGCCGGATCCATCGTCATTGGCATAGAGATTGGCGACCACCCCCCATTGCCGGTAATTTGACGTGCAGGCGGCGACCTTCGCCTTGAACTTGGCCGCCGCCAGCGCCGGCAGCAGCATGGCCGCCAAAATGGCAATGATGGCAATGACCACCAGCAATTCGATCAACGTGAAAGCGAATGCGCCTTCCGGCGGAGGGCGGGAGGAGCAAAAACGCGGCTTGGCGATCATCGGGACGATGCCATGATTATTCCCGCATTGTCCCGGGCTGGCCAGCCTCACAAATGTGTTGTTTCTCCGGCCCGGCCCGCTAATCCGTCCGGGTCGAGCGGAATTTCAACGCCGCCTCCGTGCGCGACCGCACATGCAATTTGTGATACACATGCCGCAAATGCCAGCGCACCGTGCCGTCGGTCACCCCCACCCGTCCGGCGATTTCCTTGTTCGGAAACCCCTCGGCCAGCAACTCCAAAATCTCCCGCTCGCGCGGCGAAAGATCCTCCACTTCCGCCGCCGTGGCCAGCGGTTCCTGGAAGGACGCAATCACCTTGCGCGCGATTTCCCGGGCCATGGGCGCCCCGCCCAGCCGCACCTCGCGGATGGCCGAGATCAACTCCTCCGGGGCGCACCGTTTCAACAAATAACCGCATGCGCCCGCGCGCAACGCCTTGAAAATCCGGTCCGTGTCCTCATAAACCGTGACCATGATGATCTGCACCGCCGGCAGCAATTGCTTGAGCTGCGCCGTGCATTCAATGCCGGACATGTTGGGCAGTTGGATGTCCATCAGCACGATGCCCGGCTGGTGCCGGGGAAGGACCTTCAGCGCCTCCTCCCCCGTGGCACAGGTGCAAACACAGGTCAGCTCGGGATCGGCCTGGACAAATTCCGCCAGACTCTCCCGAATCGTTTTGTTGTCTTCCACAATCGCCAGCGTCGTCATAATCATTGTTTGGCCGGAACGAAGAACCGCACCGTGGTGCCGCGGCCCGTTTCGTTGGGGACCAGGTCAAACCGCCCGCCAATCTTCTCCAGGCGCGCGCGCATGTTCGCCATGCCGTCCATCGCCTCCGTCCTCCGGCCCCCGGGCAAGCCACGGCCGTTGTCCGAGATGGCAAAGCGCGCTTCGCCGTCCGCCAGGCGGATGCTCAGGCAGACCTCCGTGGCCCCCGAATGGCGGACGGTGTTGGTCAGCGCCTCCTTGAACGCGAGAAACAATTGGTGTCGCACGCGCGAGTCCACCGCAAAATCCGCCGGCGCGGACAAATCCTCCAGCCGCCACGCAATGTTGGCCAGCCCCAGAAAACGATCCGCGTACACCGAAAAATAACTCACCAGCGAGGCGAGCGAATTGTGGCGCGGATTCATCGCCCAGACAATTTCGTCCAGCGCCACGACCATCTCGCGCGCCTTGCCGCTCATTTGTTCCAGATAAAGCTCGCGCTTCTCATCGGAAACGGCGGCGGCGCGCGCGCGCACCCCCAGCATGCTCACCTCGGTCAGACCGGAGCCCAGTTCGTCATGCAGGTCCTGGGCGATGCGGGCGCGCTCCTGTTCCAGCGCGCGCTGCTGTTCCACGCGCTGGCGTTCGTGAATCTCCACTTCCAGTTCCGCCGAGCGGGCCTCCACCTTGCGGTGAAGCTGCGTGATCCACAACACGCTGAACACCAGCACGCACGCCAGCGCGCCCAAAATGAACAGCAGGCGTTCCAGCGTCCACCACGGCGGACGCACCAGCACCCGGAGGTCCGCGGGCGAATCCAGCAGCAGTTCAAAGGAGGTGATGCCCTGGCCCGTCGCCTTGTTTCCCCCCTGGGCGGCGTACACACCGGTCAATTCCAGGGTGGCGCCCACCGGCGGCGGTTCCGCAATCCGATGGGTCGTCTCCAGCCGTGCCAAAAACGTCCGCACGCCGTTCTGCATTTCCAAAATCATTTCCCCCGGAGCCTCGCGCCGGTCGGCCAGCCGCCCCTCCACCCGCACGCGGGTGGCGTCATGCTCGGCGCGCATCAAATCGGCCGGCAGAAAAACCGGCGCGGGCAGCGGGGCGCGGCCGGTCCTGCGCGCCACCGCCTCATGCAGCACCGGCGACGCGCCGCTCAATTCCGGGAAACCCACCACTTCCACCAAATCCCCCGCCGCCAGTTCCACCGGCTTTTTCGTGATGAAGCGCAGGCCGCTTTGGCCGTCCGTCATTAAATACTCCGGGGCGCGCGCATAAAGAATCTGCCCCGACACCTTCACGCGCTGAAACACCCCCGCCTGCGGATTGAACTGCAACAGCTCCGCCACCGATTTTTTCGGCGGCTCGAACAAATCCACCGGAGCCGGTTCATCCACGGAAAGGTCCGCGCCATAAATGCGGATTTCGCCCGACTTGACCTCGTGCGTCACATAGTCCCACGATGCAAACAAACAGCCGCGCACGCGCACGAGCGCATCTTCGTAACGAGTGAGGGTTTCCGGTGCCGCGCCCGCCACCCGCAATTCCAGTTTGATCCGGCCGTCGCGCGTGAGCAGCGTCAGCCCGTTCGTGCTGACCTCCAGGACGATGCCCTGCAATTCGACGTACTGCGCGTCCAGGCTGCCGTTCATCAACTGATCCCAGGTGGGCCGCACCGGTTCGGGCAGGTGCCCCGCCCCCAAAACCAGCAACTGTTGTGCGTTGACAATCGGTGCGAAGAGACTCGGGTCGGTTGCGCCGCGGATCTCCAAAAACTCCCCGGTTTGCGGCAGCGCGCCGCCCGGCGACCAATCCACCACATACAACCCGCGCGTGGAATCCTGTAGCGTGAACGCCTGATGCTCCGGCAGCACGCAGGTCACCACGCCCCGGATTTTCACCGGATAACCCCGCTGCGCCGCTTCGCGTTTCAGCCGGTGGACCGCCGCCCCGGTGGTCAAAACCGGCAGCTCCGCCGCCCGGGCGTCTGCCCCCGCCGCGTCCTCCCGTGCGGTGCCGGGGAATTCAATGGCGTCTGCGCCCGAAACCAACAGCGTGCCGGCAATTTTCTGTCCGTCCGTGGTGAATGCACTGTGGCAGACCCCCGTGGCGCGAATCCGATTGTTCAAGAGCCTGGCCGGCGCCAATCCCCGGGCGTTGGCGACCACCACCCGCATCCGGCCCGTGCCGGAAGTCAGTTCCAGATTCAAGCCGTTGGTCTGCTCGCCCACAAAGGCAACCACCCCTTCGGTGGCCGCCCACAGCACATCGTCATGGCCCGCCAGAATTTGCCCGGGCGCAATCACCGTCGGTTGGGGAAATTCCGCCCGGCCAATCCGTTCCAGCCGCAACGGCGGCCCCTCCACAGACAACTCGCTGCCATCGTCCGATTTGGTGTAAAACTGATACAAGCCGTCGCGCGGCACCCTGATCAATCCGGCGAACCGCAGCGCGACGTGCTCGGGACGGGTCATCACACTTAAGTCAAAATTGGACACCGTCCCCGTTGTCACCGGCGCGAGCCGGTCAAAGTCCGGCAAAACCTCCCCGGCGGTTTCATAACAAGCATAATCCAGCCCCGCCGCGAAACCGTCCGGACCGTTTCCTTTTCTGCCCAGCACGGAATCAGGAATTCTTTGTCGTGGCAGGTCCGGTCCCTCGTAATCCACTTGCAGTCCGAATTTCTCCACCCCATTGAACCAATCCACCCGAATCGGATGCCATCCGGCGTTTAAATAAACCGTCCCTGACCGTTCGATCATCCCATGCACGCCGTTGTTGTCCACCACCGGCCCCGTGCTGCCGATCCGGTGGCCATCCCCGGTTTTCATGATGATCCCATCCCCTTCCAGGCGCACGCGTTCACCCGCCTGAATCGGTTGGCCGTGCAAATCGGCTTCAATTTCGGCAACCCCCGTGGCATCCCGCAAGACAAACTGGTCCGCGGCGGAATTCACCCACCAAACATCGCCTTCAAGCCGAATGTGATCGTGGATGGCGACCGGGCTGGCCTGCGTGAGTTGGCTCACGTTTGTCAGTTCCAAAACCGGCTGCGCGGCCAGGGCGGCCTGCGCCATCCCTGCCAGAACCACGCCCCCCCAGGTCCGGGCCAGTTTATTCCGGTTGAAACCAAAGGGGCGCATGACGGCAGTTTAGGGCGTTCCCGTCATTTTTACAGCCGGAAATCGAACCCGCAGGCCACAACCATACATTTGTGAGGCCGGGCCTGGCCCCCACGGTTTTTGCCTCTGGCAATAAAACCATACATTTGTGAGGCTGGCTGGGACCATGAATTTTGTCATGCTGTTACAAACAAATCATGGCTGTCACCCATTACCGCGATGAACATTAAATTTAGCCTCATTCCAGCCCTGGCCGCCCTTGCCCTCACGCCGGTCATGGCTCAAACCACCTTCACCGGCCCCGGAGTTGCTGATGGCAGCGCTGCGGCGGATGGCGGAGCCATTGGCAGCGTGGTGGTCGCTAACAATGCGACCAGCCTCAGCTTCACCATCAATTCCACCGAACCGATGGCCTCCTATATTTTTTATTCGGTCGAACTTCAGGTGGTCGGCCAGGCCGGCAGCGGTGATACCGGGCATGTGAACCCTTGGGGACCGCTGATCGGCATCAGCAGCGGTGAGAATGCCCTCATCAACACCTACGGCACCGGCGCCACTCCCGGCATTTATGATGGCGGTTGGACCATGGGTTCAGGAATCGGCTATGCCGCGGGCGGAACCGGGTTTGATTATGCCACCATCACCGTGCCGTTAAGCAGCCTCGGTTTGAGCCAGGGCGAAAGTTTTTACTTCGATGTGGTTTCAGGTTATACCAGCGGCACCCAGGCCGCCTATGGGGCCTTGGACAACACCGGTTATCTTCCGGAGTCTGATGACAACTATGAACCTTGGAATGGCACTTCCTATTATGACTCCGCCACCTCGGCCGGGACAACTTTTGGCACCCCCGCCACCTTGTACACCATCGCTCCAGTGCCCGAGCCGGCCACTGCCGGGTTGATCGGATTGGGCGCTCTGGCCCTGCTGCGGCGGCTGATGCGCCAACCGCGTTGATCCGCTCCTCTGTCACCGGCCGCCGGCATCTCAGGACGTCGTGGAACGGGTCTGCCTGCACATTCTTCATCCCTTTTTGCCCCGCAATCGCGGAACCGTCATTTTGCTGCTGTCGTAATGGGGGCCAGGGTCACCGGACCGAGCAGGCCGGAATCGGTCAGGGGCCAGTCGGAGGCGTCAAACGGATGATAGTTCACGTCCACAATATTGATGTCGCGCATGATTTTCCAAGGCACTCCCCGGCGGTCCAGATCGCGGATGCGATTGGCCGAGACATTGGTGATTTCCACTTCGAGTAAATTATCCTTCGCCTTCAAATGATCCACCGTCACGCGGAAGGGCGGGATGATCAGTGTGCCACAGTCCCGGCCGTTGAGGCGCACCCGGGCGCTTTGGCGGACGTCTCCGAGGTCAAGAGAGCAACTGCCCGTTGCCTCCGCTGGCGCGTCGAAATGGAGGGTGTACCGCGCGCTGCCGGCAAAACGCTGGGCGTTGGTGTCACCCAGCCGCGTCCAGGAATCCAGTCTGGTGGTCTGGAAGTCAGCCGGCAACACCGGGCCGCCTTGAACAAAACTCACGTTCCAAGTGCCGGTCAGCACGGTCGGCGCACCGTTGGTCTGCCAGTAATCCCACGCTTTGCCAACCACGGCTTGGTCGGCGACCAGCCGCACAATCTGCGAGGCCCCGGCCGGCAAACTAAGGTAAACTTCCTGGTGATCGGCGGTCTTGCGGCAGGCCGCCACGCCCGTCTGGCCGGTCAGGGGATCGAGAATGACCGCCGAATCCCCCGTTCGGGCCAGGGTCACCCAACCGGCAAAGTTGGTGCTGCTCTGGTTGGCGATGAAATAATTCCAACCGTTGGCATCTGAACGGCGCACAAAGGAAAGCCCGGCATCCGTGAGCGACTCGCGGGGAATCGCCGACGCCGCCAGCAGTCCCGCCAGTTCGCCAACTTTGGCTTTGATGGCGAGTTGGTCCGCCAGGAGCTTCAGTTCGGCGCGGCGAGCGTCCAATTGGGCCAGCCCGGGAACATCCCGCGGAATCTGTTTCTCAAAAATGACCGTCGCCCCGGACGCGGCGAGCACCCCGAGGTTTTCCATCGTCTTAACCGAAATGTAGTCGCAGGCGGGAACCACAATCGCACGATAAGAAGCCCCGGGCATTTGGATTTTGCCCTGCACCACCTGCGACTTGCTGAGTTGCAGGTCCGAAACGTAATCAAACCCATAACCCAGATTCCACAGTTCCCGGGCGGCCCGGCCGACGGGCTGGTTGTCAAACCACACCTCCGTGTTATGCACCTTGAAATGGGGCAGCAGCGTGTCGTCCGGATGCATCCAAAAATCATCCAGCGGCCAGTAAAGCAGCACATCGTTGTCCGGCTGGCCGGATTGCAGGAGGGACTGGCAGCGGGCGATGTAGGTGTTCAGCGCGGGGACATCATGCCAGATGGAATTGCGCGGATTCATTTCGGTGGACGCGTAGAAAAACCAGCCCGGCCAGGCGGCTTCATCGGGTGAGTAGCAGTTGCCATGGTAGAAAATGTGATTGATGCCGGAGAGAAACATGTCGTCCGCCAGATATTTCAAATCCGCCAGCGTCTCCGTGAAATGTTCGGCCAGCCAGGTGCCGGTTTCGGCGGAAGTGAGCGGATGCCCGGCCACATGGGACGCCGAGGACGCCATTTTGGAGACCAGCTTGTTGCGCGTGAGGTGAAACATTTCCGTCTCGGGAATGTCGGCGTCCGCATAGATGTCCAGCAGGTTGCCGGGCGAGCCATGGGCCTGATCACGGGTGATGAAACCGTGCTGATGCGACCATTCCACCCAGCGCGGCAGGGCTTCATTGGCCATGATGTCGGAAACCGTGGCCCGGTAATCCGCCTTCACCCGGGCGGTTTGCCCATTGGTCGTGCTGCCGAAGAGGGCGGGCAGTTGGGATTGCAGCTTATAGCCGCGCAGCTTTTCAAACTGGGCGAAGAAATCCGGCGACCAGTTCGAAATATATTCATACGAATCCTGGAACTGTGCCCGCGGCTTGGGACCGTCATCGGCGGCGAACGCATCCGTGTAACGCTGGAGCCAGCGGGTCACCGCGTCCGGATAAATCAAATTCAACATCCAGCCCCCGCCGCCGGGGGCGGGGCGTTTGACCTTCTGGCCGGACGGCTTTTGCGAAATGGCGTAAACGCGCCAGGCCCGGCGGTCCGCCGTCCAATCCACACTGCCATCCGCACGGATTCGATCCGTGAGATCGGCCGACCTGCCATCCGGCAGACAGGCCACCAGCGCCTGCGTCCTTTCCGGATCAAAGGTGCCGGCCAGCTTTTGTCCCGCCGCGACGTCCATCGTCTTGACCACCACCGAGGCGTTGGCATCGGCCTCACTCACATTGGGGCCGCCGAAGCACCAACCCGAACCCGTGCTCATGTCCACGCCCATCCCCAACCGGTTCGCTTCGGCCACAGTATAACCCATCATGCGCATCCAATCGGGACTGAGATAATCAATATAGGCGGACTCCGCCCCTTTGGCCCCGTAAATGGGAATGATGTGGACCCCGCCCAGGCCGGCGGCCTGATAACGTTCCAGATTGCGGGTGAGATTGGTCGTATCCACCGCGCTGCCCGGCCACCACCAAAAGCACCAGGGCCGGTTTTGGGAAGTCAGGGCCGGCCAGGCCAGGGCATCCTCCTGCGCCGGCGCGGAAACGGCGGCGGTGGCCACCCCCAGTAATGGGAGCAGGTTCCAGAGACGGGAAAAAATCATGGTCCCATTAAAAACAGATTTACCGTCGAGGCAAGCGTTTTTCGACCAAGGACGTCGGGCTGGGCGCAGCCTGGCACTGCCCCCGCACCGCCTATCGGAGCGCGGGCTTCAGCCCGCTTCACCGTTGGCAAC
The DNA here is from genome assembly GCA_964618545.1 of uncultured Bifidobacteriaceae bacterium. Classification (GTDB taxonomy): domain Bacteria; phylum Verrucomicrobiota; class Verrucomicrobiia; order Limisphaerales; family UBA11358; genus UBA11358. Next base: position 1,040 of record CAZUBG010000207.1, on the reverse strand, counting down.
ACGGCCGACCCACGACCCGGCTGAGCCAGCCCATGTTTGGACGTTGAAGCGGCATGGATTCCGCGCTCCGGCCCTCGAGCGCCGGCTTTTAGCCGACTTTGGACATGCGAGGTGGACCAATGGTTGAAAAAAACAACCTTGGCCCCGCAAAGTGTTCCCGTGTAGATTTGCAACCACCCCCAGACCCAAGCCCAAACCCCAGACCCCGGCCCCTACTCCCCGCACGCCAGCCCCCAACCCCCGGCCCCGGCCCAAAACTCCGCCTGCCCCGCCGCATTCAACCGCGCTGGCACCCCCACCGACCGCAACGCCGCCACCGTGATGATTTCAAACCCCGGCGCATCCGTGATCTGCCGCCGCCAGATCTCCGGCACCGCGCGCGGCGCCCCCGCCAGCGCCGCCACCGTCAACCGCTCATGCAAATGCCACACCACAATCCGCGCCGCGTCCTCCGGCAAGATTCATGCCGGATGCGCGGATAAAACTCCTCCCACAACACCCGCCGCCAATCCAAATCCTCCACTTTCAACTTTCCGCTTTCTGTTTTCCGTTCTCTGCTTTCTTCTTGTCCCCCTCCCATTTCAGCTTTCTGCTTTTGAATAATCCCCGGCTCCAGCACATACCCCCGATACAGATCATCACTCAGCGTCCAGTTAATCAACTCCCGGTTATACCCCGCCAACTCCACATGATCCAGCAACACCCGCAACGTCACCCCCGACCAGATCGGTTGCGCCACCAGAAACTCAAAATCCGCCCGCTCCTTCGGCTGAACCAAAAACCGCCGCGCCAGCCCCAGCACATTGACCCGGACATGAAAAAACGAACCAGTCGGCCCGGCCCCCCGCCCCGGCGTTCCCCCTCGGACTGTAGGCCCGGTCCCCTGACCGGGCGCTTCCCCTCGGACTGTAGGCCCGGTGCCCTCACCGGGCGTCCCCCCTCCGATTGTAGGCCCGGTGCCCTCACCGGGCGCTTCCCCTCGGACTGTCGGCCCGGTCCCCTGACCGGGCGCGCCCCCGTCATAGATCACCAAATACGGC